>JABCZY010000059.1 GCA_013289395.1 Bacteroidota bacterium
AAAACCAGGCCCATGCCTCTGAAAAAGCCATTGAAGAACTCAGGTATGTGAACAAACTCGCCAACAAATGGCACTCCGCATAAGCAAAGTAAACCAACACCTAATAACCTCATTCTGCTATCTGATTTCATTCCCTAATTCTTAATTGTTAATTCCTAATTGCCTATGAATGTTTCTCCCAAACGCTGCAAATATTCACAATAGTTTCGGCAGCCTTCTGCATATCCTGCACGCTAACCCACTCCTGCTTACCATGGAAAGCATGTTCTCCGGCAAAAATATTAGGGCAGGGCATACCCATAAACGACAGGCGAGATCCATCGGTACCACCACGTATAGCCTGCATGTGGGGTTTAATCCCAGTTATCTTCATTGCTTCTTCGGCGTACTTAATTATTTCAGGATGTTTATCTATAGCAACTTTCATATTGCGATACTGTTCTGTTACTTTAAACTCATATGTAGAATGCGGGTAATCCTTCAACACCTTATCGGTAATGGTGCGCAACATATCTTCTTTTTCTTTCAGTCCTTCGGTAACAAAGTCACGTATTATCAATTTAATGGTAGTCTGTTCTATGCCTCCGCCAATTGACGTAGGATGCACAAAGCCTTCCATATCCTCTGTAGATTCCGGTGATAGCTTGTCTTTAGGAAGCTTGTCAACAATACTGCTTGCAATTTTAATAGCACTTTCCATTTTGCCTTTTGCAAAGCCCGGGTGTGCGCTCACACCATTTATAACAATGCTAACTGCATCCGCTGAAAAGTTCTCTGCCTCAATATGCCCCAACGATTCACCATCCATGGTATACCCGAACTGTGCGCCAAGTTTTTTCATATCAACTTTATCTACACCACGGCCAATCTCTTCATCGGGTGTAAACAGTATACGAATAACTCCGTGCTTCACTTCAGAGTGTTTCATCAGGTATTCAGCAGCAGCCATAATCTCAGCCAGGCCAGCTTTGTTATCTGCACCAAGTAAGGTAGTGCCATCAGTAGTAATAATATCGTTGCCAATCTGGTTCTTCAAATCAGGATGATCATTGGGTGTAAGCACCTGTGTTTTGTCATTAGGCAGTTGAATGTTGCCGCCTTTGTAGTTCTTATGTATCTGCGGATTTACATTCGCACCCGAGCAGTCAGGTGAGGTATCCATGTGCGAGCAGAAACAAAGTACAGGTACTTTTTTATCTGATGTTGCCGGAACAGTCGCATATATATATCCATATTCATCAAGCTCAGCATCCTTAATTCCAATGGCTTTCAATTCTTCCACCAATACTTTGCCTAGATTCTTTTGTTTAGCCGTTGAGGGTATGGTTGGCGATTCAGGGTCTGACTGGGTATCGATCTTTACGTATTTTAAAAATCTGTCGGTAACTGCTTCGGGTTTTATCATGGCTTAAATTTATGAATGTCAAAAGTATGAATTTATGCCTTTCTGCGTTAGGGATAGAAGCGAAAACCCCGCAAGCGCAGCGCGGAGTTGTAGCGTATAGCCCGACCCGTAGGGGAACGCCCAAAATTGAAATGAAGAGAAATTACTCCCTATGAAAAATATACATAGTCTTTTCCTCGAAAGGAAAATAATTCTGATACTGAAACTGCTTAATTATTTTATATCCCTCAAACCCAGTACTATGTGTAACTATATACTCATCGCCATCAACATAAGGGCAGCTTCTTCCCGCCTTACCGTTAAACGGATATATAAGATACCAGCCATTGAACTCGTAACCACCATCTATTTTATGAGGCGAAATATTACAGTCTTTGGTAAGATAATCAAGTGCTTTCCACTTGGAACGGTTCCACTCCATGTAATCATGTGTTTCTAATAATGTCATCAAGCCTGTCAGGAAAATAATACTGTATGCCGCAATAATTCTTTTGCCTTTTAAATTGATTACAATCCCAGGTTTAGAGACAAGTAAGAGGAATAGCAAAGGAATTGGTAAGAGCAGGTAACGATCGAAAAAAGCCTGGAAAACAAATACAAGAAATGAATAACCACATAAGCAGAACACAATAAAAATACGCTGATAGAAAAGCTCAGACTTCGAGTCATCTGATGCTTCAGATTTTGAGTCTTTAAACGCAATAACCATGTTCAATATCAATAAAATGGCACAAAGCAAGGACACTATAGATATTACAATACGTGATGATTGGGAAATGTCATATTCATTATATCCTGTAAGGTGCCTCATTGTTTTTGGGCCTATGAATTCTCCATTCATATAGTTGCCACAAGGCAGCATATTCCACATATGAATAAGAGGAATGCTACATACAAGTAATATAATACCGGTTATAATTTTTTGCCTGCGTGAAAATTGTTTTAACCCCCTGATATTTAAAACAACTAAAAGAGGCAATAAAAAAACGGCTGCATAGTATATAATAAGGCCTATTCGGCCAAACATTCTATTTGACAGGCCAAGAATATCACTTAAGAAATTGCCCACTTGTTGCCCTTCGTATGGCTTTAACTCCGACCCGATATGTGCCAGCCACCATAATCCGGTTGTATATGCTACAATAGCTACAATAGCAGGGACTAAATATTTTACCTTGCCGATTTGAATTTGTGGCCAGGCTTTTATGATCATTGTAAGCCCGAATGCAATAGGTATTATAACGCCAAATTGCCTTACCAGGGTTGCAATACATGCAAATACAGTAGCAATAATAACATAATAGACAGGCCTATCATTCTCCATTGAAATAATGAAAAAATACATTGAAATAAGAGCAAGCACCAGGAATGGCACATCGGTCATAAAGCTGTTAGCCAGAGAAAAATATAAGGGATTAACCAGCAATATCAGTGCCCCCATGAAAGCTACTTTATAATTAGTAAACAGCTTTACGAGTGTGTAAAAAACCAGTACACCAATTATACCTAATATGAGAACCGAAATACGCAACACTGTAAATGAAAAACCAAACAGCTTGCAGAAGAATGCCCCGTAAAATACCTGGGCAATTATTATAGGAGAATATGAATCGGGAGAAATATACTGACCTTGGTTTACAAGAGAAGAAACAGGCCTTGCATACTGCCAATCGTCGTTGATGGGAAAATTGCCAATCGGGTTGGTTATGCCTATCATAATCAGCCATATAAGAACAAGCAAAGTGGGTAAAAACCATTGATTTCTGCTCATTTGCCAAAGGTAAAACAATATATGATTAACGGCCTAAATAATTGGATTTTGAGGAGGCAATTCCCTCTATATTGAGTATCTTTGTACAGTTAAAAAAGCCATGGCAGAGGAAGTAGAAGAAATAAAAAACAAGATAGCCGAAAGTGGTTTGGTATCGATAGACCTGAAGGATTTTTATCCTGCAGGTGTACGTGCAGTTATCGATATGAAAGATCATCTTTTTGAAGGGCTAATTTTGAAGGAAAAAGATTTCCGCGCATTTGTAAAAAATGAAGATTGGAGCAAGTACCAGGATAAGTACATTGCTATAACATCTACTGCTGATGCTATTATACCTACATGGGCCTATATGTTGCTTGCATCGGAACTGCAACCGTATGCTAAAAAGGTAGTGTGCGGAACTCCTGAAACATTGGAAACTGTATTGTTCCACGAAACAATATTAGAGAAACTGAAACCTGAACAATACACAGATAAACGTGTAATGATAAAAGGTTGCGGCGATGTTGAAATACCTGCATCGGCTTTTGTAGATGCAGTTAATATGCTAAAACCTTTTGTTAAAACAATAATGTACGGTGAAGCATGTTCAAACGTGCCCATCTATAAATCGCGCTCACAAGGCGCATAAATAATTAAATTATGGCAAGCAAACTCTCGGCTATTGAAGATGCTATTGACGATATAAAGAAAGGGAAACTGGTTATTGTGGTTGATGATGAGGACCGCGAGAACGAAGGTGACTTTATTACCGCTGCACGAAACATTACACCCGAAATGGTAAACTTTATGTTGAGCCATGGCCGTGGTGTATTATGTGCCCCGGTTGAAGAAGATCGTTGTCGTGCTTTGGAACTTGAAATGATGGTAAGTTCAAATACCTCATTGCATCAAACTCCTTTTACAGTTTCTGTGGACCTACTTGGCCATGGTTGTACAACGGGTGTTTCTACGCACGATAGGGCAAAGACATTACAAGCATTGGCCAAGACTTCAGTAAAAGCATCAGACTTTGCACGCCCCGGCCATATATTCCCGTTACGCGCCATGAAGGGTGGTGTATTGAGAAGGGCAGGCCATACTGAAGCAGCTATTGACCTGGCGCGCCTTGCAGGGTTTGAGCCTGTGGGTGCATTGATAGAAGTAATGAACCCGGATGGTACCATGGCTCGCATGCCGGATCTTTTGAAGATTGCTGCAGAGCATAACATGAAAATAATTTCTATCAAAGATCTGATAGAATACAGATTGCAGACTGAGACCATTATTGTACGCGATATTGAAGTAAAGATGCCAACCAAGTTCGGCAACTTTAACCTGATAGCGTATCGCCAGACTACTAATGACCAGGAGCATCTTGCACTGGTAAAAGGTACATGGAAAAAAGGTGAACCCGTAATGGTGCGTATGCACTCATCATGTGTAACCGGAGATATTTTTGGTTCAATGCGTTGTGATTGCGGTACGCAATTACAAAAAGCTATGGAGGCTATTGAAAAAGAAGGCAAAGGTGCTATTGTATACATTAACCAGGAAGGTAGAGGCATTGGGCTGTTGAACAAACTACATGCTTACAAACTTCAGGAAGAAGGCCGCGATACTGTAGAAGCGAATTTAGAATTAGGCTTTAAAGCAGATGAACGGGACTATGGTGTTGGGGCACAAATCTTGCGTGATCTTAACATCAGCAAACTTCGCCTGATGACCAATAATCCTAAGAAGAGAGCCGGCTTGATGGGCTACAATCTTGAGATAGTGGAGAATATTCCGATGGAAGTAGAATCGAACCCGCACAACCATTTTTACCTTGAAACTAAAAGAGATAAAATGGGGCACACACTTCACTTAGATAAGAAAGACACAAAGTAATTTTTCCTGAATGCAGTTCAGTAAAGTTGTAGGCCAGCAGCATATTAAGGAGTCATTTATACAGGCTGTTACAGATGGTCGTATAAGTCACGCACAACTTTTTCTTGGACCAGAAGGCAACGGTTCATTACCACTTGCAATTGCTTATATACAATACCTGTTTTGCAAGCAACGCACGGCAACTGATTCATGTGGAGCATGCCCGCAGTGCCAACGTATTAGTAAACTCAGCCACCCCGATGTACATTTTGTTTTTCCGCTTGCACTGTCTAAGGATGTAGAAAAGAGCAATGATGTTTTTCCGAAATGGAAAGAAGCATTCCTGAAGAATAACTACATGTCTCTCACCGATTGGATGAATACATTGGATGCAGAGAATAAGCAACCGGTAATAGGTGTTGGTGAAAGTAAAGACATACTTCACCAACTGAGTCTTACCTCTCACGAAGGTTCATACAAGGTAATGATAGTGTGGATGGCTGAAAAACTAAACTTGGTTGCGGCCAATAAAATTCTGAAAATACTTGAAGAACCTCCTGATAAGACCATTTTTATTCTAATAACGGAAGGTACCCAACTACCTGTTACCATATTATCGCGCACACAAATAACTAAAATACCACGCCTTACTGAAGAGGATATTATTGGTGCTTTGGTAGAGAATAATAAAACGCCAAAGGAACAGGCAATAGGTATAGCCAAATCTGCAGAAGGGAATTACAGGTACGCTCAGGTATTACTTACTGAAAATGAGGATGCGCAATTCTTATCAGAGAAATTCCAGGAGTGGATGCGTATTTGCCTAACACTAAACGGAGATAAGCTTTCGGAGTGGATAAATGAAGTTGCAACTATTGGCAGGGAAAAGCAAAAGCAATTACTCGCCTACTCTATTCAAACCATTCGCCAGAGTATATTACTAGGCAGTTTTGCAATTAATGTAAAAGCAAGCGAAGAAGATTTCCTGAGAAAATTTTCTCCCTATGTACCATTTGAAAGTGGTGCTAATATTGCAGAGGAATTGACTAAAGCATACCATGCAGTTGAAAGAAATGCACACCCAAAAATATTGTTCATGAGCCTTTCGCTCAAGATACATAGCCAGTTGGGTATTCCTAAAAAAGTTACTGTTTAAGCTGCTTTCAACCTATTCAGTGCAGATGAGCGCTGTATCTTTTCCTTGGCGTAACGAAGTGTAATATGTAATTCCTTAACTTCAGAATCGCCAGGTGTTTCGAACATAGCATCGGTAAGAATAGCTTCGCATATAGCACGTAAACCTCTTGCGCCAAGTTTGTACTCAATAGCTTTTTCAACTATCAGATCATATACACCTTTGTCAATAGTAAGTTTTACATCATCTATTTTAAATAGCTTGGTGTATTGCTTAATCAATGCATTCTTTGGCTCGGTAAGTATCCGTTTTAAGCTTTCTTTGCTAAGCGGGCTTAAGTATGTAATTACCGGTAAACGGCCAATGAACTCAGGTATCAGTCCAAAGCTTTTTAAGTCTTCCGGTGAAATATATTGCAATAAGTTCTCGCGGTCTATTTCTTCTGATTCAGCTCCTCTTGAGTATCCAAGTGCGTGAGATTGTACACGACGTGCGATCTTTTTATCAATTCCATTGAAGGCACCACCACAAACAAATAATATGTCTTTTGTGTTTACCGATATCATCTTTTGTTCAGGATGTTTACGTCCGCCTTGTGGAGGAACATTCACAACCGAACCTTCAAGCATTTTCAATAAAGCCTGTTGCACACCTTCGCCGCCAACATCACGTGTAATAGATGGGCTATCACCTTCTTTGCGCGATATCTTATCTATTTCATCAATGAATACAATTCCTTTTTCAGCAGCTGCAACATCGTAGTTAGCAGACTGCAAAAGTCTTACCAATACGTTCTCCACATCTTCACCTACGTAACCAGCCTCAGTGAATGCAGTAGCATCGGCAATGCAAAAAGGAACATTCAATATTTTAGCAATGGTTTGTGCAAGCAAGGTTTTACCAGTGCCCGTTTCACCGACCAATAATATGTTCGACTTTTCAATTTCCACTCCGTCATCTTCGCCCTTGGTAGTCTTCTGTAATATCCTCTTATAATGATTATATACCGCAACCGACATTATTTTCTTAGCCTCATTCTGGTCAATTATATGCTCGTCCAATTGCCTTTTTATTTCAGCTGGTTTAACAAGTTGAATCTTCTTGGTATCAGTCTGTTGTTTGTATTCTTCTTCAACAATCTTTTGAGCCTGGGCTACGCATTGGTCACAAATATGCCCATCAAGCCCGCCTATCATCATAAAGACGTCCTTCTTATCCTTTCCACAAAAGGAGCATTTTACTAATTCTTTCTCAGCCATTTCTTTGATTTTTACCTTCCAGGTTTGTACTAAACAAAGGTACGAATTCTTACTGTATTTTGCAAAAAAGCCTGTTTAAGCCAGAACCTGTGCCGTATGGTCACCGGTTTCTACATCACCTATAATCTTCTCGATCTTGCCCTTTTCGTCTATAATAAAGGTAGTTCGAATAATTCCCATATACTTTCTTCCAAAAAGCGTTTTTTCTCCCCATACTCCATAATCATTCACCATTTTCTTCTCAATATCAGCTAATAAGTTAAACGGAAGGTCGAACTTTTTGGCAAACTTTTTATGTGACTTTTCGTTATCAACACTTACACCAATCACCTCGTACCCCTTCTTCTTTAATGAAGAATAATTATCCCTAAGGTTACATGATTCGGCCGTGCAACCCGGAGTGTCATCTTTAGGGTAGAAATAAAGGACTACTTTTTTCCCGGCATAATCCTTTAGTGAATATTCTTTTCCATCCTGATTCTTTATAGAAAAGTCAGGGGCTTTATCACCAACCTTCAGTTTATTCACTTTCGTAACATCCTTTGTTACATTTAGTTTCTTAGCCATATCTGCCAGGTTCATATTTCTAGAATTCAGTATTGTTAGGTCTTGTATAAACCATTTGCATTACGTTGATATTACGTGTTGCAAACGCTGCTTCGCAGTAACTTAAGTAGTAGTTCCACTTGCGTATGAATTTTTCATCAAACCCAAGCTTCTTCACTTCGCTCAGATTCTCATTGAACTTTTGTTTCCATATATCAAGGGTCTTTGCATAATGCAAACCCATTTCACGTAGATTCATCATTGTTAATTCCCCTGTCCTGTTTATTGCTCCATTTATAGCTGATACCGATGGAAGTAAGGTACCCGGGAAAATATGTTTCTGTATCCAGTCAACTCCTTTACGCATACTGTCATAACGTGGATCAGGGCTTGTTATCACCTGAAATGCCAAAACACCTTTCGGTTTCAGCAAGTCATGGCATTTCTTAAAAAACGCATCTAAAAACTCATGGCCTACGGCTTCCAGCATTTCTATTGATATAATTTTATCAAAGTGTCCTTGTATAAGACGATAGTCCATCAATTTTACCTCAACTCTATCACTTAAGTTTTCTTTCTCAACGCGTTCCTTAGCCATTTTGTATTGCTCTTCTGAAATAGTAACTGTAGTGACCTTACAGTTATATTTCTTAGCCATATAAATAGCATTACCACCCCAACCAGAGCCAATTTCCAATACACTGTCTGTTGGTTTTAATTTCAAATCACGACACAAATTGTCATATTTAGCCAATTGTGCGTCCTGCAGATCTTGCCCTTCGGTTTCAAAATAAGCACTTGAATAGGTCATGCTAGGGTCTAGGAAGAGTTTAAAGAAATCGTTATTCAGATCATAGTGCTCTGAAATATTCTCTCTTGATCCTTCCAGATCGTTTTTACGTTTAATATGGTACAGCCTATTTATAAATCTCAGGATATTTAATATGCCACTCTTTACCTTACTACCCGAAACAGATGGTGCGTCTTCGATATTCAGCAAGAACCAACGAATTACATTGGTAATATTATCTGTTTCCCAATATCCTTCAGTATAGGCTTCGCCAAAACCAATATCGCCGAACAGTACACATTTCTCAAAAAAGCGTTTATCGGATATTAGAATATTAGCATGTACGCTTCCACCCCGTGTTCCAAGGCTGATAATCTCACCCGATGGCATAGTAATGGTAGCAGACCCCTTTTCCATAGCAGAGAGGAATTGCAATACTATGCTTTCATACCATGTTCTTTTTCCTGTAAGTGTAATTGCTTCCATAGTAATTAACTTTGAGGATATTTACGTAAAACGTCACGTTGCAGATTATCATTGTCCGCCTTTTTTTGATAAGGTATCTTCTTTAACCACAATAACATAGCCTGCCAATGTATTAAAGTAATGACCTTCACAGTAATAAAAGGGAACCTTATTGCGTACCAAATCAATTGAAATTGAGTCAGTTTCTTCTTAACACCTGTAAGCGTAGCTATAAAGAACCGCCTGCCCTCCTTATAATCATCAATACGGATGTTTAGTTTATCGGTAGGTAAGGCAAGTTGAAAATCAAATTCCACGTCGTGTTCGATATAGGGTGAAACATAAAAATACTTCTTTGTTCGATATAAAAAAAGATTTTTCTGTAAAGTTTCATTACCAAGCAGGAAAAGCTTCATTTCGCCAAACGTGTTCCCTATTTCCGCTACACAACAAACAGGTTGTTCATTTTCATATACATAATAGAAAGAAACAGGATTGAATTGATGCCCCAGTGTACGCAAATTTGTAAGAAGGAATATTTTAGGGTTTTGCAGTTTCACATTTTGGGAAAGCAGGTAGTCCGTAATCAGGTTTATCTGCCGGCAACTGCAAATGGTCGGAGTCCCGAAAGTTGAACATGTTAAACCTGTTTCGGCTGATAAGCCAAAATTTCTTTGCTATCGAATCAATTTCATCAAGATCGAGCCAGAACATGAACACCTTGTAATGGAACCTGTGTGGCTTAGGTTCCATACGGTTATGCATTAAACTACATAAGTATAAGGCGGAGTTCATTTTACTAAGTTCGTTTATTAAGTGCTTCACACAACTCAACTGCCGACTTTAAAGCATCTTCGTGAAAACCATACCTGAAATAACTGCCACAAAAATGAACTGGACCCGTTTCATTTATTGTTTTCAATTCAGCTTGTGCCTTTATTGCATCTACATCAAACAAAGGGTGTTCGTAGTCTATTACACTGAGTATTTTTTCAGGGTCAATATTTCCCGGGTCATTCAATGAAACAAAATAATCTTTCTTTTTCGATACTTTTTGCAAACTATTCATCCAGTAAATTGTCGATGCATGTGTTTTACCTTCTTTTCCCTCCACTCTATAGTTCCATGATGACCATACTCTTTTGTTCTTTGGCATTACTGAAGCATCGGTATCCAACACCGTTTGGTTTGCCTGGTAATGGAACTTACTTAAAAGTCTTTGTTCATCATGAGTAGGGTTATCAAGCATCGCCAATGCTTCGTTTCCGTGCGCTGCAATAATTACTTTATCAAATTCTGTTTCTGATCCGCTTTTTGTTTTTACAACAACCTTATCGTCTTTCCTCAATACCTTTACCACATGGTCATTCAATCTCAGCTTATCTTTAAACGGCGCCATTATTATATCTCTATATGTCTTACTTCCATTTTTAACTGTATACCACTGGTGCTGTGTATTCAATCCCAAAAAGCCATGATTATAGAAGAATCGTATGAGAGTCTGTGCCGGAAAATCGGCCATTTTATCCAAAGGTGTTGACCATACTGCTGAGCTCATTGGCATTAAATACTTCCACAACATATCATCGCCAAAACCTTTTTCTTTTATGTATTGCCCTAATGTGTGGTTCGCATAATTCGGGTCATCCAATATCTTAATACTTTCATCATTAAAACGTGCGATCTGCTTCAGCATTCGTATATACGGCAGATTAAAAACATTCTTCCGCTGAGCAAATAAGCCGTTCAGGCCCGATCCGCAATACTCCAATCCATCGGGAGTATACTGCACGCTAAATGACATTGAGGTTGGGAAAGTCGGAACTTTTAATTCATCGAATAACTTAACAAGGTTAGGGTATGTAACATGATTAAAGACCATAAAACCAGTATCTATATACACCGGCTGACCATCTTCATCAACGGTTATAGTATTGGTATGCCCACCTGCATAATCATTCTTTTCGTAAAAAGATATTTCAGCATTCTTTTGTCCATATGGATCCCTTCGGGACAAAAAATGCCCACAGGCCATACCTGCAATACCCGTACCAATAATGGCTATTTTCATAGTATGCTAATGTACGTAAAATAAGGGCTTAGAGTTTTAAACTCTAACTTCTTTCATCTTCCCGAAAATATTCAGCGCTTCCTTCACACTGCGTACAGGAGAAATATTCAAAGAAAGCTTATCGATACCATGCTTCATCTGGCAAGTAGAAGGATTCCGTTTTACGTACTCTACAATATTGGCAAATGTATCGGTAGTATAAAATGGCGAATCGGGTTGTGAAACAAAGAAACAGATAAATATTTTATTCTTGAATACAATACGCTCGATACCTAATTCCGTTGCCATCATTCGCAGTCGTACAACATTAATCAGCTCCTGTACCGTATTTGGCAATTTGCCGAATCTATCGGTAAGCTCACCTTCAAACCTACTCATTTCGGCATCGTCCTGTGCATTATTTAACTCACGGTACAGGCGTAAGCGCTCTTCAGAACTATTCACGTAATCATCCGGTATCAATGCCTCGGCATCGGTCTCCACCTGGCAATCGCGTACATACTTCTTGGGACCAGTAATTACTTTCTGTCCGCTCATTATTCCCATTTCAGCCGCTTTCTCCTCACCTAATTCTTCTTTCAAC
>JABCZY010000060.1 GCA_013289395.1 Bacteroidota bacterium
AGATTCAAGTGGAGTGTTTGATTGTCAAGCAAACAAAATAAAAGGTAATACATCTGGTACATTTACTATGGCATCAGGGACGAATATGTTGCTGGGTGCAGCTTCTTCAAGTACCAATGTTGCATTCCCTACCTTATTTACAACTGCACATACCACACTAAACTCTGGCAGTACAATCAGTTATTTGGCTAATACGGCACAAACTATTTCAACGACACCAACATACGGTAATTTGGTATTGGGATCCGGCAGTAGTACAACACGCAAAACACCAGCAAGCAGCCCGCTTGCAGTGGCGGGTAATTTGTGCGTAAATGCGAACACCACTTTAGTTGAAAACACAGGAACCTTAAACCTTACAGGCAACCTTACCAATGCCGATACCGTATTATTTACAACAGGCGCCATGAACATTGGTGGCACATTTACAAATAACGGGTATTATGCATATGGCACAGGAACCGCAACATTTAATGGCAGTGCCAATGCCCAGGTAACCGGCAGCAATGCACCTACCTTTTATAATTTAACATTAAACAAAAGCACTGTAGCTGATACTTTGTTTTTGCTGCATCCTATTACAGTAAACAATACTTTAACTATAACACAAGGCTTACTAGATTGCAAAGGCAATCAATTAACTAATAGTGCAAACCCCGTAGTAACTTTATCACCTACTGCGGCTACTATATGTAGTGGTAGCTCAACTTCACTTACTGCTAGTGGTTATAGCAGTTATACATGGTGTCCAAGTACAGGCTTGAGTGCCACAACAGGCTCGTCTGTTACGGCAAGTCCTAGTGCTAGCACAACATATACTGTCTTTGCTATACAGACTAGTAAATATCATTGTGCTTTAACAGCAGGTAGTGTGGGTGGAGTGATGGTAAATACAACTCCGACTGTTACTATAAGTCCTTCAACTTCTGCAATATGTGTAGGGAATTCAGCTTCATTAACTGCCAGCGGAGCTAGTACGTATTCATGGAGTCCTTCGACCGGTCTAAATACAACAACCGGAACAACCGTTTCTGCAAATCCGACTTCTTCGATAACTTATACGGTCACTGGAACTGGCTCAAATGGATGTACAAGTGTTCAAACTGTTGTGGTAACTGTAAACCCCTTACCTACTTTAACTGTAACTCCCTCTTCAGCTTCAATATGTCTAAATACTTCAACAATATTAACTGTAGGCGGTGCAAATACTTATATATGGTCTCCTTCTAGCGGATTAACTACTACTACGGGATCTTCAATTTTTGCTCGTCCATTATCGACTGTAACATATACTGTTGTTGGTACTGATAATAATGGGTGCACAAATACCAATACCCAAACAATCTCAGTAAGTAATTGTTATGGAAGTACATGCGCCAAACCAATGCCACTAATGGTTGGTCAAAATCTGATAGATTCATTACCTGCGTTAAGTTCAAAATGGATTTCAATTGGTGCAGAAAATAAAGCACTAACATTCACAATAGTTAATGATTCATCAAGCATTGGATATGTTGATACGCTAGCCCTATATGATAGTTGCGGTGGAACAAAACTGATGCAAGTAACGGTCGATAGTATAGCACATGATTCTATTACAATTACAGATACTAATCTTATTCCAGGACGGACATATTTTCTTTTGGTAACTACTAACAATGGTGATCCTCGGTTTCATGAAAAAGTAAATCCTAATCCAGGTGCCACCGGTGACTTCATTGAGATTTATTATTATCCAACATACTATCAAGGTACTTGGGAATTTTCAGATGTTGTAATTAGAGATGGCTATGATCCTAATTATAGTAGTGACCCTGATTACTCTAAAATTATGGATAATTCAGGAACAGTCTCAGTTTGCCAGGGTATGGATGTTTCTTTTCCTTGCCAAGCTCATGGTGCGTCACAGACCTTGTATTTAGTTATCTGGGATGCCACACTAAATGCATACGTATATACACCTACAACTGATGATTATGTATTTAATACCCCTGGATCTTATATAGCAGAATATAATTATGACCAATATGGTCAAGGTACGACTTGGATGCAAGTTGTGGTAAATGTTTATCCTACTCCAAATCCGGATTTCACAATTACCCCTGCTATTCCATGTCCAGGGGTGCCAGTAACAATTTCCGAATCAAATAATTTCCTTACAAGTTTGAACGGCACAAATTTTGTGAATAACTATGATGTGCTTTCAATTGGCTGGACTGATCAAGAGGGCTATAATGATCCATATGCAAATCCTAATTCACCGTATTCGTTAGGATTTGGCAATGCTACATGGAATACTCCTTCGAGTAGCCTTGGGAGTCAACTTACATTGATTGAATCTTACGGGGGAAGTACATATCAATTTCGCCCGCCTAATCATGGAGGTCCATATGTAACAGGATGTGCAGCAAATAAAACATATCCTGTAACGGAAAATTCTGGGTACATAGTCATAACAGGACCTGATTTTGCTTGTTCGAATTCCCTTACCTATTGCGCTAACGTAACGGGAGGGTCTGGTTCTTACTCTACAGGTACATGGACCATTTCTGGAGGAAGCTTAACACCTGCAACAACTACAGGTTGTTTAAGCAGTGTCACAGCAACATTTACTGACCCGACTATTGGTGGTACAGTTACATACACAACAAATGATTTGGGATTGGGTTGCGAATATACCACAACATACATAGTAGGTGGATGTTGTAGTAGTTCAAGCACAGTCGTAGCCTTTAACGACCAATCCGTATCTGCCCTTCATCCTTCGTTTACAAGCGCTTATCCAACTTATGCATCATTTTCCACTACCACTCAGACAGTGACATTAGTGGATTTTGATGGGGTAAGTTCAAGCGAACCTTCCATCAATATAAATGGTACACTAACAGTAGACGGAAATCTTGAAATAGATTGTAGCGATATATTAATGGGAGCGCATGCACAAATTGTAGTGACAGGTGGACATAGTTTGACATTAAATGGCTGTCATATTCATGCATGCGATAATATGTGGGACAGTATAATTGTTGGAAACGGCTGCACATTAACTATTAATGGCTCGCTCATTGAAGACGGTATTAATGCAGTTGTCATTCCTGATGGGGGAGGAACTTATAATATTAGTGGTGCAATTTTTAATAATGATTACATTGGATTAGTTGTTCGTGGTGTCGGAACTTTTAGTGGAACTATAAGTGGATCTACTTTTTCTAGTTATCAATCAACATCAAGTTTTAGCAGTTGTTATAGTTTTAGTTTGGATAATACTACACCTACTACCCTTTTGCCGCCGTATTCCAGTGTTCGTGGAAGTATTGGTATGAAAATTAGCCTGGCTAACATCACAGTTGGTTCAGCTTCGGGTGATGGGAATATTTTTGAAAATCTTGATTGCGGTATATATAGCAGGGCTAGTAATTCAACAATAATTAACAATACCTTTACTAATATTGGCGGTGTCAGTTCAGGACCCAATGCGCAACAGACAGGTATATCTGCCATTGGTGATCAAACAGGAATTTATACGGTAACTATTGGAGGTACTGCAACTGGAGATGCTAATACATTTATTAATTGCCAAATTGGTATATTCGCTGATGATACCGTTAATGCAGTAATTACAAACAACTCGTTCGACGGCGGAACTTCAACTAGTATTTATAATACTTCAGGGATAGTCCCTCAGGTTTCCGGAATATTAATAGGCGATAATTTCTTGACAAAATTCCCAATTAGTGGTAATACAATCAATAACTATGAAGTGGGGATTTTTAGTCTTAATAATTTAAATTCCAGTTTATATGTTTCTGCAAATAATATAAATGGTGGTACTATATGGGCTGGTAGCCCTAGTTATGGAATCATTCTTAATGAATTTACACCTAGCGCTAATACCTTCCTTGGAATAGGGGTTGGACAATCCGGAGTTGGTCCAAGTACATATAATACGATTAGCAATGTAGACATTGGTGTAGTTTGCACAAATACACAAGGTGTAACAGCGGTTCAAGGTAATAGTATTACAACAGATGGGCTTGGTGAAGGAGATGATGCAGGAATATTTTTGAATAATTCGTTTGGAACAAAGATTACAGGTAATACTATTAGTCAATCGCAATCTCCATCATCCTTAATAGGAAATGGAATATTTGTTGCAAATGGTAACTCAGGAAACATTGTTAACTGTAATACTATTGATGGTTTTAACAATGCTCTTCTTTTCACAGGTCCCCAAACTCCAGGAACCCGTTTAGATCAGAATAATTTAAGTAATTATAATAATGGCTTATACCTGGCAAGTAGTGGAACTATCGGTCCTCAAGGAACTATTGATTATACAACTGATAATGAATGGGCGATTTTTTCCGGATCTAGTGCCAACGCAACTTTTGTGGATGCAACTTCTAATCCTACTGGTAACCCAACTACCTTTGATGTTTTTTGCCCGACCTTGAGTGTTTCTAACACTTACCCAACTAATAATGCCGTTGGAGGTTCTGCAACTCCAATTAGCTTTACTCCATTAAATGTGGGTGATTGTTATGATTGTCAAGATATGTTTATTTGTGGAAACAATAATCATAGACCTACTCATCATGGGACATTACCTGACACCGCTGCTATTCGTTTAAGTGTATCAACGGCTTTACGAGTAATAAGGGATTCAGCCAATTTTACGTTAATGTCCCATTCAAGCCATTGGCATGAGAAGTATGCTTTATACCGGTATTTAACTAGTATTGATTCTTCACTTGTAGACAGTGATGCAACAATAAAAAAATACAGAGATAGTTTGGCACTTGACAATATGGGTAAGCTGGAAAAAATCAACTTATTATTAGCTGATACCAATGGAGTTAGCCCGTCAGATATTAGCATTGCGACCGCACTAAACTCTTCACTGATTAATCCTGATACTATAGAAAGCACATCACAGACAGTAAACACTATTTTGATTTCGATGAAATCTGCAAGAAGGAATCGTCCTGACTCAATGCAATTAATAACATTACGTACAATTGCACCGTTATGTCCACTGCAATATGGCAATTCAGTATATATAGCCAGATCATTATTGTTTGCAGATAAGGTAAAGTATAGTAATTCGTGCGAATTCTCTTCTCAGCGACATGAAAGAGATAGAAAAGTAAATTCAATTGATAATACACAGGTTTTTGCAAAAATATATCCTGACCCTGCAAACTCAATTTTAAATATTGAAACGGAGATACCTCAAGGTCAGACTTATAAAATGTGTTTGTACAGTTTTATAGGGCAACAGGTGAAATGCAACGATTTAAAAAGTAGCTTTACAACTATAAACATAGAAGAACTAACTCCTGGGTTATATTATTGTAGAATAGTCGACAATGCAGGTAGATTAATTTCCACTCAGAAAATAACTATTATTCATTAAAAGTAGTAACTTAGATATAATAAGTTAAGGTACTAATACCATGCGCCAGATACTCTTAGTTTGTTTTGTTTTCTGGTCATTACTTGTAAATGGTCAGAGTTATCATTTATACGGTGAAACTACTATAGGTGGCATCAATAATGACGGTGTTCTTTTTAATTTCAATCCAGTAACATGTAAAGATTCTGTTTTATTTAGTTTTAATGGTACAGATGGTAATACAGCTTCACGAAGTCTTGTCTTAGAGTCTGATAGCATATTGCTTGGAAGTTCAGAATACGGAGGGGTGAAGAACCAAGGTGTACTGTTTAGGTATAATTTATTAACTGGTAAAGAAGATAGTGTGACTAGTTTTATGGGGTTAAATGGAGCAAACCCGTTTGGTGGATTAGTCAAAGCGAGTAATGGCTTATTCTATGGAGGAACTGGTCGGGGCGGAGTATATAATGCAGGGGAAATATTTAGCTATAATTCTTTATTGAATCAATACAACGTTTTATATAGTTTCAATGATACTGATGGATTTGTTTTATATGGTTCGTTGCTTCAGATAGGAGATTCCTTATTATATGGAATAACAACGGAAGGTGGTGCTTTTAATGTAGGAATTATTTTCAACTACAATATTTTAACAAACAAAGAAAATGTTTTACTCGATTTCAATAATACAAATGGCAAATACTCTCAAAGTAGTCTCATTCTTGGACAAGATGGATTATTATATGGAATGACTGAAGAGGGTGGAACTAAAAATGATGGGACTCTCTTTAGTTTTGATACTAAGACATTGACTGAAAAAGTGTTAGTCGATTTTGATAGTTTAAATGGATCATTCCCATTTGGTGATTTAATGCAGACATCAGATGGTTTAATGTATGGATTAACTTCATCTGGAGGCTTTAATAATGATGGAGTATTGTTCAGTTTTAACCCGGTTACCAGTAAGGACACTGTTCTCTTGCAAATAGGTACTCTGAATGGTGCTTGGTATCCATCGGGTAATCTAATTGAAGATACTCTTAATCAGATTTTATATGGTATGGCTCAGAGAGGTGGTGTATTCAATCATGGAGTAATCTTTAGTTATAATTTGAAGACCGGAAAGGATAGTTTACTTTTCAATTTCAATGGTGCAAACGGATCAACACCCGATGGAAGTTTGCTTCTTATTTATGACAAGCCAACTGGGATACAGGAATTAGTTAAATCTAAACAAATAACTGTATTCCCAAATCCCTCTAAAGGCTTGTTTACATTTCAATTACATGGAGTTAATGAGAGCACAAAGATTCAGATTTATAATATTTTAGGAGAAATAGTATACGAACAGGAATTTATCGATGAAAAGGCAGCAGTTGATTTGAGAAGCCTTTCAAAAGACTTATATTTGTATAGAGCTTCTAATAAATCAGGCGATTTAAATGCCTATGGAAAGATCATAATACAATGAATTTTATGAGAAAAATTACTGTATTGCTTCTATTTTGGCTAACTGTCATCTCTTCCAATGGACAATCTTGGAGTGCTATTGATTCCGGAATGCAGGGCGGTGGAGTTTCAACGCTACTAACTTATAATGGTAATCTTTATACTGGTGGCGGTTTTACTTCTGCTAATGGTGTATCAGCCAAATCAATTGCTGAGTGGAATGGGGTAAACTGGTCCGCAATGGGAATTGGAATAAGCGGCTATGTTCAGGCTTTATCGGGATATAATGGGAATATTATTGCCGGGGGGCAGTTTTATAAAGCTGGCGGTACCACAGTAAAGTATATTGCCGAATGGAACGGCTCATCTTGGTCTAATATAGGTTCTGGGGTAGATAGCCTTGTGTTTGCTTTAACTACCAATGGCGGTAATCTTTATGTTGGGGGGCAATTTAGAAATGCAGGAGGTGTTTCATCTAATTCTATTGCCGGATGGAATGGTACGTCATGGTTTTCTTTGGATTCAGGAATGAACACTGATGTTTATGCTTTGGCTGTTTACAATGGTAATCTTTATGCTGGTGGTCTTTTTACTAAAGCAGGAGGAGCATCTGCTAATTATATTGCAGAGTGGAATGGCACTTCTTGGATTCCACTAGGTAGCGGGTTAAATCAGTATGTAAGTTGCCTGGCAGTTTATGATGGTGATTTATATGCAGGAGGTGCTTTTACTAAAGCAGGAGGAGTGACTGCTAAATATATTGCGAAGTGGAATGGCACTACTTGGTCTGCTGTTGATTTCGGAGTCAATTCTTCGGTTGATGTGTTATGTAGTTATAATGGATTACTTTATGTTGGTGGGGGGTTTACTATCGCTGGTACAGGTGTTAAAACAAACTATATAGCTAGCTGGAATGGGACTTCCTGGGGATCTTTGGGAACAGGGTTAAACTCTATTGCTTTTGGTATGGCAGATTATGACAGCAGCCTATATGTAGGTGGCGCTTTTGATAGTGCGGGTGGTATTCTTGTAAATTATATAGCTAAATGGCATGATACTTTAACTGGTATTAATGAGATAAACAGTAGACAATCTAATATTCAAACTTACCCCAACCCTTCAACAGGCATTTTCACTTTTAACTTTCCAGACAACACCGGCAAAAACATCATAACAATATACAATATGTTTGGTGAGAATATCTACAATACCCAATTTAACACAACAACAACTCAAATTGATTTAAGCAGTCAATCCACGGGTTTATACTTGTATCGGATACTTAATCCTGATGGAGTACTAGTGCAATGTGGTAAAATGATGGTTGAGCATTAGGATCATTCATAATTCAGCTACTCGACGCTCTTAATATTCTCTACAACTACGTTTTTTGTGAATAGTAAGTTATTTTGTACAATAGTTTATCATAACAAATGAAAGAAGGTACTTATGAGCAGACGGATTATGCCGCAATGTGTGAAGGGCTAACCCTTTTATTAAATTGTTTGGATGATGTTCTTGACTCGACTGGCGAAAGAGATCGACTCTTATTAAAGAATAAAGAAAAGGTAGTTGAAGCATATTTTCAAGCAAAGAACTATATACCCAAAGAGAGGCTTACCAAAAGATTGAGGATGACTGAAAAAAAGGTCCTTATTTGGGCTGCTCATAAAAAATGCGAGGTATCGATGCTGAAACAATGTTTTAATCGGTATACCAAGCAACTTACAATCCTGGAGCAAGATTTATTAAAGCAATACTTATTCGCTGCTGAAAACAGTCATTTGCCAAGAAGATATATCTGGGCGAAGGCTAGGCGTGAAGGGTTATTAGTTTCAGATCGCACATTTTGGAAGTACATTCTTTCATTTGCCGGTTACAAAGAGAATGCAGTGAAGAAAAAAGTATCCTTAAGTGAACAAATTGTCTCAAAAAAGCCATTTGAAATTCTGCATATGGATAGTACGATGGTTAAATGCGTAAATGGTGAAAGGTTCTACATTCATTTTATCATGGACAATTATTCACGCAAAATATTAGGTGCCGTACCTTCATATAGTAGCAAATCTGAAACAGTGGCGATGAATTTGAAACAAGTTATATCCAAACATCGCCTTTATTATAGGGATATAAAGTTGTATAGTGATGATGGACCTGAAAACCATGGCTCTATTAAGGAATTCCTACAATCAGATAAGAGGATTTTGATTGACCATATCAGAGGAACATTTACCAAAAGAACCAATAATATGATTGAAACATTTAATTACAAGTTTAAATACATTATTCTCAGGAAATATAGACCTTATAGTTTTAAGCAAGTTGAGCGGAAATTACCAGAGATGATAGAATATTATAACAACTTGTATTTACCGGTATTAGATACACTGTCACCTAACGAAGCGATAAAAGGTAGGAAGAAGAAGAGTGTAGAAATTCCTTACAATGTTAAACTTGTGACCCAACGTCGGATGTTGGAAAACCGGCAAATCAATTGTCATGAAATTTGTCCATTGGTCAAACCTACCTATATTGGGAGAACTGAACGAAATAAGCAGGCGAAAATCACTTCTGAGCCAAACACTTCATCACTATCTCTTATATAAATAAATATATTTACAATAGATAGTCGAGAAAAACAAAATAATCAAATCAGTAATGGATCAAGAAGGTTATAATGGTCTTGACATGTATAAAAAGGCAACCTACGTTTGGGATAATGGTAAGTATGTCAGTGTTCGTGAGTATTATGGCTATAAAATAAATCTATACCTGCTGCCTGGCTTCTACGTCGAGGTATGGTATTTTGTAAACGAGAACCGGATTAAGAAGGTAGAATTGGTTAGTGATAATAATATTCTAAAACTCTATCCTGAGATAAAAGAACGTCTTATCACTTTGAATTAACAGTATAGTATTGTGGATATGAACCCCTACCTTAGATAATCTTACCAAATATTAAATTTCTGGTCACCATTCAGAGTATTAAGTACGGGGCTCATTATTGTTGGTTCATCTTCATCCAAAAGATCTTCAAGGTCTTGAATAATAGGGTCTTCAGGTACATTTGGAATGTCTCCAAAAACCGTTGCGATTCCATAAACTTGGTTTGTTGAGTGTATTTTATATTTCAAGGAATGTATTTCCTGCACGGTTATATCATCCGGTATTTCATCTTTTTTTTCAATACCACAACTAAATATTGCTACGGATTGTTCAGTTCGTTTTGCATTTTGCCAAAATGGCATAGGATGATTGTATTTTGAACCATGATGAGGCACTTGACAAATAACCATGGTATCGGAAAAAAGTCTTTTCGTATTTCTTGATATATGACTTTTGGGAGCATCTGCAGTCAGCAAGACATATTCATCACCCCGACTGATTTTTAAAATTGTAGATACACTATTTATATCTGGGTCCGTTGTGACCCTTTTTCCTATATATTTCCCAATTGCTACTTCTAATGAAAGGCAATCATATTCTGTCGGTGCAAGAATATGTATCATTATGTCATCATTTAATCTTACAATAGGTAGCGATTTAGTTGTGATGTGGCCTCCATCAAGAATAATTTTATTTGGTCCATCTTTAAAATATTTATCAAAAGTAAGAAGAAACAATTCCATGTCCCTTGCTTTTTTCGTTTTGTTATCCTTAGAAAACACTTGAACAGTTTCACCTGAAAAAGTATAATAAAATTGTTTAATTGATATTTTTGCCGTATAGCAAAAATCTAAGACATCACTAAATCCTGAAAAATGGTCATGATGAAGGTGAGACAAGAATATAAATTCTATTTCCTTGGGCAACGTAGCTCTAAGATGTTCCAAAATTGGATTGCGAAATTGGTATATAGCACTATCTACAATTCCAATTTTCTTCTGACCGTTATCTGTCCATTCTAATACAATAGAATCACCTTGTCCAACATCTTTGAAAGTAATTTCCAAAATAAAAGTGTTATTTTTTCTTTTGTAGAAATTCAAGCTTACTCAGGCGCTCTGTATCAACTTCTGGGAAATCACTTTCAGGTATAAGTCTCTGATCATCAAAAATTTCAACTTTAAAGGCTTTATGCCTTTTATAATAGTTAAACAATAACCTATTCCCTTCCTTTAAGTTAACACCTTCAAACAATTCTTTCGACAATCTCCGTTCTTTATATGTTTTTTTATCATTCTTTACTATCAAGAAAATTACAGTTACCGTGTCGACATCAATTTTTAATATTTGAGCAGGAATCCGCCTGTATCTAATCCATCTTCCTAAAAAAGAGGTTCCTTCTTGAAGAGGAGTGAATCCGAAAGACTCTACAATACCTTGAAGGGGTTTACTATCTCCAATTTGAGCAGGTTTCATTAAATCACTTGGATCGATAGAAGTTGCAAAAGGAATTACACCTTGTCCAGCTTCTGAAAGTGTACCGTCAATTTTACCAACCTTACCAATAAGTTCTTTAACAGATATGCTCATTTTACTTAAAAATTTTTCAGCCAATGTTCTGCACTACCGGCTAAAAGATTAAATTTACTTATATCTGGACTAGTTTCGCTGCTACTAATCTTGACTTCTATCATCTTACCATTTTCCGCATCCTTCAAGTCTTTATTTCGTTCTGTATTAAATAAAGACAGTTCGTACCTAGTTATATCCGTTTGAACAAAATTTCCAGTGGTCACATATGTTTCATAATCCTTATAATTGAAATGGTAAACGCAGGCAAAATCAATAAGTGGTTCTTTAACTGGATTTATCGGCAAATATTTAGAGATATCTATTACTTCTTTAATATCTACAGAACGAACAATTAACTCATGTTTTATAGTTTTACCAAAACATTCAAGCTTGGAAGTATGTTCATACAAGGAAAAAAACTCGTGAATAATACCTTCTCCATTACCTGACAGCTGAGCAAAATCACCTTCACATACAATGCTGATACCATCCTTTCTAAATTGTATCAGTGAGAAAAAATCATTAAAAATCAATCGA
>JABCZY010000061.1 GCA_013289395.1 Bacteroidota bacterium
ATCATAATCAAAAATTGGTATATTTGCCCTGATTAATCAATTAATTTATCTTTTATTATGAACATTTTTGTATCAAATTTGAACTTCAAAGTTCGAAGCGAAGACCTGAAAAACTTATTTCAGCAGTATGGTGAAGTAGTTTCTTCAAAAGTAATCACTGACAAATTCTCAGGAAGATCTAGAGGCTTTGGCTTTGTAGAAATGAAAAACGAATCAGATGGCCAACGTGCTATTGATGAATTGAACGAAAAAGATTACGAAGGCAGAAATATTTCTGTATCTGTAGCTAAGCCGCGTGCTGAAGGTTCTGGCCCTAGTGGTGGCAGATCTAGCCATGGCGGTGGTCATAGCAGACATGATAGCATGGAAGACTAAACAAATACGCTAACAAGCAAAAACGGGGACACTTAGTAGTGTCCCTTTTTTTTGTCCGTTTTTTACTGTTTTACGGGGCTGGTCGGGATGACAAGATTCGAACTTGCGACCTCACGCACCCCAAGCGTGTGCGCTACCGGGCTGCGCTACATCCCGATTTAATACAAAATAACATGAAGGGCTAATTAAATTTATAGGGCCTTTCCTGCAACTAATCAATATTTTACATTGTTTTATGTTGCTATGTTATCTAAAAAATTACTTTTGCAAAAGTATATTTTTTAAAAAATGGCATAATATTTTTTCCGGCCCATGCGCTTTTTATTTTTGTTAACTCTCCTGTTCACATTCTCCCCGGCCGGATTTGCACAGCAGTTTAAGGTTTATGGTTATGTTAAGGATGCAGGCAATGGTGAAACATTACCTGGCGTTAGTGTGTTTGTTGATGAACTTAAACAAGGTGCAGCAACAGATATAAACGGGTATTATACTTTTTCAGTTCCCGAAGGAACATACCACTTGCATGTTTCACTTATAAGTTATAAGGATACTATAATAGTAATAAAGGTAAGTAAGGACATAAAGATAGATGTATCTGTTGTGTCAAATGCCATTAATGCTAAAACCGTAAACGTGGTTGGCTTGAAAGCTAATAACAACGTTGAAAGTGCAAAAATGGGTACTATTACCCTCGAAGCTAAGGACCTTAAAACCATTCCCGTCTTTTTCGGAGAACAGGATATTCTAAAAGTAATACAGCTTTTACCCGGGGTGCAAAGTGCTGGAGATGCTAATACAGGCTTTTACGTGCGTGGTGGCGGGCCAGACGAAAACCTGGTTTTAATTGATGGCGCTACAGTATATAATGCAGGCCATTTATTGGGTTTCTTCTCAATATTTAACTCTGATGCACTTAGTTCCGTTTCGCTTATTAAAGGTGATATGCCTTCAAATTACGGTGGACGTATTTCATCTGTTCTCGACATTACAGCAAAAGAAGGAGACCTTGAGCAGATCCACGCAAGTGGTGGAATAGGCTTAATAGCTTCACACCTTACTGTTCAGGGGCCTATAAAAAAAGACACTGCCGGTTTTATTGTTTCTGCTCGTCGCACCTATGTTGATCTGTTTATGCAAAAACCTATTATTCCTGCTTCCTCAGCGTTTTCGGGAACCAGTTATTTTTTCTACGATCTTAATGCAAAATTGCATTATCGCTTTTCGCCACACGATCAAATATCCGGTACTGGTTATTATGGCCAGGATAACTTCAAGTTCAGTGATGCGCAGGTTGGTTTCAGCACTAAAGTGCCATGGGGTAACGCCATTGCATCTATCAATTGGAATCACATATTCAATGATAAATTATTATCAACCGCGTCATTATCCTATTCAAGCTATACGTTTAGTTTCTCTGGTGCCGAAAGCGGGTTTAATTTTTCGCTCTTTTCCGGTATACACGATTATCATTTTAAAGAAAACATTGATTGGATCCCAAGTAAAAAGAACCATTTCAAGTTTGGTGCTGAGTATACTTTTCATGTGTTTATACCAAGCGCAGTTTCAGCGCAGGAGCCTAATGTGAACTTTAGTACAAGTGATGTAGTTCATTTATATAGTAACGAAATTGGGGTATATGCTACCGATGAATGGAGTGTTTCGGAATTGTTTAAAATAGAGGCTGGCCTTCGCTATTCAATTTTCGAGCAAATAGGACCATTTACTCGTTATAACGAAAACTCACAAGGACAGGTAACAGACACGGTTACTTATAAAAGTTTGCAACCTGTTGTAACATATGGAGGGCTGGAACCAAGATTTTCAGCCCGGTACACGTTGGATGAAAACTCTTCCATTAAAGCGGGTTTTAGTAGAAATTATCAATACATCCACCTGGCTTCTATAAGCGCAATTTCTTTGCCAACAGATATATGGGTGCCATGTACATCATTGGTTCCTCCATCAGTTGGGGACCAATATGCATTGGGTTATTACAGGAATTTCAGAGAGAATATTTATGAGTCTTCAGTAGAAGTATATTATAAACACATGACCAATTTGCTTGAATATAAAGATGGAGTTACCCCTGAATCGGGTATAAGTGCTGACCCGGATGAGAATTTTACGTTAGGTACTGGCCAGGCATATGGTGCTGAGTTTTTCCTGAAAAAGAAAGTTGGGAAATTTAACGGTTGGATCGGTTATACATTATCATGGACAACTGAAAATTTTCCTGACTTGAATAACGGCCAAACTTTTTATGCTAAGTATGATCGCAGGAGTGATATATCAGTAGTTGCAAATTATAAGTTAAGTGACAGATGGACATTTTCAGGTGTGTTTGTATACGCATCCGGTAACGCCCTTACCATGCCCGATGCCTGGTTCATTATTGAAGGCCAGTTAGTGGAGGAATATGGTGAAAGGAATGGATACAGGCTTGCTCCATACAACAGGCTTGATTTATCTGCAACGTACACTACGGATGCAAAAAAACGTGCCATGAGGCACCAGGCTAAATGGGAAGCTGCTAACCCGGGTGCCACTTATGTTGAAAACAGACCAACATGGCAAAAGAACTGGCACACCAGCTGGTCGTTTTCAGTATATAATGTATACAACGAGTATAACCCGTACTTTATTTACTTATCGGTAACAGGTAATGTTTACAATAATACCTTGAACATACAGGCTAAGCAGGTTTCATTATTCCCTGTGTTGCCTTCTATTTCATGGAATTTCGATTTTTAAGGAATGAGAGAATTGTTTAAATATTTCATTTTTGGCTTCATGTTGCTTCTGGCATCATGTTCAAAGAATGTTGCATTAAATGTACCGCCTGCAGCAAACCAAATTGTGGTTGAGGGACATATTGAGCCGAACTCTACTGCTTATTTGTACCTGTCACATAACTTTAATTTTTATGGTACTATTTCTATTTTAAGCATTATCAGTAATGATGTTATACATGGGGCGCAGGTTACTGTATCAGACGGTACAACAATTGATACAATGTATGAAACCAACCCATCATTGGGTTTTTACCAAAATAGAAACTTAAAGGGAATACCGGGAAAAGTATATTATTTGAAAGTAGTTGCACTTGGACAAACCTTAACTGCTTCAACTACACTTTTACCCCCAATTAAGCTCGATTCTGTATGGTTTAAGCCGCAACAAAATTTAGACTCATTGGGTTATTTATGGGCACAAATAAGCGACCCTATTACACAAGGGTCTAATAACAACTATCGTTGGTTCGCAAGGCGTTTAGGAAAAGATAGAGATACTACGTTTGTACCACCTGACCAGTCTGTTTTTAATGACCTTACATTCCGGGGACAAAAATTTCAATTTTTTTATAACAGAGGCTCTGTACCAGGCTCTAAAGCAGCTGACGATACTAACTCTGAGGCAGGTTATTTTGTAAGACACGATACCGTTGTTGTAAAATTCTGTACGCTTGATAATTTAGCCTATAATTTTTATAGTTCATACTATTACCAGGTCGATAATTCCTTTAATCCATTTGGCTCTCCTGCTCCTATAAAAGGAAATGTTACAGGGGCTTTAGGTATATGGTGCGGATATGGTTCATATCTTGATACTGTAGTTTGTAAGTAATACATTATTTTTGCAAGCCGAAAATAAAGCAAGATAATTAATACAATACTATATGGATAATCAAGAACATGTAAAAACCCTTATAATAGGGTCGGGTCCTGCAGGTTATACTGCCGCTGTATATGCAGCCCGGGCTGATATGAAGCCACTTATGATAGCAGGCTTACAGCCAGGTGGCCAATTAACAATTACTACTGAAGTAGAAAATTACCCGGGGTACCCTGAAGGTATTCAAGGCCCGGAAATGATGGAGCACTTTCGTAAACAGGCCCAGCGTTTTGGAACCGATATCCGCTGGTCATATGTAAGCTCGGTAGATTTTTCAAAACCGCCCTTTAAAGTGGTTATGGAAGAAAAAACAACCTTCCTTGCCGATTCCGTTATTGTGGCAACAGGGGCATCTGCAAAATGGTTGGGGCTACCATCAGAACAAAGGCTGAATGGTTTTGGGGTATCGGCCTGCGCGGTTTGCGATGGTTATTTCTTTCGTAAACAAGACGTAGTAATAGTAGGTGGTGGAGATACCGCAGCCGAAGAAGCCACATACCTTGCAAAGCTTTGTAATAAAGTGTACATGATCATTCGTAGAGATGAATTACGTGCCTCAAAAGCTATGCAGCACAGGGTGTTCAATACGGCAAATATTGAAGTGCTTTTTAACACCGAAACACTTGAAATAACTGGCGAAAAAGCGGTTGAAGGAGTACGGATAATAAACAATAAGACCAAAGAGGAGAAAACCCTTACGGTAACCGGTTTTTTTGTGGCCATAGGGCATCAACCAAATACCGAAATCTTTAAAGGCTGGCTCGATATGGACGAACAGGGGTATATAAAAGCCATTCCAGGTTCTACCCGAACCAATATTCCGGGGGTATTTGCCTGTGGAGATGCGCAGGATAAGATCTATCGCCAGGCCGTAACAGCAGCGGGAACCGGATGTATGGCAGCTATAGATGCGGAAAGGTTTCTGGCATCACAAGGCCTGCATTAATTTTTTTTGGTATATTGCAACTATTATTTTCTGTTTTGATCAAGAGGAGTGCCTATATAGTTTTTTTATTGTTTTTTGCAGTTGAAGTTAATGCACAGATTAATTTCAAGGGTCAGGTGCCTCATGCAAAAACGTACGACATCAGGCAGATGTACGACTCAACGTATGGTATTCAGTACTTTGATAAGTTTTGTCCTGCAATGGGTGGCGACTCTACACGAATGAGCCCTCAAGGTTATGCAGCCAGCGGTTGGATGGAAGATAAGTACACAAGTGGGGGCGATATACACAAAGGCTTCTATGCTAATGGGCAACTTACCATGTACACTAATTTTTACCCAAATGGAGCTCCGGAAAGGGAGTACAAACCGGTTACGGAAAGGAAGACTGAGCTAAAGAAATATTTCCCTAACGGAAAACTAAAGTCCGATGTGCAGTTTTTGGACGGTAACTCTATTATATGGCATGATTTTTTTGATAATGGACAGATATCGTACATTGAAGAATATGATAATAAACACGAACGTCTTTTGCAAAGAAGCTCATATTTCAAAGACGGTAAACCGCTATCCATATTCCAGCCGGTTAGCGATAAAAAACCTATACATTATACCAAAATGGAATATTACCCGGGCGGCCAGCTAAAGGAATCGCAGCTAATGTTGTATAGTAGCGATGCGCTTGATTTTGTGAAAGATGGCGAGGACAAGCAATTCGACGAGCATGGCACGCTTGTATCAGATGTAGTGTACGCTATAGGTGAAGTTGACCACACCATCAAGTAGTTTATGAAAAGACTTGGGAAAGCATTTTTCCTTCGGGAGAATGTTGTGAAAATAAGCCAGGAACTGATAGGTAAATTCCTTGTTACTGATTTTGATGGAGAGGTTACTTCCGGTATGATTGTGGAAACGGAAGCATATAATGGTGTTATTGATAAAGCTTCACATGCCTATGCAGGAAGGCGTACCAAAAGAAATGAGATAATGTATGGCGAAGGTGGAAATACATACGTTTATCTTTGTTATGGAATCCATCATTTGTTTAACATAGTAACCAATGTTAAAGGCACACCTAATGCCATTTTGGTTAGGGCTATAGTGCCAAAAGATGGTGTGAAAACAATTTTGCGAAGAAGAAGACTTGAAAAAGTTACATCCAAAGCAACAGATGGCCCGGGAACAACTTCTGAAGCGCTTGGAATAAAGACAATACATACGGGAATCCCTCTATCACAAAAAATGATTTGGGTGGAAGACAGGGGAATAGAATTTACAAAAAAAGAAATAAAGGCTGGCCCGAGGATAGGAGTAGATTATGCAGGTAAAGATGCATTATTGCCATACCGGTTCAGGCTAAATCAAAACATAATAAACAACTACCTATATGAGTGGACTAGCTAAAGTAATACTTAACGCAGGAAAAGAACAGTCTCCAAAGCGGTTTCACCCATGGATATTTTCTGGTGCTATTAACAGAATAGAAGGCACCGTGCAGGATGGTGATGTTGTTGAAGTGTTCACCAACAAAGGTGAATACGTGTGTACAGGGCATATACAAAATGGCTCAATAGCGGTCCGTATATTTTCATTTCAGCAAGTTGTGCCCGATGAATCATTCTGGAAAGAGAAGATAGAGAAAGCCTATAATTATCGTAAAGCAATTGGAATTATAGGGAATAAGGAAACTAATGCGTACCGCCTGGTATATGGAGAAGGTGATGGAATGCCTGGTTTGGTAATTGATTATTACAATGGTTCCGCAGTTATTCAGGCCCATTCAGTGGGGATGCACTCAGAAAAGGAAAAAATTGTGAGTGCCTTGAAGGCAATTTACGGTGATGAGCTTAAATCAGTATATGATAAAAGCAAAGAAAGCCTTGGAGATAAATATAATGAAGGTGTTGAAAATGGATATTTGTTTGGAGAGGATAATGTAAAGCAAGTATTGGAAAATGGAAATACCATAAAGGTGGATTGGGAAGAAGGCCAGAAAACAGGCTTTTTTCTTGACCAAAGGGAGAACCGTAAACTGGTTGGGCAATATGCAAAAGGGAAAAAAGTACTCGATTGTTTTTGTTATGCAGGTGGCTTTTCATTGTATGCATTGAGAGGCGGTGCTTCTGAAGTACATTCAGTAGATAGCTCTAAGACAGCCATTAAACTAACTGACGATAATATTGCATTGAATTTTGGGTCAGGTGCCAAGCAGACTTCTCATGTGGCTGATGCATTTGATTTTTTAAAAGATAATCAGGGACAATATGATATAATTGTAGTAGATCCGCCTGCATTTGCTAAACACAGGGATGCGAGGCACCAGGCAGTAATGGGGTATAAAAGATTAAATGCTTTGGCTATTCAAGGGGTAAAACCCGGAGGCCTCATCTTCACGTTTTCGTGCTCACAGGTAGTAGATAAACCCTTATTTTACGGAGCAATAACGGCAGCAGCTATTGAAACAGGCAGAACAGTAAGGATATTGCAATATTTATCGCAACCCGCTGACCATCCTATAAGTATTTATCACCCTGAAGGAGAATATTTAAAGGGACTATTATTGTTTGTGGAGTAGATTGCTTCCTAAATCGATAAATGCTTGAGTATTTGACTTATATGTTGATTTAGAAAAAAAATAATAACTTAGCTCTACGTTAAATCAACTTTATGAGAAAGTTTGCCTTGGTATCACTATTAACTTTAGTAATAGTTAACTGCTTTTCTCAACGTGGTAAAAATGGCAATCTTACAGTCAGTTCTGCTATTGTTGTAAATGAATATACAACACTTACAGCAGATGCAGCTACAGGAAATACCTCTATAACGGTTGCTAACAGCGGCCTTAATGCTAAAGGAAGATTTGCCGGAAACCTTGCTGCCGGTGACCTTGTTATGATCATTCAAATGCAGGGAGATAGTGTAAATGGCCAACCTGCGGGTGCACCTCCTTATTTCACCCCGAATGTGGGAATACCTTTTGACAGTACCTGGGGTAAAATAACCAAGGTGAATAATTGCGGTAATTATGAATATGCACAGGTTTCATCTGTTCCTAATGGCACCACAATTAATTTAGATTGCGGACTCGTAAATAATTATTCTGATTCAGGCCGGGTACAGGTAATTCGCGTACCACGCTATAATTCTCTTACCATAAATGCTGGTGGATCTATATCATGTGATAAATGGGATAGTGTTAGCGGAGGAGTTGTAGCTATTGAAGTGTTGGGGAATACAATAATAAATGGAAGTATTAATGTTACCGGTGATGGGTTCCGTGGAGGAGCGCTTGACACGAATGGTGCCTCTTCGGGAGTTAATAATACAGCCGCCAATAGAATTGATTACCAATGGGGAAAGGCCAAAGGTGAAGGAGTTGCAGGGTATGGATGGATGTATGACCGATATGGAGGACGTTATTGTAAAGGTGCTCCAGCTAATGCAGGTGGTGGCGGAAATGCCCATAACTCAGGTGGTGGTGGTGGTGCTAATGGTGGAGTTGTTGCAAATTGGATTGATGGAATCGGAAACCCTGATATAACAACAAACGCTGCTTACGTTACCGCATGGAACCTTGAATATACCTGGTTAGGTAGCGTTAATAACAGGTCAGGTGGAGGCAGGGGTGGATATTCGTTTTCTGCAAGCAAGCAAGACCCTACTAAAATACCTCCTACAGCGAATGGTGCACCTAACCAAACGGCCTGGGGTGGCGACTACCGTTCTGCACAAGGTGGATGGGGTGGAAGGCCACTTGATTATTCAACCGGTAAAATTTTTATGGGTGGTGGCGGTGGCGCCGGAGACCAAGATGATAAGGATGGTGGTGCAGGCGGAAATGGTGGCGGATTAGTATACTTGATAAGTTACGGAACAGTAAGCGGTGGTGGGCAAATATTAGCAAATGGGAATAACGGATCACCAAGTGGAGGGGCAGCTCCGGCCTCAAATTCATATAATGGAAAAGATGGTGCTGGTGGCGCTGGCGGGGGCGGTACAGTTATTATTAATTCTACTGGTAATATTTCAGGAATAACTATACAGGCAAATGGTGGAAATGGTGGTAACCAAGTACTGACTGCGGGTGCACTTTATTTCGGGACCATTAATGAAGCTGAAGGACCAGGTGGTGGTGGTGGTGGTGGGTATATTGCTACATCAAATGCGGGTGTTGCTGAATCTGCAGCGGCTGGCTTGAATGGAACTACTAATTCAGCATCTATGACAAAATTTCCACCTAATGGAGCAACTAAAGGTGGAGTGGGTACAACTAATGCGGTTATTAATAACTTTCAGATCGTGGCGAAGAATGACACAATATGTAGTGGACAAACTGCTACCCTGAATGCTTCGCTAACGGGTACCGTACCAGGTGGAACAGCTATTAGTTGGTATTCTACTTCAAGTGGTGGTGTATCAATTGCAAGCGGCCCTTCATATACAACCGGTGTACTCACAAAGGATACTGTCATTTATGTGTCTACCTGCCCGGGTACTTATAGGCAAGCCGTTAATGTTATTATTAGTGGTGGTTCATCTGTAACAATTAATGCACCTGCTACAATATGTGCAGGTAATTCAACAAATCTTTCTGCTTCTGGTGGAACAGCATATTCATGGTTACCTTCAGGTAGTTTAAGTAACCCGGCTATAGCAAATCCTGTTGCAAACCCAACAGTTACTACAACCTATACGGTACATATTACGACGGCTTGTGGTACTACAAAAGATTCGGTTGTAATAACTGTTACACCTTCACCTGTTGTAACCATATCTGCAACATCAACTACTATATGTAACGGAACTTCAACTACACTTAGTGAAAACGGTGGGCTTGGTGGTACAACTTATTCATGGAGCTCAGGTGGCACAAGCACAAGTACAACTGTCAGCCCTGTAATTACTACTACCTATACATTAACTGCGGTAACGGGTACCTGCACCATTACACCAACAAGCGTTATAACTGTAACCCCAACGCCGACTATTACAGCATCGGCTACGCCTACAACAATTTGTTCAGGAGAGTCAACTACATTAAATGGTGGAGGTGCAACGACCTATACCTGGACTCCGAATACAGCATTAAGTGCAACCACAGGTGCCAGTGTTGTAGCTAGCCCCGTAAGTACAATAACATACAGTGTAACCGGAACGGCAGGCGGTTGTAATAGTGCACCGCAAACTGTTGTTGTAACAGTAAATCCGAAACCTTCCGTTACAGTGAACCCGCCATCACCGGGAATTTGCACTGGTGGCAATGTGAACCTTATTGCAAATGGTGCCGCTACATATACATGGACTCCAAATACAGCACTGAGTGCAACTACAGGAGCCAATGTAACTGCAAGCCCGGGAGCTACCACAACTTATACCGTTATAGGAACAAGTGTAGCGGGCTGTACAGATACTACCAAGGTAATTATAACGGTAGCTTCCTCACTTACAGCCGGAATAAACAGATCAGACACTATTTGTTTAGGTGATTCAACTACATTAACCGCATTTGGCGGTAGTACATATTTATGGGGGAATGGATCTACAAATGCATCCATTACCGTAAGCCCAACCACACCAACATCATATTCAGTAACTGTAACAAGTGGTTCGTGCAATGCAACGGCAAGTGCATTGGTAAGTGTTGTTCCGGGACTAAACCCAAAAATTACCGGTAATACCTCTATTTGCACTGGTGGTAATACAACATTGACTGCCAGTGGTGGAAGTAGTTACATTTGGAGTGGTGGCTCAACGGCAACAACAAATATCATTACAGTTTCGCCTGCTTCTACTGCAACCTATTCTGTACAGGTAAGTAATGGTACTTGCAAAGCAACTACTTCAACTGTTGTAACGGTAAATTCACCTCCTGTACCTACTGCAAATGCAAACCCGCAAACTATATGTGCAGGAACAACATCTTCTTTAAGTGCAACAGGTGGCTCAACGTATAGCTGGGCGCCTGCAGGTAGTGTTAATCCGGCAAACGCTGCAAATGCTACTGCAACACCTTTGGTAACAACTGTATATACTGTTACAGTCTCTAAGGGCTCATGTTCAGCAACAGATAGTGTAAAGGTTACTGTTACACCTGCTCCTGCAGGCGCAGTTTGTTGCAATACAACAGTTGTAAATGGCCAGAGTACAGTGTTAGTTATTACCCCAACCGGAGCAGGCGATACTTATGTTTGGACTCCTGCAACCAACTTAACCTGCACAAGCTGTGCAAGTCCAACCGCAACTCCAACAGTTACTACAACATATTATGTAGACATTACAGATACCGAAGGTTGCAGTAAGAAAGATTCTGTTATAATTACTGTTCAGGAAAACTGCGGTAATATATTTATACCTAAAGCATTTTCACCAAATAACGATGGGGAGAATGATGTGCTATATGTAAGAGGAGATTGTATTAAATCAATGGACTTTACAGTATTTGACAGGTGGGGAAATAAAATATTTGAATCACAGGACCCTTCAAAAGGATGGGATGGAAAATATAATGGCCAACCTATGGATGCAGGAACGTACGTTTATTATTTGACCGGCCAAACTATTTATAATAACACCTTTACCCAAAAAGGAAACGTTACCTTAGTCAGATAGTGCTGGATGAATAATGACCTTATAGCATATTACGCAGAAAGAGCTAAGGAGTACGAGAAAATTTATGATAAACCTGAACGGCAAAGTGATTTGTTGGCGGTAAGTGAATTGTTGCAAACCATGTTTGCTTCTAAAGAAGTATTTGAAATAGCGTGTGGTACCGG
>JABCZY010000062.1 GCA_013289395.1 Bacteroidota bacterium
GATTCGGAAAAGGATGAACTGAAGCCGGAAATACTTATTACACTTGGTGGCCCGGTTACAACGAAGAAGTTTAAAGCATACTTACGTAAATATAAACCGAACGAACACTGGCATATTTCTGCCTCATCTTCTCATATAGATACTTATCAGTCATTAACGCGTGTATTGCCCTTAGATGAGAAAGAAGTTTTTGCGTTACTTATAAAGAGTAAAGGAAAGAGTTCAGGTTATGCAGATGATGTGAGCGCTTTAAATACTTATGCATTAAAGAAGCTTGATGCATATTGCAAACAAGTTCCATTCTCTGACCTTAAAGTTTTCCAAGCTATTTTCAATAATCTGCCTGCTAATTCTGATGTGCAATTAGGTAATAGCACCCCCATTCGCTACACAAGCCTTTTCAATTTAATTAAGACAGGTGCGCATTTTTACAGCAACCGTGGTGTAAGCGGTATTGATGGTTCAGTAAGTACAGCTGCCGGTGCTGCCTATGGCTCAGGTAAAATGACCACGCTTATAACAGGTGATCTTGCATTTTTTTATGATTCTAACGGATTATGGAATAAACATTTGCCTGAGAATTTACGTGTGATAGTTATTAATAATAGTGGCGGCGGTATATTTCGTATAATAGATTCAAGAGATACTCCACTTTTGGAAGAATACTTTGAAGCCAAGCATGAAATGAAGGCTGAACCTTTTGCTAAGGCATATAATATTCCTTACTACTCAGCAGGTAATGAGAAGGAGTTGGAGAAAGGCCTGGTGCAGTTTTACAAACCGCAAAAAGGAAAGCCAGCCATTTTAGAGGTGTTTACCCCGAATAAAATAAACGCAGAAGTATTATTAGGATACAATAAATTTCTTAAAAAGTAAGTATGAAAACAAGGGAATGGAAAACAATTAAGAAGTATAAAGAGATACTCTTCACCGAACATAAAGGAATAGCCAAGATAAGTATTAACCGCCCTAAGGTGCATAATGCATTTACTCCGCTTACCGTGCAGGAAATGATCAATGCAATGGAGATATGCCGCGAAAGGACTGATATAGGTGCAATTATTCTGACAGGTGAAGGTGGAAAAGCATTTTGTTCGGGTGGTGACCAGAGCGTGCGCGGGCATGGTGGTTATGTTGGAAAAGATACTATTCCACGCCTGAATGTTCTCGATCTGCAAAAACTTATTCGTTCAATTCCTAAGCCTGTTATTGCTATGGTGGCAGGCTGGGCAATTGGTGGAGGACATGTGTTACATGTTGTGTGCGACCTTACCATTGCTGCTGATAATGCACGCTTCGGGCAAACCGGCCCTAAGGTTGGTAGTTTCGATGGCGGCTTTGGCGCATCGTATTTAGCGCGCGTGGTTGGGCAGAAAAAGGCGCGTGAGATTTGGTTCTTATGCGACCAGTATGATGCAAAAGAAGCACTTGATATGGGATTGGTAAATAAAGTTGTTCCCTTGAAAAAGCTGGAAGATACTACCGTAGAATGGTGTAATAAAATATTAGAAAAAAGCCCGCTTGCGCTGAGAATGCTGAAGGCATCGTTCAATGCAGAGCTTGACGGCCAAAGTGGAATACAGGAATTAGCAGGTAATGCAACGCTGCTCTACTATCTTTCTGAAGAAGCAAAAGAAGGTAAGAATGCCTTTATCGAAAAAAGAAAACCTGATTTCAGCAAGTACCCTAAGTTTCCGTAATGAGCAATATGAAAGCATGGATGGGGGCATTTCGCCTGCGCACATTGCCACTAGCATTGTCATGTGTGGGTATGGGAAGCATTTTGGCTTTGCAGTATCGTATTTTTAAACTCGATATATTTATACTTACAGCTCTGACTGCAATTTTCTTGCAAGTATTGTCGAATCTTGCTAACGATTATGGCGATGCCGTAAAAGGTACCGATAATGAAAACAGAGTAGGCCCTGAGCGTGCTATACAGAGTGGTGCAATTTCATTATCTGCAATGCGTAAAGCAATTGCCATTTGTGCAACATTAGCATTGGTATCGGGTATTGGTTTATTATATGTAGCAACCAGTGGGCAAAACATGACTATGTTCTTTGTATTCTTAGCGCTTGGCTTGGCTTGTATTGCTGCCGCCATTAAATATACCATTGGCAAAAAGCCATACGGGTATGCCGGCTTCGGCGATATTGCTGTGTTTATATTCTTTGGTTTAGTGGGAGTAGGAGGAACATTCTATCTATATGCACATGCCTTGCCTGCAATTATTCTATTGCCTGCATCTGCCTTGGGTTTTTTAAGTGCCGGTGTGTTGAATGTAAATAATATGCGCGATATTGATAACGATGCCGCATCGGGTAAAAGAACGATAGTTGTGCGTATGGGGCTTGCAAAAGCAAAACGATACCATGCGTTTTTAATATTGGGTGCATTGGTGCTTCTCTTTTTATATAGTTCATCTGAGTATCGGTTTTCTTTCCAGTATCTATACCTGGCAATAGCAGTGCCACTATTAATGATGCATCTTGTTTCGGTTATGGGTAAGGAATCAAAAGCACTAGACGGTAACCTGAAGCAATTGGCAATATTTACGCTGATACTCGTACTTAGTTTTTGCATTAATACTATTGTCTGTGCTTAAAGCTCATTATAAAAAACATACGCTGAATTTCAAGCGACCTTCAGGTACTTCTAGGGGAGTGCTTACCCAAAAAGAGACTTTTTATTTAATTCTGGAAAGCGATTCTATTGCCGGTGTTGGAATAGGCGAGTGTAGCACACTTATTGATCTGAGTATCGACCATGTGCCTGGGTATGAAGCTAAGCTGAAAGAGGTTTGTGCAAACATAAATGAATATGTAGTTAACCCACATAAAACGCTTCTTGAATGGCCTTCAATTTGTTTTGGAATTGAGATGGCTATAATGGATTTACAAGGTGGTGGTACAAGAGAATTGTTTCCTTCTCCTTTTACATTGGGCAAAAAAGGTATCTACATAAACGGGCTTATATGGATGGGCAGTTTTGAATACATGAAGGAACAACTGGCTGCCAAGTTGAAGGACGGATTCAGATGTATCAAGATAAAGATTGGTGGTATTGCATTTGATGAAGAGCTTGAACTATTGGGCCAGATACGCAATGAATATAATGCCGATGACCTTGAGCTAAGATTAGATGCCAACGGTGCATTTACAAATGAAGAGGCATTGGATAAGCTGGATCAATTATCAGACTTTGATATTCATTCAATAGAACAACCCATTAAGCAAGGCGATTGGAAGGCAATGCAAGAGCTTTGTAAAAAAACTCCTATACCAATTGCATTAGATGAAGAACTTATCCGAATTCAGAAAATAGAAGAGAAGGAAAGTTTGATCGCTACTATAAACCCCGATTACCTGATCTTAAAGCCATCTTTGTTGGGTGGCTTTAATGCTTGCCACGAATGGATAGATATGGCAGATAAGAATGATGTGAAATGGTGGATAACATCTGCGCTGGAATCCAATATCGGATTGAATGCTATAGCACAATGGGCTTTTCTGGCAGCGGCTCCACCATCAGAAGGTGGACTTCCACAGGGGCTTGGTACGGGGCAATTGTACACGAACAATATAGATTCTCCATTGGTGATACAGAATTCAAGGTTGTGGTACAGGGGTGAATGGAATATGAAAGGAATAATAAATACATAAGAAAATGAAATACGAGAGTTTGAAGTTGAACGGTAAGGTTTATGTGAAAGGCGACCTGTTAGAATTAACGAATGAGAAACTGAGCGCTAAGAAAATAAAAGATGAGGAGAAATCTCTCTATTCATTTATACAGGAATGGTTGGCGCCAACTGAGACCATAAACCTTAAAACATCAGGTTCTACCGGTGCGCCCAAGTTTATGACAGTGAAAAAGCCCCATATGGTTGATAGTGCTAAAATGACCTGTGCTTATTTTGGTATTACTGCCGGTACAAATGCATTGCTTTGCCTTTCAACCGATTTTATTGCTGGTAAAATGATGGTAGTGCGTGCTTTTGTAAGTGGCTGCAACCTGATTGTTGTTGAGCCAAGCAATAACCCACTCAGGCGGGTTACAGAAAAGATTGATTTTGTGGCTATGATACCTTACCAGGTACAAAAGGTGCTGAACAGGAAAGAAACCAAAGTGATATTCGACTCTATACAAAATGTAATTATTGGTGGAGCACCTGTGTTGCATGATTTTGAAAAGGTTTTGGCCAATTGCCCCAATAATGTATATGCTACATTTGCTATGACAGAAACACTGAGCCATATTGCACTCCGTAAACTAAGTGGAAAGGACAGGAGTGAGTTTTTTGAATTGCTGGAAGGCATTAAAATATCAAAGAACAGTGAAGGTTGTATGATTGTTGATGCACCCATGTTGAGCGATACACTTATTGAAACCAATGATATTATTGAAATTGCTGATGAAAGGCATTTCAAGTGGTTAGGCCGACACGACAATGTTATCAATAGTGGTGGAGTGAAATTATACCCTGAGAGAATAGAAAAAAAACTATCGGAAGTAGTTAAGCAGAACAGGTTCTTTATTGGTTCAGTAAAAGACGCAAAGTTTGGTGAAAAAGTGGTAATGGTTGTAGAAGGTGCCGCTAATGAAGATATGGAGAAGATAAAGTACAATGTAGAGAGAAGTATTGAAAAATATGAAAAACCCCGCCAGTACTTTATGGTAACCAGGTTTATTGAAACACCTAATGGTAAGGTAAAAAGAAAGGAGACCTTGCAGATGGCATTGGACAGTAACCTGGCTAAGATTTGATTTTTTTCTTATTTTAGTATTCAAAATCACTCTCAATGAAAAATATTATAAAGGTATACACAGTTATATGCTTACTTATAATGTGCATTAATAGTTTTGGGCAAAACGATAAATTGGAAGAACAGAACTTTAGTAGAATGGCCAATAAAAGAATGCTAAAGAATAAAACTGTGCTTGTAATAATGGATGACAGCCTAACTGCATACGGAAAAAATGTAAAAAAAGCGTTTGAAGTTATTTGGAAAGAAACCCCTGTAAAATTTATAAAATCTACTGAGATTGGCGCGTACATAGAATCAAAAGAGTACCTGCTATTTGCATTTGCAGTGGATGATTATGATGTGTATTATAAGCAGGAAGAATCCAGTCCGGGTCATTATTTCCAAAAGACCAAATTGATTGAAACTAAATGTGCGGCTCAAGACTCAATGCCCTTATTTATGAATCACCCTGAGGCACTTAAGCAAAGATACAAACATGAGGATGCGAGGAATGAAAAGTCAGAGGACCAGTATTGTTTTCAGCTTTTTATGTGCGGTGAATTTGAGAAATCGGGGAAGCCTCATGATATATCAAACCTGGAAGTATGCTATACCCAACAAGTTGACCTTGGCTACTCTACAGCTACAAATGAACCGGTAAAATATTATCAATCGTTAGTGGCTGATAAAGCGCCAGGATATATTCAATACATGTTAATGCAAATTTCAAAATGAGCAAAACAGGAAAAGTACTTACAGGAATATTGACATTCCTTCCAATCTTATTATTCATTGCATTTTTTGCAAGCATCATTCGTATGATGTTTCACATCATACCGGCTGATGGCAGTTTGCCTAAATTAAATCCTAATCAATTTATGATGGATTTTCTTCCTCTGTTTATGTTGATCGTATTCCTCTCGTTACTTACTATGGGCCTTATGATATTCTACATTATACATGCTGTAAATAATAAGAGTCTTATAGGTAATGAACGTTTAACCTGGATATTGCTCTTTGTTTTTGTAGGCCTTATTGCGTTCCCAATTTATTGGTACACAAAGATTTTGAAGGATGGCACTACTAAAGTGACTGTATTATAAATTCTACTCTTTCTGTAGATATTTCAAATTATTCCTATATTTGTGCCATGATAACAAAAACGGGTTCATACTATACAAGTAATAAGGCTGCCTCAGGCGGTACCGTTTTAAATTGGTGGTGGAGCTAGGCTAACGAGCTCTTACTGCTATTCTACACATTTTATTCAATTTAAGCAGCAAGGGTTCCTAACAGGGACAAGGCTTTTTATATTACATTTATAACAATTATGGAACAGAAAATGAAAAATACATCGGTAGCTCTTATAGCAGGCCCTTGCTCTATAAGTGAAAAAAATATAAATGAGGTTTATTCACTTGCTGATATGCAGGTGAAAAATCGTTTTGGTGAAACCCAACGTGCCGTAACAGGCGTTCGTATTGTAGGTGTTAAATCGCGTACCTCATATATTGAAAAAGAGGGCGCTATGGGCATAGACCGTGAGGCATTTGTAGGTAACCTGAGAAGTTACGCCCAGGGTGGTAGTATAAAGGATATGAAAATGTTGCCTAGCATTACTATGTCAGAAGAGTTCATTCGCAAAACAGGTTTAATGGTAGCAACTGAGATTGTAGCGCCATTGATACAGGTACCTTTGTGCGACCAGGTATTGCGCGATCATGAATTGCTATTGTGGACACCTGCCGTATTACAAATTGGCTGGAACCTGATGGAAATGTATGAGTGCAGTAAAAAGAACGCATGGAAGTTGGGGATTAAGAACCCGAAATGGGTTGGTAAGGAAAGCGATGGCCTGAATAGCATGGAGAAAACGTGGTTAGGTATTGGTACATACGTGCCGCAGATTCATGATATAATATACATTCATCGTGGAGTTGATGTGGCTGAAACTGGCCTGTATCGTAACCTGCCGGTACATGATTCAGCTAAGAAGGTTAAGAAGCTAAGTGGTAAAAAAATGTATTTCGACCCTTCACACACCTTTGGCCCTAAAATGAAGGATAAAATAGTTGATGGAACATTGGAAGCCATGAAGATGATGAGTAGTGCTGATGAATATTTGTATGATGGCATACTGATTGAAGCAGGCACTTCATTGACCGATACCGAACAGCATATTACTCATGCAGAGTTACAAAAACTGATCAAAGAGCTTTCTAAGTTCCGTGATATTGTAGAACCCAAAGAGAAAAAAGCAACATCGAACGTATGAGTAAACTAAAAGAAGATACAAGGCTTAGTATTCCCGGCGAAAAGATATCGGTGCCTATTTATGTAGGTAATGATATTTTTTCTGAGGTTACATCTATTATTCAATTTGATAAGTACAGCAAAGTAGGCGTGCTTATGGATAAGAATGTGGCATACCACTGGGGTGAGGAGATTCACAGAGTGTTTGGGAAAAAAGCTACCTATATTGTTATTCCTGCGGGGGAGGAGTATAAGGAGCTTTCAACATCAGAGAAGATATTGACCTCAATGCTTGAGCATGGTTTCGACAGGAAATCGATCTTGATAAACGTAGGTGGCGGAATGGTATGCGATATTGGTGGTTTTTCTGCGAGCGTATACATGCGTGGTATTTCCTTTATAAATATGCCGACAACGTTATTAGCTCAAACTGATGCTGCTATTGGCGGTAAAACGGGTATTGATTTTGGTGGTTTTAAAAACATGGTGGGCAGTTTTTCATATCCGCTGGCTGTAATATGCGATACCTTAATGTTATCTACCTTACCTGAACGGGAGTTCAGGTCGGGTTTTGCAGAGGTGATAAAGCATGCACTTATATCTGACAAAAAACTGTTCACGGCTCTTTCAGAAACCGATTTCGGAGCAATGGATGAAGAAAGCCTTGCCGAAATGCTTTCCCATTCATGCAAAATAAAATGTAATGTGGTTACGAAAGACTCGAATGAAAAAGGCCTGCGTAAAATTTTGAATTTCGGTCATACCGTTGGCCACGCTATTGAAATGATAAGCCAGGATACTCCAAATTCTTTATTGCATGGTGAGGCTATATCTATAGGGATGGTTGCTGAAGCAAGGTTATCATTGTTGGCTGGGTTGATTACCAAAGATGATTTTTCGAAAATTGAAAATATAATGCATAAAGCAGGTTTGCCTGTGCGAATCGAGAAATCATATAAGACAAGGATATACTCAAAAATGCTTGGTGATAAAAAGAACGAACAGAATAAGATCAAGTGGGTGTTGCTGAATGGTATAGGCAAGTCAGTAATAGACGAGGAACAACCCGACAAATTAATTAACAAGGCAATAGACTATATATTAGCATGATTCAGAAAGTAGGACATATTGCACGCATACATCCGCTCGATAAGCCGATAAGCGCGATTGTAAACGTACCCGGTTCCAAGAGTTATACGAACAGGGCTTTGATAATGGCCGCACTTGCAGAGGGGGTTAGTACACTACGGGGTATTTCCGATTCAAACGATAGTAAGGTGCTGATAAAGCTATTACAGCAATTAGGAATTGAGATAGATGTAAATAAAGATACTGCAATTGTTAAAGGTTGTGCAGGGCAATTCCCTGAATATAAAGGCGAGCTTGATGTGGAAGATGCAGGAACGGTAATGCGTTTTTTAACAGCGCTGTGCTGTATTATTCCCGGAGGAGAGATAACATTAAGAGGTTCTGAGCGTATGCACCAACGGCCAGTTAAGGACTTGGTTGAAGCTTTGAAAAGATTAGGTGCTAAAATTGAATACCTGGAAAATTTCGGCTTACCACCTTTGTTGATCAAAGGAGGAAAAATAGCTGGAGGCGTTATAAAAGTAAATGGCTCTATCAGCAGCCAGTTTATTTCGGCTCTGCTTATGATCACTCCTTTATTGCCGCTTGACACAAGAATGATAATTGAAGGTGAAACAGTTTCGGCACCTTATATAGATATGACCTTGTCAGCCATGCACCAGTTTGGTATTAAGGTAGATGGAGGTGATGGCAAGTTTCAGATAGAAGGCAGGCAATGTTATGCCGAGGCTGAATATAAAGTTGAAGGCGATGCTTCTTCGGCATCATATATATTGGCTATTGCAGCTATATCTAAAAGTGCAGTAATTGTAAATAATGTTCCAGGTAATAGTGTGCAGAGCGATGCCCATTTTGCAGACCTGCTTCAGCAGATGGGTTGTATAATGAGTAAAAAGGGTTCTACTACTGCAGTTGTTGGTACGGGCGAGCTTAATGCCATAACCATTGATATGCAGGATATGCCCGATACGGCTCAAACATTGGCTGTAGTTGCTGCATTTGCCAAAGGTGAAACAGTGATAACCGGATTAAGCACATTGCAATTAAAAGAAAGTAAACGAATTGATGCCTTGCAAACTGAATTAACCAAGATGGGGATTAAATGCGAAGCAGGCGATGACTATATTAAAATAATAGGTGGCAAACCTAAAGGTGCATTTATCAATACATATGATGACCACCGCATGGCAATGGCTTTTGCCGTTGCCGGTGTCAGGATAGATGGAATGACCATTGAATCACCTGAAGTAGTTAAAAAATCTTTCCCAACATTCTGGACAACATTACAGACGATGGGTGTAAATTTAGAAATAGAATGAAAAACATAGCACTGATAGGCTTCATGGGCGCAGGTAAAAGCACTGTTGCTAGTTTGCTTGCAAAAGAATTGAATGAGGAATTGATAGAAACAGATGCAGAAATTCTGCAACAAGCAGGGCTTTCATCTGTCAATGAGATATTTGATACCAAAGGGGAAGATTATTTCAGAAAACTCGAAAAGCAGGTGATAAAGGATTCTGTTAAGAAAGGAAGCTCAATTATTTCGTGTGGCGGGGGAGTGGTGAGCGACATTGAGAGTATGGAGATATTGAAAGCGAATGCTATTGTTATTTTTCTGAATACAAGTTTTAACGTAATAAAGGACAGGCTCAAGCATACCGACATAAGGCCATTGTTCAGGCAGGAAGAAAAGGCAATGCTTTTATACGCAGAGCGCTCGCCTTTATACCGACGCTATGCTGATGAGATAATTGATACCGATGCCCACAGTCCTGAGGAAATTGTACAAATGATAATAGATAAATATAGTTTCACCTATGGCCACTAACATCAAAATATGTTTGGTGATTGGTGACCCTGTTGCTCAATCCTTGTCTCCAGCTATGCATAATGCTGCATACAAGGCATTGGGTATTGATACAGAATATACGTTTAGTGCCCGGCAAGTAACTCCGGAAGGGCTTGCTGATTTTATAAATGAATCAAGGAAGAGTGTTCATGCAATGGCGGTGACTAAACCTCATAAAGAAGCAATAATCCCACACCTCGATATATTGGATGGTATGGCCAGGGTAATAGGTGCAGTAAACACTGTGTTTAATGTTAAAGGTAAATTGATCGGATATAATACCGATTGTTCCGGGGCAATTGAAAGCCTGAAAAAGCGTACGAGCCTTGAGGGTAAGAATGTTATTATACTGGGCTCAGGTGGTTCGGCAAGAGCAATTGCATACGGATTAGTTACTGAAAAAGGTAAGGTGACTATATGTAGTCGTAATAAGGAAAAAGCAAAAGAACTTTCAGAAACTTTTGGTTGCGAACTTGCTGAATGGGATAAAAGAAACGATGCTTCTTCAGAAGCAGATGTAATTATAAATACAACTCCTGTTGGCAAGGATGGTAAGGAATTACCGATTGAGGAAAGTGTAATTAATAAAGGACAGGTTGTATTTGATATTAATTACAGTTTAAACGGCACACCATTACTGAACGCTGCTAAGAAAAATAATGCGATTGCAATTGACGGATTGGAAATGCTTCTCCGCCAGGGAATGTTGCAATTTGAAATATATACAGGGTTAAAAGCGCCGGAAGAAGCTATGCGCAATGCATTGCAAAATAAATCGAGCTATGCGGGTACCATTTAAAATATGTACTGTAGTGGAAGGGAATTCACTTCCCATATTTCTTCGTAACCTGAAGAATGCCCAGGAAGGTTCTGCTAAGGTTGAATTACGTGTCGATTCAATTCATGGTTTTGAGGAAGATGATATTGATACTATTCGTAAGAATGTTTCTATCTCCTCAGTTTTCACTTGCAGGCATGTGAAAGAAGGGGGCCTGTTTTCAGGTGATGCTAAAGAGCAAAAAGCGATCAATAAAAAAGCTTTTCATACTTCATTTAGCTATGTAGATATTACAGTAGGTAATTCTCTTGTGAAGGAGCTGGATGAAAAAGAAAGAAAGAAGCTATTGTTATCCTATCACGATTTTGAAGCTACTCCCAATTATATTAAGTTGTCTGTAATGCTCGATAGGATGCGGAAAGAAGAGCCTGCCATTATTAAGATAACAACAATGGTCACCAGCCCTAAAGATGTTTTTACGCTTGCCGATGTGCTGAAGGAAAGAAAGGATAAAGAAAAACTGATAGTGATTGGAATGGGAGAGATGGGCAAGCTGACGCGTATTATGTTTCCTGCCATGGGCAGTTATATGACCTATGCATCCATGGAAGGAAGCAAAATAGCACCTGGCCTCATGACCCGAAAACAAATGGAATCT
>JABCZY010000063.1 GCA_013289395.1 Bacteroidota bacterium
TAAAGGTGGATGTTTCTGCTTTGAAGTTTACTTTCAGGTAATTATTCAATGAAATGTAATTTGTGCGGGCTGCAGTTTTTTTGCCTGCCGGTACATATAGCAGTTCGGTTGTACCCAATTGGTTGTACCCTAATTCAATTCTCCACCTGTAAACAGGATGATGAAAAAGCTCGGCAAGTATGGCAGCATTAAAGCCTAATAAATATCTTTCCTGAGCTAATGGCCCTTCCTGCGGGTTAAATACATCTTTGCCATATGTAATTCCTCCGGCAATGCCTAATGCACTTAAAATCTTCTTTCTGCCTTTTGAATCATGCTTTTCGTATGCATATTGCCCTTGAGCCGTAAATGCTATAAAACAAATTGTCAGAAGTATAAAACAAGTCTTCTTTATCATACACTCATTGCTTCAGCGGTGGGTACAATTTTTTTAGCCAGGCCTTGTAATACTTTACCCGGGCCTACTTCATAAAATATGGTGGCTCCATCAGCACTCATCCGTTGTATGGTTTGCGTCCAGCGAACGGGTGCAGTTAATTGAGCGATCAGGTTTTTCTTTATTGCGCTTGGCTCGGTTTCAGGTGATGCGTTTACATTCTGGTAAACTGGGCAAATAGGTTTATTAAATGCAGTCGCTTCAATAGCCGCAGAAAGTTCAACCTGTGCGGGTTGCATTAAAGGTGAGTGGAAAGCGCCACCAACAGGCAATATTAAAGCACGTTTTGCGCCTGCTGCTTTAAGTAATTCGCAGGCTTTGGTTACAGCAGGTATACTACCTGAAATAACAAGTTGACCGGGACAGTTGTAGTTTGCACAAACAACCACATCATCTTTTATTGAAGCGCATATCTCTTCAACCTTACTGTCTTCTAGCGAAAGTATAGCAGCCATAGTTGATGGAGTAGCCTCGCATGCTTTTTGCATAGCCATAGCACGTTTATATACTAAGGTCAGTCCATCTTCAAAACTAATTGCCTTGGCAGCGGTAAGTGCAGAAAATTCGCCGAGTGAATGTCCTGCAACCATATCAGGAGTGAATTTATCGCCCAGTGTTAAGGCAAGTACTACCGAATGAAGAAATATAGCAGGCTGTGTAACTTTGGTTTGTTTCAGTTCCTCATCAGTTCCCTCGAACATTATATCGGTTATACGGAAACCAAGGACAGTATTGCCTTTTTCAAATAATTCTTTTGCCATTGGTAAGCTATCATAAAGGTCCTTACCCATGCCCTTGAATTGTGATCCTTGCCCCGGAAAAACATATGCTTTTTTCATAACGTATTGTTGTGTTTACTGTGCGAAGGTATGCAAAACGGAAAATAAAACTGAATGGTCAATACCTAATTTATTAATAGAGTAATGAACATATCAACTATCTATTATATAACCATTTGTTAAAAAAAGTTAAGCCAAAAATTCTTGACCTTTTTCGCACATATCCCTGATATACATACAACTTAAGTTTGCTGTAACAAAATGAATGGCTTAACCGTCTTACGACAAATAATGCAGAAATGAGAATATTTATCCCTCTACTTATTTTATTATTCTCAGGCTGGGAAGGCGCATTTGCACAAGCTATCGGAAAGATTGACCTGAAGGTAACCGATCAACAGCAAAAACCTATTGATGGTGCATTAGTTCAACTAATAAAGGCAAAGGATTCATCTATGGCAATATATTCAATCGCTGACCAGAACGGAGCTATTGAATTTGCAAGTGTGGCAAAAGGAAGTTATTTGATATACATAGCTCAAGCGGGTTTTGAGAATTATTATTCACCCGTTTTTACTATTGATAGTGCGCATTTACAAATTAACATGTCTGATGTAGTGTTAAAATCAAAATCGTTAAATGAGGTTACTGTGGTAGCTAAAATACCCATGATACAGCACTTTGCTGATAAAACCGTTCTTAATGTGCAAAACAGCCCTTTAACAGCAGTCGGTAATGTTTTTGATGTAATACAGCATTCGCCAGGCGTGCAGGTTGACCAGAACGATAACATCAGCCTGATGGGTAAATCCAATGTGCAAATAATGATTGATGGAAGACCGGTTGCAGTTTCAGGAAGTGAGCTAACCAACATACTTAAAAGTATGCCTGCTGAATCGATAGATAAGATTGAGTTTATAACCAACCCTTCAGCGAAATATGATGCAAGTGGAACAGCAGGAATTATAAATATTATACTGAAAAAAGATAAGCGTATAGGAGCTAATGCTACCGTATATGCAGGTTATGCCCAGGGAATATATCCCAGAACAAATGATGGCTTCAGCTTCAATGATCGCACGAAGAAGTTTAACCTGTTCGGAAGCTATAATTATTCGTACCAGGGTAGTGTGAACATTATAACATTCCATACTAATTTTTATAATGGCAATCAATTCCAAAGCAGTACCGCGCAATACGAGTATTTAAAGACTCCTAGCATTGATCATACTGCGAGATTAGGCGCGGATTTTTTTGCTTCAGATAAAACTACTATAGGGTTTATAGCCGACGTGGCAGTTTCTAAGTTTATGCCTTCAGAAAGTACAACCACAAATGAGTATGACAGCCTTAACAACGAAAAATCGTACGACCTGACAACTAGTAACTCCCCAAATACAACATATAATTACGCCCTTAACCTGAATATGAAGCATACGTTCGATTCGACCGGAAGAGAATTACTGGTAAATGCTGACTATGCTACCTATAATTCAATCGGGTACCAAAATATAGCTACTAATTATTTTAACCCTGATAATTCCGAAATAGGAGGAACTTCATATTTATACGGGTACCTGCCAAGTTTGCTGAATATATATTCTTTAAAGGCAGATTATGATGGCCAACTGGGTAAGAAAGGTTCATTAGGTGCAGGTGTTAAAACAAGTTATGTAAGCACCGATAATAACCTCAATATATATGATGGCCAGAATGCCATGGCTCCTGTTGATACAAACCAAAGCAACCACTTTATATATTCTGAAAATATTAATGCAGGTTATGTAACATATAACCGGACTATGGGAGCATATAACTTTCAGGCAGGTTTAAGGGCGGAACAAACAATAACAAAAGGTGACCAGGTTACAACGGGACAAACTTTTTCACGCAATTTTACCCAGCTATTCCCTAATGTATCGGTGAACGATTCACTTTCTCCGAATAACCAATTAGGCCTATCTATAAGCCGAAGAGTCGATAGGCCAACATATAATCAGTTAAACCCTTTCAGTCTGTATATAAACCCAACTTTCTATCTGGTGGGTAACCCATATTTATTGCCGCAAAACGCATACTTGATGCAGCTGTCTGATGCATACAAGTCAAGTTATTTTTTCACATTGACATATACCCGTACTCAATACCCTATAACCACTGTTATAGAACCATACGCTGGCAAACCCAATATTGTGAGGCAAACGGAAGAGAACTTAACTTCAAATGATAATTACTCATTTAATGTTACGGTGGCTAATCAAATTACAAGTTGGTGGAGCACTTCGACAAGCGTTGATGCATATGTTAGCCATTATGTAGGGGCTCTGGCTAGTTCTCCATTATCTACTGATAGGTTTTTGTGGGATGCGAATACCGATAATGATTTTACAATAAATAAAGAGCTGGGTTTTGGATTGGGTGGTTTTTATACTTCAGGAAACGACCTGGGGTATCTCTATCTTAAATCGCAAGAAGGGTGTCGTGCGTATATACAAATTAAGGTGCTGAAAGATAAGGGCACTATTAAAATTAATGCGTACGATATTTTCTGGACCAATGTAACTAACGGTGTTACGGCATTCACCGGTTTTACCGAATCTGTATACGTAAAAAGAGATTCGCGCACTGTTGGCGCATCATTTACATATCATTTCGGAGGCCAATCAAAGTCTTCACTGCATAGTAAGGGCGGTGCTGAAGATGAAAAGAACAGAGCATCAAAAAATGGAGGATGATAAAATATTTACTTAACATTTAAATAAAACAACATGAGTACCGAAGAAGTAAAAAACAAGTTTCTGAATGATGTTGATGCATTGGCATATTTCGAACATCTTCGTTGGGGCGACAAACTAAAATGTGCGTATTGCGCATCTGAAAAGATAAGCGCAAGGCAAATCGACAACCGTTTTCATTGTAGTTCATGCAGAAGGACCTTTTCGGTTACGGCAGGGACCTTTTTACATGGATCTAAAATACCTTTAAGAGGTTGGTTACATGCATTTGCTGCAATCAGTAATAAATCAGGTAAGTTTTCAATAAGGCAATTGCAGAGAGATATAAATGTGTCTTACACAACTGCATGGCAAATGTACCAGGACTTAAAGGGGTTATTGCCACAAAGTGCAGAAGAAAAAGTAGCATCAGGAGACTTGTTTGAATATATGTGCCGGAAAGCTATTTCGCCTGAGAAGAAGAGCCCGATTGAAAAAAAAATGGAAATAGAACATAGTGTTGCACAGGCTGTGTAACACTATTAGTTATCAGAAGTTGTTTAAATGATACGCCCGCGGTGTGCATCCATAATGTTCACGGAAAAGGCGTATGAATGAGCTGGAGTTTTCAAATCCGACCTTTCTACAAACGTCTTCTACCTTGCTTGACTGATCTGCAAGCAATTCCCGGGAATATGAAAGTCTTTTTTCTATATGATACTGGTGGGGAGTAATATTAAATAATTCCTTAAACGCCCTTTTAAAATGGTGCGGTGAAAGGAAAGCAACAGTAGCAACATCTTCAATGCTAATCCTCTTCTCAGGATGAGCATCCATATAATCTCTGGCAATAGTTAACCTGCGATACAGTTCAGTACGGGTCGAAAGCTTTGCACTCTTCAGTTTATCTATATCCTGTTTCAGGTTTTTATGTACAAATAAAAGCCTGGTTAATAATGTGGAATAGATACTTTGCAGGTCAAACTCTTTCTTCCAACCCAGGTCTTCTTCGTCCATTAGTTTTCTGAGTTGCAGAAACATGCCTAATATCTCAGGGTCCATTTCGTATGACTTTTCAAAAAACGAAACCGGTTGCTCTGTAGATTTGAATGGGTCATCAAGTAGTCTATCTTCTGTAGTAACTATTGATTGAAGTATAGTAGAAACAAAACTTGGTTTGAATGCTACCAATATCATTTCCTGGTCTTTAGTGCCCTCAAATGCAGTACGGTAATGCTGTCCCTGGTTAATAACCAAATAGCTCTTCGGGTCAATTACATGATCGTTACTGCCCACTTTATAATATTGATCCCCATTAAGGCTTAAGCGAATAGTAAGGCGCGAAACATGATCGGCTGTTTCTTCAAGTTCATCTGCCTTAAGCATCATCGATCCGTTCTCGAGTTTAGGCATATCATCTGCTGAATGTGAACAATACACATTCCCCATAAGAACAGATTTTGCACTATTGCAATAAGGACAGAGTTTGGTAGTCATTTGATCAATACATCAATATTTGATTGACCAAATGTATTACTGATGGATATGAAAGGTTTAATGGACTATGTTAATAGATGTTAAGCCAAATTTTGATTTAACACTAATTAACAGAACTATTAATATGTTGGTGAAGTTCTTTCAGGCCGGAAACCACTCAGCAGAAGTGCGATAAACAGTGCCCTTAAACAGAGCCACCTTCTCATTCTTTTGATTGGTAACAGTAATGTGGTAAATGCCTATTTTATTGGAAAGTTTGGTTTCTTCGGCAGTTGCGGTAATTATATCTCCTTCATGCAATTGTTCTGTATGTGATATGGAAGTTTCAACCGAAACAGCTTTTCTGCCATGAGAGTTTGATGCAAATGCAAGAGCACTGTCTGCAAGTGAGTAGGTAATGCCACCATGTGCAATTGCAAACCCATTCAACATGTCCTTACGTATTTTCATTCGCAGAATACAATGGCCGGGATCAATAGTTATACGTTCAATGCCCAGCCATTGGCTGAAAAAATCGTTGGCGTACATAGTATCTACCACTTTTTCTGCTAATGCTTTTTTGTTCATGTTTTCCATTTAGCTATTTTCAATATAGGCTCCTTGTTTACTTACATCGTAATACTGAATATGTAATTCATCACATTCCCGTTTCCATTTCTTTAATCGTGCCGGGGCAATTGATGAATCAAATATAAGTGTATCAAAGTTAAATGCATTTTGTAATGCTTCCATACCTTGCTTGTATTGGGCAGATACTATTACACAATGTACAGGAAATTTCTGAAGACTATCCGGTATGTCATCGTCTGTACGAAGGAAAACATATTTCTTTCCATTGAACTGAATAAAATTGTTTTTTACAGCCAGATGACCGGAAAGAAAAATAGCGGAAGTATCAGAGTGGATCGAGGAAGTATCCTTAATCCCTCTTTCCCAGAAATGGTATTGAATATGGTAATTGAAATCAGATTGACTCACATCAGTAAATGGCATGATGCTTTGCCTGCCTGAAATAAATGCTGCCGCTTGATGCTTGTAAACATAATATACCACAAATAATTGTTGCTTAGAATGTGTTATGTTTTTGTAAATATTGAAACCAACGAATAATAATAAAGCTGATAAGCCGATCATTAATACCTTATACTTTCTGTTGTGATAGAAGAAGAACAAAGAAACTGTCAGGATAAAAAGCAGAATGACTTCCCGGGCTGAAATGCTTATTCCCCTTGTTACATAAAGTGGTAAATGGTTTGATTGGCCTACTAATGTGTTGAGGAGTAATAATGTTTTATGAAATACCCATGTTGTAAGCATTGAAACATAAGGAATATAGGCTGTGATGAAAAATAATAGCCCGGAATAGATTACAATAGAAAGCAGGGGGACAACTAAGAGATTAGTGACAAGGAAATAATTAGGGAATTGATGAAAGTATAATAGTGACAAAGGTGCGATTGAAAATTGTGCCGATGCTGAAAGACATGTTAATTCCCATATCTTCTTTACAATGAAATTGCGTGGTTCAAATATGCCATTCAATATGGGGTAAATGGTCAGTATTCCTAAAACTGAAAGATAGGAAAGCTGAAAGCCAACATCGGCCAGTGAAAATGGGTTAATAAGTAGCATTAAAAAAGCAGATGCGGCTAATGTATTCACCGAGTTGGTATATCGGCTGAACTGCCTGCCGACTAATAGAAAACTGAACATTACTGTTGCACGTATTACAGGAGTAGCCATACCTGTGAATAATGCGTACATCCATAATAGTGCAAGAAGTATGAGGGTACGTATGAGTTTGCCATGCTTAACATTGTCGAAAAAGAAAAGCAGCAGGTTTATCATCCAGAATAAAATGCCGACATGCAAACCTGCCACACAAATAACATGGACTGTCCCGCTGTCAACAAATTCGTCTATTACAGATTGAGAAAGGTCATTGCGATAACCCAACAGAATTGCAGAGCCAACTGCAGCTTCGTTGCCTTTTACTCTTTCATTTAACAAGTTGATCAACCTGTGTCTCCATTTGTCAGTAAAACGTAAAAGCCATGGTGCATTACTATTGCCGGTAAAGTGAAAAGAATGTTTTGGTACAAAAGCCTCATAATACACTCCATTCATTTCCAAGTAATTCTTATAATCAAACTCATCGGGGTTCATCGATGGCTTAACCGGAGTAAGTTCTGTTTTTACAGTAAGCATATCTCCATATCTAATGGTATCTCCAACGGTATCTTTCTGAAATGAGAACATAACCTTACCGGTAGTTCTTTCCAGTTGGCCATGTTCTATTATCCCTTTTACTTCACCAACCGCTTTAATTGATTTGTCTTTTTCCTTAGGCGATGATATGATAGAGATTAGAAAACTATGTGGATCATTTTGCAAATGATGACTTATATCTGAAACTTTTTCAGAGGGAGTATTAAGTAATGTAAATGAATACCCAGCACAAAATAAAAATGCTGCAACTATTGAGCCGAACACCCAACGCTGGCTAAATGCAGAACCTTTTTTGTTGCTATACCAATTATATAAAACAAGTGTAATTAAAAACGCAAGACAACAATATATAAATACAAATTGCTGTGGAAAATAAAGCTCTAACGCAATGCCGGAAGCAAAGGGTAGAAAAAGGCGAGCAAGTGGTATCTGTCCGCGTTTAATATCCATTTCAATTAAAGCCTGATGAAGGTAAAAGTGTGTAATCTATCAATTGTACGCCTGTATAATAAAAGTGTAATACCTGCTGGTAATTATAACCGGTTTGGGTCATGTGAATAGCTCCTTCCTGGCATAGGCCAACCCGGTGTCCATATCCACGGCCATCCAGCGTAACGGTATTGTCTGTTTTTGTAATGCTAAAGAAAGTAGAATGCAAATTTAAGTCCCCACGAATTTCTTTTAATGGAATCAAGTATCCTTTATCGTACAAATACACACGTTTGCTTATCGGAATAGTATCGTAATAGGATTTAGTGGTATCACACTTCAATCCTTTTTCCTTTTTAGTTAAGTAATTGTTCCATTCGCTTACCAACATCAGTTTTTGCCACACTGCAGCGGGTTGATGTAAACAAAAAGTATCGGGCCTGCTTTTTAAATAGGGTAGTGGGCTGTTCCAAACATCCTCTGAATTCAGGGTTTGTCCACCGCAGTTAGAAAAGAATGCTGCATTTATAAGTTGATTATTGGCATCTACAATTACAATTCCTTTAGTTGCTTCTACCGCATTTAATATATCAGGGTTTTTAGATACACCGTTATACACCTGGCAATGTACAAGGTCGCATAACTCAAAGCCATCATTAATGTGTCGCGCAAGATTATTAAGTGCATAAGTGCGGCAAATAATAGCTTGTACTTTATAGTATTCCGGCGGCCTGCGTAAACCGGCTTCACCCTGCACCACACCACTTACATAATGCTCCAGATCGATAATACTTAGTAGTTTAAGATTGGGTTTGTCTGCAGAAATAGAAATGTCATCATCATATAGTCTGTTATTCTTTTCTGAAGAGAGTTTTAAAAAGAACTGGTTCCTAGGTCCATATCCACGCAGGCGAATGCGTGAAAAAATGCCAATAACTCTGTCAAGGTTTTTTACCTGTACCAATGAATCATTTACAATACTTACAGAATACACACTTGATGAAGTACATGAATCAATCCGTTTACCATCGCCTTCTAAAATGTACGTGGCGTTTAACGGGGCCAGAATAACAGAAGAAAATGTTTTGTCGGCATAAATGTGAATGCTTACACTAATAGAATAGGCCAGGGTAGAGTAGAGAAAAGAAATTGCAAGAATTACAATCCTTTTCATCATGCTGTTTTTTGTAAAGGCATGGCTAATTGCGCAACTATATGGGCAGCCCTTGCAGATGCGCCTGGGCCTCCCAGTTTTTCACGTACATGATGGTATTCGTCTTTCATGCGGGCAATATATGCGCTGTCTTCTAATAACCGGCTCAGCTCCTGTGTTAGGTTTTCCACGGTAAGCTCATTTTGAATGTATTCCTTTATCACTTCATTCTCCATAATAAGGTTTACAAGGCCAATGAATTTCAACCGTTTTCCTACCAACTGCTTAGCAATGTGGTACGATATTGTTCCGGTAAATCCCTTCGATCGATAACATAGCACCTCTGGTATACCCCATAGTGCAGTTTCAAGTGTTGCCGTACCAGATGCTACCAGTGCCGCTTTTGAATGCTGTAATAACTTATACGTTTTATCGTAAACTATACTTATGTTATGCTGTGCAAGATAATCTATATACCATTCACCATGTGCTGAAGGGGCCGCTGCTATAACAAACTGATAGTTTGAATATCTCTTAGCCGTTTCTACCATAATAGGTAAAATGCTTTCTATCTCTTGTTTGCGGCTACCGGGCAATAGTGCGATTAATGGTTTACTGGGTATATTATGCAGGCTACGGAATGAATCAATATCCGGTTTGGCTTCACCAATTACATCAAGTAAAGGATGGCCAACAAAATCTACATTATAATCATACTTGGCATAAAAAGCTTTTTCGAATGGCAGTATCACCATCATTCTGTCAACCACTTTTTTTATTAGATGCACACGCGATGCCTTCCATGCCCAAACCTGCGGTGATATGTAATATGCAATTTTAAAGCCCGCTGCTTTTGCAAATTTGGCAATACGCAAATTAAAACCGGGGTAATCAACCAATACTATTACATCGGGCTTAAATTCGAGAATGTCTTTTTTACAAAAATCAATATTGCGGAGTATGGTAGGCAAGTGCTTTATTACTTCAGCAAAGCCCATAAAAGCAAGGTCGCGATAATGTTTTACTATTTCGGCTCCTTGTTTTTGCATCAGGTCGCCACCCCATGCACGAATAACAGCATTGCTGTCTTCCTGCTTTAAGTGTTTTATAAGATTTGATGCGTGTAGGTCGCCCGAAGCTTCACCCGCAATAATGTAATACTTCATTTATCTTGAAAATAACCAAACCATGTATATTACATAAGGCAAAATGACATATAAAAAACCTCTTGATGTCTTATCCTTATCTATCCATATAAAAAGGAAGAAACCTGCAAGATCGGGTAATAAACATAATGTAAATAAAGGAAACTCCATTTGGCCACGCTGCAATACCCACAAAAGTTTATGGAAATGCATTCCGTTAAAATGGATGAGGTAATAAATGTAGAAGGATAAAGAAGGCATGAACAAACCCAGTGCTAAACCTAACCAGGCCGAATTGTATTTGTACTTTTTTAAGACCTCGAACATACGTGCTTTGTGTAATGCAAAGGTACGAGTAAAAATCAATATTCATTACATATTATTATAAGCAGGAATTACGGAATGAATATATTTGAATTCAATATATAATGTATGAGTGATAAGGACAGCATTTCGGTTGTTGATGGTTTTGTAGGTGAAAAAGATGAGTGTTATTTCTGCAAAAAGAAAAACGATCTGAAGCAGGTTACAATAGGGTATGCTAAAGGTGCAGATGATAAGCTTGTACCCAATGCATTTATGATGTTATGCCAGAACTGTAAACTATCTTCCGTGTATTTACATATCAGGAATTTGTTCACTGAAAAAGACCCAAAGAAATTTGCCAATTGGTTTGATGAGAACTTTAAGGAGATAATAGGGGATATGTGGGTGAAAGATGTTTTTATTTCGAAACCCATTGACCAGATTACCTTAGATGATGTTTACCTATTAGATGAGTATAGAGCAATATTGGCATATAAGTTAAGGAAGGAAAACGTTAATGTTTTTGAAGAACTAAGAGTGTTGGATGAAACACAGATAAATTTAATGACCCAGGAAGGTAAAATGGATA
>JABCZY010000064.1:0-377 GCA_013289395.1 Bacteroidota bacterium
AAAAATATAATGAAGCTGAATTGGTAAATATTGGCACGGGTACAGATATATCTATAAAAGACCTTGCCATGCTAATAAAGAAGATAAGCGGTTACCAGGGTAAACTTGAGTTTGATGCTTCGAAGCCCGATGGCACACCACGTAAACTAATGGATGTAACCAAATTGCATAACCTGGGCTGGAAACATAAGATCAGCCTTGAAGCCGGTATTGAAATGGTTTATAAGGATGTGGAGCAAATGGTTTTTGCCTGAATTCAGCCATGAATTGTTAATGGTGATAGCGATTACACAAAAAGCTTGTAATTATTTTTGTTTTGAAAGGAATGATTCCTATATTTGTTTAGAGAAGAATCCTGAATTTCTTAAATCAACCTT
>JABCZY010000064.1:387-10776 GCA_013289395.1 Bacteroidota bacterium
AAAATTAATTACTCTATTTGCTGCATCAGCTGTTTCAATTTGTTCACTTACAGCAGGTACCGTTAGTGTAAATGTTGCACAAACAGTTGCGGCTAGCTTTTACAACCAAAATTTTAACAGATCGGTTACTACGTTAACACTTGCTTATACTGAGCATGATGTCAATGGAGAAGTATCATACTATGTGTTTAATGTCGATGCACAAGGTGGGTTCGTTATTGTTTCTGCCGAGGACGCAGGCCATCCTATAATAGGATGTTCGAACACAGGCAGCTATTCTATACCTGAAGCTGGCAGCAATATGAATTACTGGATGCAAAAACGCAATGCAGAAATTGCTGCTATTCGTTCAAACCATGCTGTAGCAACCAATGAAATTGCTGATGAATGGACATCATACCAAAATAATATAGTGCCTAATGCACTGAGAAAACCTCAATCACATAAGGCTAACAGCGTGTTTCCATCAAGTAGCCTGTTTCTAATGAAAAGTACTTACGATCAGGAATCACCATATTGGGATGATTGTCCGGGTACAGGAAGTAATAGGGCAGTAACAGGTTGTGTTGCAACAACTATGACCCAAATAATGAGGTACTGGCAATATCCGCCTACCGGGCAAGGTTCCAGCAGTTATAATGCAGGTGGTTCATATGGAATACTTAAGGGTAAGTATAACCATCCGTATGGTTGGGCAGCTATGGCTTTAACTTCTCCTCCTACAAGTGATACTACCTTGGCAAGGGCAATGTCTGATGCAGGTATAAGTGTTGAAATGAGTTATAGTCCAACCGGAAGTGGAGCATATGTGATCACAGCAGATGATCCTCAGTCATGCGCACAAATATCATATTCAAAGTATTTCAAATACTCTACAAAGATCATGGATGGTATATATGAATTCGCTGACACAGTTGCATGGCAAGATACACTCGAACACGATCTTGATTGTGGCAGACCTATAGAATACGTGGGTAGTGATCCTACTCAAGGCGGCCATACATGGGTATGCGATGGGTATAATTCAATTAATTTTTTCCATATGAACTGGGGGTGGAGTGGAATGGATAATGGTTGGTATAGTATTAATAACCTGAACCCGAACACCTTGAATTTTAGCCAGCAAATAGAAGCATTGATTGGAATAATGCCACCTGCAGTAAACACAGCTCCTGTTGCCAGGTTTACTGCATCTTCTACTAAAGCATGTAGTAATAGTTTAGTTCAATATTTCGATACTTCAAGCAACCAGCCAACAAGCTGGAACTGGACATTTACCGGCGGTACCCCGGCTACTTCTAAACTGCAAAATCCAGCGGTTAGTTATGCAGCAGCTGGTACTTATGCAGTAAAGCTGGTGGTTACAAATAGTATTGGCACAGATTCGATAACTACAACCAATTATATTACAGTAAACGCGGCACCGGTTACCCCAACTGTTAAACGTAGCTTCGATACATTGATATGTACTCCATCGAATTGTTCATCATATGTTTGGACAAAGAACGGAGTTGTTATTGCAGGCGCAACATCTTATAAATATGTTATGACTGCTAATGGTGTGTACAGGGTAACAGGTATTATAAGTTCAACAGGCTGCTCAAGCCAATCGGGTGCATATCCTGAAAGTGCAGTAGGTATTGATGAGGTTTCGTTGACCAGTGATGTAAAGGTGTATCCGAACCCAACCCAGGGGCACTTGCAGGTTGTATTCAACACACCTGCCGCAGGTGAGTATACAATTTCTGTAACGAATGTGCTGGGCCAGTCAATATACTCTAACACCTTGCATATTGCAGGAGAATATACGCAGAGCATTGATCTTTCTTCATATACAAAAGGTGTTTATTTCCTCTCTGTAACTGGTAAAAACTCTAAAGGAGTTCAGAAAATATTGTTGGATTAACAACCGGTTAGTAAATGTTGTGTAAAGAGCCGCTACCAAAGTAGCGGCTCTTTTATTTAGTATAAACGTTATACAATCTTATCTTTGTAGTGGTCTTAGCATAAAGACAAAGCTCATGATGAAAAAATATTTGGGTGGACTTGCCTTATTTTATTCTGTTGTATCTGTCGGGCAAAGTGTGTACGCTCCGTTAAATGATGATTACTACCATTTGGTAGACCGCCTGGATATTAAGGCGGAAAATTCAGGTAACATATTTACAGCGGTAAAGCCATATTTAAGGGCTGACATCGCAGATCTTGCGGACAAATTGCTAGCCGATACAACTTTGCATTGGTCGAAAGTTGATAAGGCAAATTTTCAGTATTTGCAGGATGATAATTGGGAATGGAGTGATAACAAAGATTCAGCCAACAGCAAGCATAAGTTTATATGGGGCCTTTATAAAAAGAAGACCGATTTTTACGCGGTAAATAAAAAGAACTTCCGTTTTCAGCTAAACCCTGTAGCTTATTTTACACTAGGCAAAGACCGGTATAGCAATCCACCTATCTTACCCGTAACCAAAACAGTTTACCTTAATACAAGGGGTGTGGAACTGCGTGGAGATATTGATGGTAAGGTTGGTTTTTATACCTTATTAACCGATAACCAGGCTGTTTTTCCTCAATATACCGTTAACAGAATAACATCGTCGTATGCCTTGCCGGGCGAAGGTTATTACAAGCCTTTCAAAATAGGTGGATACGATTTTTACAGTGCAAACGGATATGTTGATTTTAATATTACAAAGCACATAAGCACCCAGTTCGGGCAGGATAAGAATTTTATTGGTGATGGATATCGTTCACTTATGCTTTCAGATTATTCAAGTAATTACTTGTTCTGGAAAATAGATACCAAGGTGTGGAAGTTTGAGTATGTGAACATTTTTGCTGAAATGGTGGCAGATAATTTGCAGGATTTTACTGCCGATGCCAATTACCCCCGCAAGTACATGGCTCTGCATTATTTGACCTACCATTTTACAAAGAACTTTGATGTGGGATTATTTGAATCGATAACATTTGGTAATACAGACTCTATTCATGACCGTGGCTTTGACTGGTACTACCTTAACCCGCTTATTTTTTACAATGCAGTTGAAAATGGTTTAGGGGCGCCTGATAAAGACCATGTAGGGTTTAATTTTAAATGGAATTTCCTTCATCATTTTTCCCTCTATGGAACAGCGCTTCTCGATGAGTTCGATCTTCCACAGATATTGGCACATACCGGCTGGTGGGGTAATAAACAGGCATTTCAAATTGGTGCAAAATACATTGATGTGTTTGGCATAAAAAATTTGGATGGTCAGTTAGAACTCAATGTTGTGCCACCTTATACATACACGCACTTTTCTTTTTCCAGGCTGACAGACTATTCATACTTTGCTAATTATTCAAACTTCGACCAGCCACTTGCCGACCCTAATGGAGCAAATTTTTACGAAGGCATAGGCATACTCAGGTTTCAACCCATACCAAAGCTAACCCTTACAGGTAAGCTATTTGTTACCAGAATTGGTCTTGATACAGCAGGTAAAGATTATGGCAGTAACGTAATGATAGATTATAACCAACGGGTAAGTGAGTACGGCAATTTCATTGGTCAGGGAGCTAAAACAACTATTGTGTTCGTAAGCGGAACGGTTTCGCTTCAACTTGCCCGTAATATGTTCATTGACCTTACCGCAGTAATAAGAAACCAAAGCAGCGACTATAAAAAGTATAATAATACTGATGATGTTATATCCGCTTCATTCAGGTGGAATATAGCCAAACGACTTCAGGAATTCTAATGGGTACATTTCCCCAATAATGCTGATTTACATAACTAAAAAGCCGATTTAGGCATTTTTAACAATAATTAGGCCGTTTTTAAGTTTGCTTTTGTAGCTTTGCACGCTTATAAAAGTATTACAGCCTTTTTTGATGATTGATAATGGTATAGATAAGTCTCGAATTCCCAAGCACGTAGCTGTTATAATGGATGGCAACGGCCGTTGGGCGAAACAAAAGGGTAAGTCGAGGATATTTGGCCATAAAAATGGCGTTAGGGCTGTTAGAGATACCATTGAAATAGCCGCCGAAATAGGGGTTAAGTTCGTAACCTTGTATGCCTTTTCAACTGAAAACTGGAACCGCCCTAAAGATGAGGTAAGCAGCTTAATGGAACTATTGGTGTTTACCATCAATAAAGAGATTAAAACATTGATGGAGAACGATATTGCCCTTCAGGCCATTGGTGATTTGAAAAGTTTGCCCAAGAATTGTTACCGTGAACTTATGAAGGCTATTGAAAAAACATCGTCTAATAAACGGATGACCTTAGTGTTGGCACTAAGCTATAGTTCGAAATGGGAAATAATGAATGCTGTTAAGGAAATTGCGAAGCAGGTTGAATTAAAGAAAATGACCACGGAAGACATTACAGAGGAGAACTTTGCCAGCTATTTATGTACCACCAATATACCTGACCCTGAATTATTAATACGCACAAGTGGAGAGCATAGAATAAGCAACTTTTTGCTTTGGCAGATAGCGTATTCAGAACTATATTTTACTGAAAAACTTTGGCCCGATTTCAGAAAAGAGGATTTTATAACGGCCATTACCGACTTTCAAAAACGGGAAAGACGATTTGGAAAGACCAGCGAACAATTAAGCAACATGATGCAATAATGAAAAAAACTTCAATTAAAATATTCCTTTCCATCCATTGTTTTCAGCACGGCCCCTGCCCCACGCACCGCCTCTGATATAAGAAAGGCAGGTTTTAAATGCGGAGCATATAAAGCAGTCGGGTGAAATTGAATGAATTCCATATTCGTAATAGCGCCTTTGGCACGGTATACCATTGCTACTCCATCGCCCGTTGCTATAACAGGATTTGTAGTTGCACTATAAACATTACCTGTACCACCTGTTGCCATTAAGGTCGTTTTGGCAACAATGGTATCTATATCACCTGTTTTAATGTTCAGGGCATATATACCATAACAAGTAATATCTTTTGTTTCGTGCGTTACGGGTTTACCTAAATGGTGTTGTGTAATTATGTCGATTGCAAAATGGTGGTTGGCAATTTCAATATTAGGATGGCTGTGTATTTTAGCGAGCAGAGCTCGTTCTATTTCCTTACCCGTAATATCTTTATGATGAAGTATCCTATTCTCAGAGTGCCCGCCTTCACGCCCCAGGTCATATTCACCCGATGAGCTTTTATCGAAGTTAGTGCCCCACTCAATCAATTCCTTTATACGGTCGGTAGATTCATACACAACCATTCGTACCACTTCTTCATTACATAAACCATCTCCGCAAATAAGTGTGTCCTGCACATGCTTTTCATATGAATCGGGGCTATGCATTACTGCAGCTATACCACCTTGTGCATACTTCGTGTTAGACTCATCTTCATCGGCCTTGGTAATTATATACACCTTGCCATGATCAGCCACTTTAAGTGCATACGTAAGCCCTGCTATGCCAGAACCAACAACCAGAAAATCAACTTTCTTTTCCATAAGAAATAGCGGTCAGTCGTAAGTCAATAGTCATTAGGTTCGTTAGTGACAACTGTCGACTAACGACTTAAATAACTTTTATCAAATAGTAATTCTTCTTCCCCTTTTGGGCAAGTATGTATCGGTCGCGTATAAGGTTACTTGCATTAACGGTAGCACCTTCTTCTGCTTTTTCCTTGTTTATCTGCACACCACCACCGGCAAGCATTTTGCGTGCCTCACCCTTCGATGGAAATATATTTGTTTGAATAAGAAAATCAACAAGTGGAATACCTTTTTCAATTTCACTACGTGCAATACCAACCTGCGGCACACCATCAAACATCGCTTGTATATCATTATCGGAAAGCTTCAACAAACTATCTTTTGTTCCTTTCCCAAATAATATCTCAGAGCTTTCAAGGGCAAACTCATAATCCTTTTCACTGTGTACACGTATGGTAATATCTTTTGCCAAAGCCTTTTGTAATACACGTAAATGAGGCGCCGCATTATGTTCTGTTTCCAGTTTTTCTATCTCAGCCTTATCAAAAAGTGTAAATATCTTAATGTACTTCTTCGCCTCTTCATCCGCTACATTCAACCAAAACTGGTAGAACTGGTATGGGGTAGTTTTTTGTGCATCGAGCCACACATTACCGCTTTCGGTTTTGCCAAACTTGCCTCCGTCAGATTTAGTTATGAGCTGTGTGGTGAGTGCAAATGCTTCGCCTCCATCCTTACGGCGGATGAGTTCGGTACCTGTAACAATATTGCCCCACTGGTCGCTGCCACCTAATTGCAGTTTACAGTTCTTATGTTTCCACAGGTAGTAAAAATCGTAGCCCTGCACCAACTGGTAACTGAATTCAGTAAACGATATGCCTGTTTCCATACGGCTCTTTACTGAATCTTTGGCCATCATATAGTTTACTGAAATGTGTTTACCTACATCTCTTATAAAATCGAGAAAACTAAAGCCTTTGAACCAATCGTAGTTATTTACTATCTCGGCAGAGTTTGCACCGCTGTTAAAATCTAAAAACTTTTCCAATTGCTTTTTTACACAAGCCAGGTTATGATTCAGGGTTTCCTCATTCAGCAAATTCCTTTCAGCCGATTTACCCGATGGATCGCCAACCATTCCCGTAGCGCCGCCAACCAATGCAAATGGTTTATGACCTGCTTTTTGAAAATGTAACAAGGTCATTATCTGAGAAAGGCTACCAATGTGTAATGAATCAGCCGTTGGGTCAAAACCAATGTAGCCCGATACCATCTCTTTTTTCAATAACTCTTCAGTGCCGGGCATAATGTCGTGCAACATGCCTCTCCACTTTAATTCCTCTACAAAATCGGGTTTCATACCTTGGTTTATTATAAAGCGTCAAAATTAACCAAAAAGCCTGATCTTAATAAACCTGCGTATCACTATGGTTTAAGGCTTGGTTATACAGGTTTTTCTTCATCTCATCTATAAGCTCCATTTTACGCTTATTCAGTATGATCTTGGTAATGTTCTCCTTTTCAAATGATAACGGCGACATGCTGTTCTTTATCATATAACCCCTTATGCTCAGGAAATATTCGCTACCTGTATCTGCCATTTGAACAAATCGATTACCCGGGTTTTGCAAGAACATATCCTGGTTATAAGTCTGTATAGGTATCTCCTTCAGCACATCATCGAACATAAGCCAGGCATTATCGTTAAGGAAAAAGTTTTGTGCATACTGGTAACAATACTTAGCAAGTTTATCTCTATCCTTAGGGTTATCAGACAATATCAGTGCTTTGAGCTTATCTGTCCCGGGTGCTTTTTTCCCGACTTTCACGTACATTATCTTTACAATATCATTCTTTAGCTGAAAGTCCTTTTTATTATCATCATAGTATTTCTCTACTTCAGTCTCGTTTACGTTCGTGTCGAGCTTTTCGCGCACCAGCTCTTTTTCATATGCATAAATAACCAATGAGTTTTTATAATCCTCGATCTGGCGGGTAAGGTCCATTTGTTGCTGATCGAGGTTATTGGTAGCCTGATGCAACAATACCTGTTGCTCCATCCATTGCTGTATATATTCCTTTACCATTGCAACACTATCGGCATGCTTTGTGTTTTTGGGTACAAGGTCTTTTATGTCTGTTGGATATAGATACACATCATATACCCTGGCTATAGGAGTACCGGTAGGGCCTTTCTTTTTATTGAAATAATTACACGATACCAGCATTAACACTACTAAAAGTAAGCCAGTGTAATTCAGAATATCCCTTTTAGAGATGGGTGAAGCTTTGCTTCTTATTCCCATCTGTGCAATAATTGTACAAGGTCTAATAATAAAGCGGCTTTAGGGCTATCGGCTTGTGGCTTATATCCTTCTTTCACTTCTTCAATAAGTTTTTTAGCTACCTCAGGCCTCACTTCACCGGTCATATGTTCAATAACGGTTAGTGCTTCCATGGCCACTTCAAACTTCTCCTTGACTACAAGGGTAGCAAAAAAGGTAAGGAATGGTGTGCATTCTATATCTCCTTCCCAACATGCAGCAACAAGTTTTTGTTTATCACTGGTTGCTTCTGCAATGGCTCGTAGTAATAGCTCGACCGCCTTAGGTTCTTTTTTAATAAAATGCAATACACCGGCCCTTGATGGTTTATGTCTTTCATCACATAACAGTTCAGTTATCATCTCCACCTGGTCGGTCTTGGCGTTCTCTTCATCAACCTTACTTATGTAAACGGTATTGAATTGCTTCTGGTCAAAAAGTTTATCAACTAATATGTCTCTTTTTATTGCCATTTTACTCTTATTTAATATGACTGCAAATTTACTATTAATGCAAATGCAATTGTACCCATTGGGTAATATCTTCTCGCCAGATTAGCATAAACACCCCCGATACCGATACCATTGCCGCTAACATGGTTTTAAAGGTAAGTTTCTCCTTGTACAACACAAACGACATAGGCACCACCACTATAGGCACTAATGATATAATGGTTTGCACTACAGCTGCTTTACATAATGTAACGCTCCACATTACCAATACTATAGACAATATAAGACCCCAAATGGTTGCCAAGGTTACTTTACCAATAATATCCTGCCCGTTCCGGACAATCGTAATAACGTCATTCTTTAACCTGCCTCGTGAAATGGTAAACGCAAAGTAAACCACTGTTGCAGCAAATATCCGAATCCATGTAGCATGTAATGGCGACAATACGTAGCTAGTATCGTTAAATCCTTTTTTAGAAATAACTAAGTGAAAACCCTGGCACAAACCTGCAAGCACTCCAAATAGTATTCCCTTTCGGACCGTACCATGTTTTAATGCCGGTGGTGAATCCTTACCCGCTTTACCCCCCATTAAAAACCAAATTACCCCTACTATGCTCAGCAAAATTCCTATTATGCCTATAAAATTAATGCTCTCGTTCAGCAATAAAAAAGCGAACGACAAGGTAGCGATGGGTGCCAGGGTATTAAATATGCTTGATACCCTTGCGCCTAATATAGCCATGGCATAAAAACCGAAATAGTCACCAACCACAAGCCCCAATACACCCGAGGCCCCAACATATAAGTATTGTGCAAGGGAAGGGCCTGCAAAAAGGTCAGCAAATGAAAGTTTGCCAATAGTTATACATAGTACAGTAAGTACTATAAGGGCAACTACAAGCCTGTAATGATTCAGTGCAACAGAACCCCATTTACGGGCAGCATCTGTAAACGGAAAGTTCGATAATGCGCTGACGAACATGCCGAAAAAAGCAAGTAAATAACCAAGCGATGCACCATTCATATCGGGTACAAGTTTACGGTAAAGAAATGATTTGATAAAATAGTGTTATTTTCGGGCAATTAGATTGATTAGATGCGAAATTTGATTCTAGCTGCTTTATTTATAGCTACTACCTTCAATTGCATTGGACAAAGAGCAATTAAAGACACTACTATTGATAGCATTACGTATCATTATGCTTATTATAATAGCAACGGATCACTAAACGCTTTGAGCCAACAACAAAGTAAGAATAAGAAAGAGATTGGAGAATGGATTTATTTTAATGAGAAAGGGGAAGAATTATGGAGTGGCTGTTACAATAAGGAAGGGAAAAAAGAAGGCAAATGGTGGTATATGAAGAATGATATCACCATCTATAAAAATGGCAAAATAATTGGAAGAGGATCGGGGTGCAAAGGATGCCCTGCATTTTAATCCGCTAGAAGCAACATTATATGAATATTATTATAACAGGTGCAAGCAAGGGAATAGGCAATGAGCTGGCAAGGCAATTTGCCCAGAACATTAATAACAAAGTAGTAATTATAGCCCGCAACCGACTTAAGCTTGAGCAACTAAAACGCGAGTGCTTGTTTCAATACCCCGGTGCTAAAATTTACCCGCTTGTATTCGACCTTACCAATGGCGATTACAAGCGTGGCCTTATGCCCGAATTACTTTCTTCTATCAGTTCAGTAGATATACTTATAAATAATGCCGGTATACTTATCAATAAGCCATTTGAACAACTAACAAGAGAGGACGTTGATACAATGTACAGAACCAATGTAACCTCATCGTTTGAATTGATACAGGCCTTACTACCCTATATGGGCAAAGGGCAACACCCAACACATATTGTAAATATTAGCAGCATGGGTGGCTTCCAGGGTAGCGCAAAGTTTCCGGGCTTGAGCGCTTATAGCTCAAGTAAAGCAGCTGTTGCCAGCCTAACAGAATGCCTGGCTGAAGAATTTAAAGGACAACATATTTCTGTAAATTGTTTATGTATTGGTGCCGTACAAACTGAAATGTTTGCACAGGCCTTTCCCGGCGAAAAAGCCAATATGCAACCGGCACAAATGGCTGCCTATATAAAAGACTTTGCATTAACAGGGTGGAATTATTTTAACGGGAAAGTATTG
>JABCZY010000065.1 GCA_013289395.1 Bacteroidota bacterium
CAGGTTAGGCTTTGCCAAAACCTGTATAGCCTATGATATTAACCTTGGATGCTCAGGCTATATATATGGCCTTTCCTCAATAGCTTCTATGATGAATACCGCTAAGATCAGGAAAGGAATTTTAATTGCCGGTGACATTTCCTCGAAAGCTGCCCAGCGCGAAGACAAAAGCGTGTATCCCCTATTTGGAGATGCAGCCACTGCTACCCTATTAGAATATGATGAAGCTGCCGATAAAATGTCCTTCAGCCTTCAAAGCGATGGCTCAGGATATGAAGCAATAATAGTTCGCGATGGCGGTATGCGAAAACCCATGAGTAAAGAATCTTTTATTGTTGAACAAATATCGCCGGGTGTTTCAAGAGCCCCGCGAAACCTTGAACTTAACGGAATGGAAGTGTTCAATTTTTCAGTAACTGAAGTACCTGTCAACATCCAGGATTTCTTTGCAAGAACAAATACGACTGCTGACTCATATAACTACTTTGTAATGCACCAGGCTAATATGCTGATGAATGAAACCATCCGTAAAAAGCTGAAATTTCCGCCGGAAAAAGTACCCTATACCCTATCAAGATATGGCAATACAAGCTCTGCTTCTATTCCACTTACTATTGTATCTGAATTGAGAAATAAAGTATCCGCACCACTTTACTTTATATTATCTGGTTTCGGTGTTGGACTTTCATGGGGAACCGTTTCATTAAAAACAACTAATTTAATTTGCCCTGAAATTATTGAACTATAAAGCATGAATACCCAATTTCAGTTGAATAATAAAAACATACTCGTTACAGGGGCTTCATCTGGCATTGGCAAGCAGGTTGCTATTTCCTGTAGTGAAATGGGGGCAAGGTTATTTATAACCGGCAGAGACAAGAATAGGCTGAATGAAACGTTTCAATCTCTGAAAGGCAAAGGCCATTTTCAGGCTATATGCGACCTTGTTAATGAAAATGAACGCAGTGCATTTATAGAATCTTTACCTGCTATGGATGGACTTGTGCATTGTGTGGGTATAGTTATGCCTATGCCGGTTAAGTTTGTTGAAGACAAACATATACAACACGTTATGGAGACCAATTTCAACTCAGCCGTTTTATTGGTCAGCAAATTATTGAGAACAAAAAAACTGAACAAAAATTCATCCCTTGTTTTTATATCGTCTATCGCGGCACATTTTCCTTATATAGGCGGTGCGCTATATAATTCATCGAAGGCAGCTATTGAAGCATACAGTAGGAACATAGCACAAGAAATGGCTGGCACGGGATTACGGTCTAACTGTATTGTTCCCGCCATGGTTGATACGCCTATGTATGCAGAAACGCTAAAAGGTATTAAACTAACCCACGAAGAATATTCAGCCAAATATCCATTGGGAATTGGAAAGCCGGAAGATATTGCGAACGCTGCTATTTTCTTACTCTCCGAGGCATCGCGATGGATAACCGGAACTAATCTCTCCATAGACGGAGGATATGCCCTAACTGTAATATAGAAACGGATGAAAAAGGAAGTAACCAAAGTATCTATTGTTGTTCCGGTATATAATTCATCAAAGGTTTTGTACGAATTACAGAGCCAGGTTGAACAGGCTTTTATTCAATTAAATCTTCCTTATCAATTGGTTCTTGTTGATGATTATTCGCACGATGATAGTTGGGAAATTATTAAGGATATTAAAAGTAAATTCCCTGATAAGATAATCGCTGTAAGGCTTGCCAAGAACTTCGGGCAGCATAACGCTATTTTTTGTGGCTTGCGTTATTGTTCAGGAGATGTTGTAATAACTATGGATGATGACCTGCAAAGCCCTCCATCAGAGATCAAACACTTGCTTGAGTGCTACAAAACTACCGAAGCGGAAGTAGTGTATGGAGTATCAGATAATTATAAACGACCGCTGTTAAGGAAAGCTACAAGCCGCACTTTTAAAACAGCCACAAAATTATTGTCAAAATCAACAGGGGAAGGGTCTTCATTTCGTTTATTAGATAAAAGGCTTGTAAAAAAACTGATAACGCACAACCAGTATTTTGTGTTTATTGATGAGCTTATATCGTGGTATTCATCAAATATTACATTTGTAAATGTTAAGCACGAATATTCACTTGTAAAGCGTTCACGATATACGCATTCTGGTTTATTAGGCTTGGTTTATGAGTTAACGATCGGATACAATGCAATACCTTTAAGGTTCATTACATACCTAGGACTTTTATCTTCCTTCTTTTCCTTTTTCTTTGCACTTTATTTTCTCTACCGTAAATTCTTCCATCATGTAAGGTTAGGCTATACCAGCATAATAGTAAGCGTAACTCTCTCGGCAGGTGTTATTTTACTTAGCATTGGTATTATTGGCGAACACCTGAGAAGGATGTATAACCTGCTTAATGCCCTGCCACAATATTCAGTCTCTGAAGTTATTGAGTAACCGCCACCAATATGATATTCCGCAAATACGGCATTACCATTACCCGAATCAAAGAAAAAGACATTGAGCTTGTTCGCCAGATGCGGAACTCACCCGAGATACAAAGCAAAATGTATTACAAGGAATATATTACGCCCGAAATGCAGAAGAAGTGGTTTCAGACTGTAAACAATAAGGAGAATGGGTATTTCATTATTGAATACGCCGGGCAGAAAATTGGCCTTATTCATGGTAAGAACAACGATTTTGAAAAGCGAATATCAGAAGGCGGAATATTTATCTGGGATAAAGGATACATCAATACCATTGTACCTGCACTTGCTTCCATCATTCTTGCTGATTATACTTTTTTGGTAACCCATTACAAAGCCACTTATGGTAAGGTATTACTTAGCAATAAACAAACCCTCGAATACAATAAACTAATGGGGTATGTTCCCTGTGAGCCACTCAACAATGATACAGGCGTGGAATGGATGATACTTACACATGACAATTATTTCAATAAAATGAAATTGCTCAGGAAAGGCATTAAAGTAATTACTGGTGATGGGGAGCCAATAAAAGCAAGTGATATTGACTATTCCGACGATTCACCTGAAGAAATGAAGCTGCTTTATTCCGGTTTACCGCCAGATATTCAAAAACATCTTGACGATTGGACTGCCTTATACAAAAAATAGGCCGTCTTTATCCTTTTCCTCTTTAGAAATATTACCTTTGCAAGCTAACGCTAAAGCGATATTATGTCTTCAGCAACAGCCGCTAAAGAAGAGTCAATTGGTTCGGTACCCGTGCATACGGTTTTAAAAGCTTTTGAGCTTATGTGTACCGCTAAATCTATGACCGAGTTATTTGAAAAGAATGCAGCCGTTACCAGTAAATATGTTCATGCCACATCAAGGGGGCATGAGGCCATTCAAATAGCATTAGGCCTGCAATTAAAACCACAGGATTATTTAAGCGCATACTACCGTGATGATAGCATACTTCTTTCAATAGGAATGACACCTTATGAGCTTATGCTGCAATTACTGGCAAAAGCTGATGACCCGTTTTCAGGTGGAAGAACGTATTACTCTCACCCAAGTTTGAAGCGTGATAATATGCCTAAGATACCTCACCAGTCTTCGGCTACGGGTATGCAGGCTATTCCGTCAACCGGGGTGGCCATGGGCATTCAATATTTAGAAAAACAGGGTTTAGCTGCAACATATAGCGATGGAAAACCAATTATGGTTTGTTCATTGGGTGATGGTTCAGTTACAGAAGGTGAAGTTTCAGAAGCATTCCAAATGGCAGTGCTGAAAAAACTGCCCATACTCTATTTGGTTCAGGATAATGAATGGGATATTTCAGCTACAGCAAAGGAAACCCGCGCTATGGACGCTGTTGAATATGCCAAAGGATTTAAAGGGCTTGAAACCCGTAGTATAGATGGCACTGATTTTATGCGCAGTTACCAAACACTGAATGAGGTTATACACACCATGCGTGAAGAAAGAAGGCCATTCCTTGTGCATGCAAGGGTGCCTTTATTGAATCACCACACATCAGGCGTTCGTAAAGAATGGTACCGTGGAGATCTTGAAGATGCTGCAAAGCGGGATCCGTTCCCACGCCTCAGAAGCCAGTTAATTATTTCCGGATTCAATGGAGACAAATTAAATGCCATTGAAAAGAAAGCAGCTGACTTGGTTAGCGCTGATTATGATAAAGCTTTGAAAGCAGCCGACCCAAAACCGGAGGATGCTTTTAAACATGCATATGCCCCTACCCCTATTACCGAAGAAAAAGGTGTAAGGGAGCCAAAAGGAAAAGATAAGACTGTAATGGTCGATTGCGCTTTGTTTGCCATTCAGGAACTAATGGAAAAGCACCCTGAATGTTTATTTTATGGCCAGGATGTTGGCGGACGTTTAGGTGGTGTTTTTCGTGAGGCTGCAACCTTAGCGCAAAAATTCGGCGATAACAGGGTATTCAATACCCCTATTCAGGAAGCATTTATTATTGGCAGTACGGTAGGTATGTCTGCTACAGGTTGCAAGCCAATTGTAGAAATTCAGTTTGCCGATTATATATGGCCTGGCTTAAACCAGTTATTTACCGAAGTCAGCCGGTCATGTTATTTATCAAATGGCAAGTGGCCGGTAAGTTGCATCATACGTATACCTATTGGTGCATATGGTAGTGGAGGACCGTATCACTCTTCAAGTATTGAATCTGTATTAACAAATATACGGGGTATAAAAATTGCATATCCAAGCACTGGAGCAGATCTGAAAGGCTTGTTGAAAGCGGCGTATTACGATCCTAACCCGGTTATTATGCTTGAACATAAAGGATTGTATTGGTCGAAGATAAAAGGGACTGAAGATGCCAAGACAGTTGAACCGGATGCTGATTATATCATCCCTTTTGGTAAAGGAAGAATTGTACAAGAAGTAGCACCTCAGAAAGAGGCAACCTTATCAGTAATTGCTTATGGCATGGGAGTATACTGGGCAAAGAATGCTGCCAAAAAATTCCCCGGAAAGGTTGAAATTATTGACCTACGTACACTATTTCCGCTTGATGAGGAATTAATATTCTCCTCTGTTAAAAAACATAGTCGTTGTCTCGTAATCACCGAAGAGCCTGTAAATAACACCTTTGCACAATCTGTTGCATCGCGCATACAACAAAGTTGTTTCGAATCGCTTGATGCCCCTGTTACAGTTATTGGTGCAGAAAACCTTCCTGCTGTTCCCTTAAATTCAGTACTTGAACAAACAGTGCTTCCTAATGCTGATAAGGTTGCTGAAGCCATGGAAAAAATTCTTGCCTATTAAATTTCATTTATGACAAATCTTGTTTCAAAAAACAAATCAGTTCTCGGCTCTCTTCTTTTGATTTTAGTTGGTTTCATAATTACTGTTACGAATTCATCCTGCAAACAAGGGAATAAACACCCGAAAGAAACTGCAGTTTTGGATAGCCTGAACACGGCTATACATAAAGCAGATTCAGCTCTTTTAATTGTAGATACATTGAAGATCAAAAAAATTACCGATCATATAACAATGGCTTTAGAACTTATTAAAATGACACACAAGGATAGTATGAGTAAAGGTTCGGCTGACATTTTCAGGAGCTATAGTTCGGTACGCTGGGATCTTTTAACCTTTACCGGCAGGCGAAATATGATGTTGCTGGAAATGCACAACTCTATCGACCAACTTACGCACCTGAGTCACGACATTAAATTAAACCTTATTACAGCTGACAGTATCCCTATGTTCTATAGCCAGGAAACTAAAAAAGCAAATTTGTTAATTGAAAGCGAGCAACTGGGAATGGCAAAGCTAAATTCTACCTTGCCTTTGTATGACCTTATTGCTCCAAAGGCGGACTCGCTTATTTCTCTTATTAAGAACCATAAAGACATTTAGGTCTTTCAATTCATACGCATGAAAAGGCTCCTTTTGGTATTTGCATTTTTTCTGGGGCTTGTCAATTATAGCTTTGCCCAAAGTGCAACAGACGAGGAGCTGGCGCAACAATATTACATTGATAAACAATATGACAAGGCTGTGGTGTATTACGAAAAAATATACGCAAAACGCCCGTCTACCCTTGTTTATCACAATTACCTTGATTGTCTTTTACAGGTAAAGGATTATAAAACGGCGGAGAAAACCATAAAAAAACAAATACATATAGACCCAAGTAATCTAAGCCTGTGGCTTGATATGGGCAACACCTATTCTATTGCCGGAGATGAAAAGGGATCGACTGATGCATACGAAAAAGCCATTAAGAGCATGGGACCTGATCAAAGCCAGGTACTTGCATTGGGCCAATCATTTCTCGATATTAAGAAATATGAATATGCATTGGAAACCTACAAAAAAGGGAAGGAGTTATTAAAAGGCCAATATGATTTCTTGTTTGAGACCGGTGCAGTTTACAGGGCTATGGGTAATATTGAAGCAATGGTTGATACCTACCTTGATGCGTTAGTAATTTCTGAAGGGTATATACAAAGTGTGCAAGATGCGTTGCAGGTAAACGTTGGTGAGAATGCTGATGTAGCTCAGAACACTATCATTAGGAAAGAACTATTAAAATACATTCAGAAGTACAGTGATAACGAGATATTCTCTGAGCTTCTTATCTGGATGCTGATGCAGCAAAAGAATTATGCCGATGCATTGATACAGGTTAAAGCCCTTGATAAACGCAAGCATGAAGGCGGTATACGATTAATGCAACTTGCAAGTACTTGCGTTGCCAATGAGGCTTACGACCCTGCTATTCAGGCATACCAGTATGTTATAGATATGGGAGCTAAGAACGATAACTATACCCAAGCAAAAGAAGAACAATTAAAAGCCGTTTATAAGAAGTTGTTGGCAACAGGTAATTATACCAAAGAACAGTTGGTTGATGTACAAACCAAGTTCCGTAAAGGGCTTGATGAACTTTCGCATTACTCGGCTACCGTACCACTCATGACGGACCTTGCAAACCTTGATGCTTTTTACCTGCACAATGATTCCGAAGCCGTTGCATTAATGAACGAAGCTATTAGCTTTAATGGCATTCCTGCTATAACACGGGCACGTTGCCAAATGGAACTGGCAGACATTTTATTGGCATCAGGTAAAATATGGTCAGCATCACTTGTATATTCACAGGTTGAAGCGGCCTTTAAACATGAACCACTAGGCGATGAGGCTAAGCTAAAGAATGCCGCTATTTATTATTATACCGGTAACTTTAAGTGGGCGAAGTCAGAACTGGATATATTGAAAGGTGCTACCAGCAAGCTTACCGCCAACGATGCAATGGCCCTATCATTACTTATAGCTGATAATACTGATGACAGCGCACACTTGCAACCCATTACTTTATTTGCCCATACCCAGCTGCTCGACTTTCAGAACTATGAAGACAGCGTGCAAATACTGCTTGACTCTGTTTACAGAATGAGCAACACCCGCACGCTTAAAGAAGAGATATTGATGATGCGCGGACAGATGGCTGAGAAAAAGAATGATACTGCTGCTGCCATGCACTATTATACTGAAGAAGTTAAAGAATACCCTGATGGTATGCTACCTGATAAAGCCCTTTATAACATGGCTAAAATAGAGGACAGAAAAGCGAATGACCCTACTAAAGCTGCAGAATACTATAAACAGATTATTCTCAACTACCCCGGAAGCCTTTATATAGAAGAGATTCGCGAAAGGTACAGGCATCTTTCAAAAGACGATGCACCTCCTGTAAACTGATCTTCTTACTTACGATTTAGGCAGATTCTCTTTACCTATATTGCTATGAAAGCGGCTATAGGAGAAGAAAATTATCAAGCCAAATATCATCCAGCCAAATGCAGTTAATAAGGTAGTTGAATCAAGTGTTGCAATCATAGCGCCACAAACCAAAATACCCAAAATTGGTACCAATGGAACCATAGGTGTTCTGAATGGGCGAGGCCTGTCCGGATCAGCTTTACGCATGATGATAATTCCAAGGCAAACCAGCACGAACGCAAGCAGGGTACCTATAGATGTCAGATCACCCGCTACACTACCAGGAATAAATGCACCAAAGAAACCCACGAACAAGAACAAGATCATATTCGATTTGTAAGGTGTTCTGAATTTAGGGTGAAGGTCAGAGAATACTTTAGGAAGAAGGCCATCGTTCGACATAGAGTAGAACACGCGTGATTGTCCCATTAACATAACGAGTATAACCGATGAAAAACCTGCCAGGATAGCAACAGACACCAATGTACCCAGCCACGCATAACCCGTCATATAGTGTTGAATGGCGTACGTAACGGAAGCTTCTTTACCTGCTTTTAAGAAGTCGGTGTAAGGAGCAACACCGGTTAATACATGAGAAAATAATATATACAACACTGTACAAACCGCCAGTGAACCAAGAATACCAATAGGCATATCGCGCTTAGGATTTTTGGTTTCCTGTGCTGCAGTGGACACAGCATCAAAGCCAATGAAAGCAAAGAATACAACGGCAGCACCTCTTAGTACACCAAGCCAGCCATGGTTCACGGCCGGAGAATAGTCGTATGTTTTTCCGTTACCCAGATCAACCGGAGGAGCGTTATCAGGAATAAGGTAAGGTGTATGGTTAGCCGATTTCATAAAACCCCAGCCAATAGCAATAAAAATAAGTACAATAGAAACCTTTACAAATACTATAATAGCATTAACACTGGCAGATTCCTGGGTTCCCTTAATAAGAAGGAGAGTAATTACCAGTAATATAAATAGTGCAGGAAGGTTTATAAGTCCATGCTGACCTCCAGCTGACATTTCAAATGGAGAATGACATAGGTTATATGGTATTGCACCGCCCAATAGTTTATTCAAATATTCACTCCATGCAATAGATACAGTAGCAGCGCCCAAAGCATATTCCAGCACAAGTGCCCAGCCAATTATCCATGCCACTAATTCGCCCATAGTAGTATATGCATAAGTATATGCACTACCTGCAATAGGAATCATAGAAGCGAACTCAGCGTAACAAAGCCCTGCAAAAAGGCAACCTAATGCAGCCACAACAAATGAAAGCGTAACCGCATTTCCGGCGTGCTCACCTGCTGCTGCAGCTGTACGTACAAACAAACCCGCACCTATAATAGCACCTATACCCAGGGCGATCAACGACCATGCTGTTAAGCTCTTTTTCAATCCATGTTCAGAATTGTCGGCATCAGCTAAAAGCTTTGTAATGGACTTTTTTCTCCAAAGTGACATAGGCTAAAAGTTTAGGTTATTTGCCATAAAGATATATAAGTTTTGATATGTAGGCAATTGAGAGTGCAAAAAAGCCTATACGTCTCATTCCCAACAAAAATACAGGGCGTTTCTATTGACATTTCACTACAATTATTATCTTTACATACTATGCTCAAAGCTGCCAAACACAGAGCACTGTTATTAGTGCTACTCATATCACTCCTTGTGGGAAAGCTTACGGCCCAGGAAAAGATTACTTTTATAGGAGCCGATAGGCTTATAATTACTGCTGATCTATACAAGGTTAACGATACGTTACCGTACATGATACTTTGCCATGACCTGAAATCGAGCCGGGGTGAATTTAACGACCTTGCAAAGCGATTTAATAAACTGGGATACAACTGCTTAGCAATAGACATGAGGGTGGGCGGTAAAAAAAATGGAATCGACAACGAAACCATGTCGCTGGCACAGGCTAAGCATATAACCACCAAATTGCTCGATTGTAAAATTGATATTGCTTCCGCTATAAACTATGCCTTCGAAAAGAACCATAAAAGAGTAGTATTGGTTGGTGGTGGCTTCTCTGCTTCATTGGTTTTATATACGGGCTGTATAAACCCGAAAGTAAAATGTGTAATGGTATTCAGCCCGAGCGACTATTTTGGCGGTATACTTGATACGAAAGAAGCTTTCCCGAAATGTGTTATTCCTGTTTTTATAGCCTCATCACGCGTTGAAGGACCTGCTGTGAAAAAATATGTTGCCGACATTCCTTCATCAAAGGTTACACTTTTTGCTCCATCAACCGATGGCGCGCATGGCACAGATGCACTTCTTAATACCAACCCCGATCACTCTGATTATTGGCTAACCATACTCATGTATGTTCGCCAGATTCAAGACTCCAAATAATTTTATTTTTTCAGTTTAGGATTATTTTTGTGGCGCTTCTTATCACGCTTACCCTTTTTTTCAATATTCTTTACAAATGCTTTTTGTAGGTCAACGCCAGTTTGGTTCGATATGCATATAAGTACGAACAAAACATCCGCCAATTCCTCAGCAAGGTCTTTTCCTTTATCCGACTTTTTGAATGATTGCTCTCCGTATGTCCTGGCAATAATACGGGCTACCTCTCCTACTTCTTCGGTAAGCATAGCCATATTGGTAAGCACATTAAAGTAACGCACGCCCTCTTTATTTATCCAATCATCAACAAATTTCTGAGCTTCTTTTATATCCATACTATTTTTAGTTAGGCAAGTTTATTCTTTTCCACAAATCACCATTTTGATATTTATACGCAATTATACCATATTTATTAAGCCAATATAGATGTGCAATATCAGTAGAATTCATTTTAGTGCTATCTCCCCGAGCATAGCCGAAATCAAAAAAACCTGTAATGCTTTTCAGTGATGAGCAGGATAAGATGAACCTTTCGGTAAAAGATGTGAATGGAGGAATGCTGGTAGTAAGCCAGT
>JABCZY010000066.1 GCA_013289395.1 Bacteroidota bacterium
CGGTTTTCATTTATTGCACTTTTAGGTTTAACACCTATACTCGGTATATCGCAACAAACGGTGATATATAGTGAACCTCAAGCCACCTATACAAAAGCACTCGATCTGTTTGAGAGTCAACGTTATTCAGCAGCAGAACATTTATTTGAGCAGGTTTCAAAGTTAAGCCCTTCGGAATCGAACATGAAAATAGATGCTGATTATTACTCGGCTGTATGTGAAATGTACCTTTTTCATGATGATGCTGAGAAGCGAATGACGGGCTTTATTGCGATGCATCCGCAAAGCCCTAGAGTAAAGAAGATTGATTTTTTACTTGGTAACTCATCTTACCGTACCCGTAAGTTTAAAGATGCTATTACCTGGTACACCAAAGTGGAACCGGGAAACCTTGATAAAGACGAACAACAGGAATTCTATTTCAAAAAAGGATATTCATGTTTCCACCAGAATCAATATGATTCAGCTAAAAGAGATCTTGCTGAAGTAAAAGATATGGGGAATACCTATTCACCTGCAGCTATGTATTACTATAGCTATATAGCATACAAGCAAGGGAATTATCAGACAGCTATTAATGGCTTTTTGACCTTGAAAAAAGACCAAAAGTTTGGCACTACCATTCCTTATTATATAGCCCAACTCTATTATCTGCAAGGCAATTATGATAAAGTACCCGAAGCCGTTATACCGCTTATTGATTCAGCTAAAAAGCCTGACGCCTTGTTTAATGTTGACCAAACCAATCAGTTAATTGCAGAATCGTACTATCACTTAGGTAAATACAAAGAAGCTATTCCTTACTTCATAAAATTCTCTAATGGTGGTAGCTTAATGGAAACGCAGGCCTACGAGTTGGCTTACAGTTATTACGCTACTTCGAACTACAAAGAGTCTATTCATTGGTTTCAAAACGCAGCCTATGGCAATGATTCACTTGGGCAAAATGCTTTGTACTACTTAGCCTGTGCATACTTAAAAACAGGCAACAAACAATCAGCTAGTGCCCAGTTTTACGCAGTTTACAAAATGAAGTACGACCCAAAATTGAAAGAAGATGCTTTGTTCAACTATGCTAAACTGTCGTATGAAATTGCTTTCGACCCTTTCAATGAAGCTATACAAGCATTTAATCAATACCTGGCAGATTATCCTAATTCCCCTCATAGAGAGGAAGTGTACCGATATTTGGTGAATGTTTATTTAGGTACACGTAATTATCCGGCAGCACTTGAATCGTTGGATAAGATTAAGAATTGGGATACTCAATTACAATCCGTTTATCAAAGATTAACCTATTACCGTGGTGTTGATCTCTTCAACAACAACCAAATGGGTATGGCTGCAACTTATTTTGATAATTCCTTGAAGTACAATTTCGACCAGAAACTTCATTTGCAAGCATATTATTGGAAAGCTGAAGCGCTATATAGAGAGAAGAGTTATGATGGCGCAATAAAAGCATACAATGCATATATAGAACAATCGGAAGCCTTCAGTACTAAGGAATACGGGCTTGCATTATATGGAATTGGTTATGCTTACTTTGAAACAAAAGATTATGAGAATGCCAATATTGCTTTCAGGAAATATGTTGATAAAGAACAGGATGACAAAAAGAGATTAAGCGATGCATATAATAGAATTGGAGATAGTTACTTTGTCCGTCGCGATTTTGAATCGAGCGTACCCTATTACACAAAAAACATTGAACTGAACTTGTATGATATGGATTATGCATCATACCAAAAGGCACTTGCCTTAGGGGTAATGCATAACCTGCCTGAAAAAATTTCTACCCTTGAGGCATTCCTGAAACAATATCCTAAGAGTAGTTATAGGCCTTCTGCTATGGTTGAACTGGCTAATACGTATGAACTGAATAACCAGCATGACCAAGCATTAGCAGAATACCAAATGGTATTGGATACATATCCTAACAGCCAGTTTACAAACCATTGTTTACTGCAAAAAGGCATGATATATTTTAACCAGAATAAGAATGAAGATGCACAATTAGCTTGGAATGCAGTTGTAATGAGAGATAAAAATTCTGCTGACGGATCTGAAGCATTGAATCATATTAAAATGCTATACACCACCTCTGGGCAAATCGATAAATTGCAATCATACTTCAAAGCAAACGGTGTAAATCTCTCACAATCTACGCTTGATTCAGCAACTTTTTCCGTAGTTAAATCAGAATACCTCGCAGAGAATTATACTAAAGTGGTACCAGATATTAATTCCTATTTACAACAATATCCGCAAGGCGCTTTCTCTGGCGAGGCTCGTTTTTACAGGGCTGAATGCTTATACAGGCAAAAGAGTTACGATAGTGCGTATGTTGATTATGCAGCTATTTTAAAGTTTCCTAAGAATTATTATACTGAAACTGCCTTGGCAAAAGCATCGAGAATGGCCTACGATAAAAAGAGCTATACCCTGGCCCTGGACTATTACAATCAATTAGCACCTATTGCACAGTTTCCGGCTAATCTAACTAATGCGAAAATCGGTAAAATGCGCTGCAATTTCTTTTTGAATAAATACGATGCAACTATTGGTGCAGCAGATACCGTATTACAAACCCCGCAAATGGATAAGCCTATCTATGCAGAAGCCGATCTGCTCAAGGCAAAATCGTACTTACAGAAAGGTGCAAATGATTCAGCTGAGGCAAATTTCAAGCATGTTATTGCCCTTACCAATAGCGAAATGGAAGCGGAATCGAAATATAATGTTGCGTATATAGAGTACCTGAAGAATGATGTTCCGGCATCAGAGAAAATGATATTCGACCTTGTGAACCAGGAACCCTCTTACCCTACCTGGATGGCAAAAGGACTTATTTTATTATCTGACGATTACATTAAGGCTAATGATAACTTCCAGGCTAAACAAACCCTGAATACGGTTATTGATAATGCTACCGATACTACCAATATCAATTTAGCAAAACGTAAATTGGTTGCTATTACAAACAGTGAAAAGGCAACGCTTCCTAAACCGGCAACCCAGGATACGGTTATTCCTTTTTCAACGGATAGCACAAAGTATAACAAACTGTTCAAGCAATAAACAACGCAATGAGAAAGAGTTTGAAATACATAGGAATTGCAGGGGCTTTATTAAATGGAAGTATTCTATTTGCTCAGCATAAGAATATTGACACAATTGAATACCATGTTGTTCAACAAGCCAACGCTAACATTGCTAATGGGGCTAAACTGAACAATAACCCTGCAATAGCGGATACCATGAAACCTTCACGTAAGGTAGACTATACAACAATTGGTAACCAATTTGGTACAACTTATATTCCACAAACATTACAGGCAGTTCAACTTAAAGGCGAACCGCTTGAAAAATTAGAACACTCTTTCTTAAACGTTGGTGGTGGTAATTATAATACTGCTTACCTTGAATACTTTTTCAACTCTCTTCGTTCCAAAGATTGGGATTATGGTATTCACCTTAACCATTTATCATCAGATTATAAATACAATGATGCTGTAAGCAATTTTAATTATAACGATATTAACCTGTTCGGAAAGCGTTATATACAGAATCACATTTTGACTGCCACTGCAGATTTTGATGAGCACATGGTACATGACTACGGGTATAATACAACCGAAAACCAACTCATAAATGATGTAACCAGACAACAATACAGTTTATTGGGTGGTGCCCTTGAGTACACAAGCCAGTATAAAGACTCTACAAGAATTAACCACGACATTAAAGCCAGCTACTATACTTATTCTGAATCAGATAAGGACTCTGTTACAGGCCATAACACAATAGAAAATAACTTCAACTTAGACGGGCATATTTCTGCTTTTGTACAAAAACAAAAGGTAGATATAAAATTCCTGGCCCAGTACTATAACGAGAACTATGACAACGGCAGTAATACAGCGTGGAACCTTGAAGTAAATCCATATGTAGCTACCGTAGAAAAGCATTGGGACGCACATATTGGCCTGAAAGCATACCTTGATGCTGTAAACGGTGGTACAACAATAGAGCCTGACCTACTTGTTCGTTACCATATAGCTGGTGATGCTGCAATAGCTTATGCAGGAATCGATGGTGACAGGCAATATAATAGCTACAGAAGCCTAACAGCTACTAATCCGTTTTTGCAAGATACCCTAAGCTATCAATATACTACTACTGCATATCATGCATTTATTGGCTTCTCGGGCAATATCACTAATCAAATTACATACGATGTGAATGGTTCAGAATCACAGGTAAAAAATATGCCTTTGTTCGTTACCGATACAAATGAATTTCTACGTAACCGCTTTACGGTGGTTTATGACAATGTGCAGGTATTGAACGCGCATGCTGACATTGGATATAGAATGAAAGAAGACATTCGTTTTACAATAAGTGGCGATTGGTATAACTATGCTGCAAGTAATCAGATAGAAACATGGTACCACCCTACCCTTAAAATAAACCTGCTTGGTGAGTATACGCTAATGACCAAATACATTTTAAGAGCTGATATATACTATGTAAATTCCCAGTATGCGCCTGAATATGTAAGCGGCATACTTACTGCAAAACAACTGGCTGGCTACCCCGACTTTAACCTTGGTATAGACTATAAATACAATAAGTTCTTCACCGCCTTCCTGCACCTTAATAATCTGGCAAATACAGCCTATATGCAGTGGGATAATTACCCTACCCAACGCTTTAATTTCATGCTGGGTGCAAGGCTTACTTTTTAAGGAAAATATTTCTACATAAAGTTAGCTGATTTTTATACCTTTGCCTACCATAAAAACGTAGTGCAATGGAATCAACGCTGACACAGACAAAGAGCCAAGATTTAGAGGTTTCTGCTATGGCAGAAAACCTTATCGGTTCTGAGATACTTAAGATAGCCGGAGAGGTTAATGAAAAGATACGAAAAGGTGAAAAGGTATATAACTTTACGGTTGGTGATTTTAACCCCGAAATTTTCCCTTTACCTGCTGAGCTTAAAGCCGAAATAATTTCGGCTTATAATGGCAACCAGTCTAATTATCCTCCTGCTGATGGCGTACTTACATTAAGACAGTCAGTAGCAAAGTATTTAAAGAACACCCTTGACTTAGATTATTCTCCTCAATCTGAAATTTTAATTGCAGGTGGTTCTAGGCCGATAATTTATGCCGCTTACCGTGCAATCCTTAACCCGGGCGAATCTGTTATTTATCCTGTTCCTTCATGGAACAATAATCATTATGTGCACCTGACAGGCGCAAAACCAATTGAAGTAGCTGCTGGACCGGAAAGTAACTTATTGCACTGTGCTCGCCACAAAACCCTACAGGTACAGTATTTACGAAACAAGGCCTGTTGGATATATGTAATCTTGTAATAGAAGAGAATAAACGCCGTGGCGACAAAAAGCCTGTTTACGTATTATACGACCAGGTTTACTGGCAACTTACTTTCGGCGATGTAAAGCATTACAACCCTGTTTCACTTTGTCCTGAAATGCGCGACTATACCATTTTTGTAGATGGTATTTCAAAAGCATTTGCAGCTACCGGTGTGCGTGTAGGTTGGGCCATGGGCAATAAAAAAGTGATAGACAAAATGAAATCTATCATTGGCCACGTGGGTGCCTGGGCACCAAAAGCTGAGCAGGTTGCTGTAGCAAAATATTTAGAGAACACTACAGCTGTAAACACATTCATGACCAGCTTCCGTAAAGAACTTATTCAACGACTTGATGGCTTTTACAAAGGCTTTCAGCAACTGAAGAAAGACGGATTTAAAGTTGATGCAATAGTGCCACAAGCAGCTATATACCTTACCGTTCAATTGGACCTGAAAGGAATGAAAACCCCTGACGGAAGCAAATTAACAAATAGTGAAAGCGTAATGCAATACATACTTAACGAAGCCGGTGTTGCACTGGTACCTTTTTATGCTTTTGGCGCTTCAACTGAATCTACCTGGTTCCGTTTATCGGTAGGTACTGCTCAGGCTAATGGAATTGATGAAGTATTTGTAAAACTTAAGTCAGCACTTGAAAAGCTGAAAGCTTAGTATGAACAAACATCACTACTGTATAATAATGGCTGGCGGCGTTGGTAGCCGCTTTTGGCCAATGAGCCGCACCAATCACCCAAAGCAGTTTATTGATGTACTGGGTATTGGCAAATCACTTATACAGCAAACCTTCGATCGCTTTACCCAGCTTTGCCCACCTGAAAACATTTTTGTAGTTACACATGAACAATACAGGAAACTGGTAAAGGAACAATTACCTGCTATTCATGAAGAAAATATACTTTGTGAACCTGCACGTAAAAACACAGCTCCTTGTGTTGCCTATGCATCATATAAAATTGCCAAAAAGGATCCTAAAGCGCTTATTGTTGTTGCTCCTTCCGACCACCTTATTTTAAAAGAAAAAACATTTATAAAAGCTATTAAGGCTTGTTATGATAAAGCCGCTTCGGAAGATTGCCTGCTAACAATTGGTATCCGCCCGCTTAGGCCTGATACCGGTTATGGTTATGTTCAATTCAAAGAGTCACCGGTTAAGGAAAAAGACACGCGCATTAAAAAGGTTAAAACGTTTACCGAAAAGCCTGACCATGAAATGGCTGTTTCGTTCTTACAGAGTGGTGATTTCCTATGGAACTCAGGCATTTTTATTTGGAGCGTTACCAGTATTATAAAAGCGCTGGAACAATATCAACCGGAAATTGCAGACCTTTTCAAAGAAGGTAATAGCGTTTACTATACATCCGAAGAAAAGAAATACATTGAAAAGGTGTATGCACATTGCAAAAGTATTTCCATTGACTATGGTGTAATGGAAAAGGCAAGCAACGTATACGTCCGTAGTTCTGCAATCGGTTGGTCCGATCTTGGTACATGGGGATCGCTGTACCAGCATATACCTAAGGACAAGGAAAAGAACGCTGTGGTAGGTAAAAATGTATTGCTGTTCCATTCCAAGGGTTGCATAGTGCACGTACCTAAAAATAAGCTTGCTGTTATCGAAGGTCTCGAGGACTATATTGTTGTTGAATCTGGTGATACCTTACTTATTTGTAAAAAGCAAGACGAGCAGCAGATCCGCAACTTTGTGAACGAGGTTAAGGCTCGTAAGGGCGATAAGTTCATCTAGTATAATACCTTAATGCTGTTTTCGTCGGGGCGGCTTTTGCTCCATGCCTGCCTGTGTTTCCTAAACTAGTATCATTTCCAGCTAACCCGCGCCCACCTTTACCTATTTCTCTAATCCAATGCCAGGTCAATTGGTGTCATTTAAACAAAAAATGCCGAAAAAAATCCCGGCATTCCTTTATAAAATCGTTTTACGTTTACTCTACTGTGATAGTAATCGTCTTGCTCCAGTCTTTTCCTAATGACATATGCATACCATCAGCAAATTGTAGGGTGAGTGTATGTTGGCCAGGACTTAGTTTAAGAGTATCTACCGTTTGACCTTTGCCAAAATGCAGGTGAGTTGAATCTTTTGGGACCATTTGTCCCTTTTCTATAAAGCTGCCATCAACTATCAGGTGATGGTGGCCTTTACCTGCGTTCAAGGCGCCTGCGGGTTCAACAATCATTCCGCTAACACCCATTTGTACAATTACAGGAGACTTCACCTTGTCACCATCTTTCAGGTTTACAAAATAAACACCATTTGCTTGCTTTACTGAATCCGATGTTGGTTGTTGCTTATCCGAGTTAGCTTCTTTACCTGATTGGTTACAGGCAATAATTGCTGTTGCTAAAAGCCCTGCTGCTAAAAATTTAATTTTCATTTTAATTAAGGTATAAGGATGAAATTGTTAATCAATATTATAGATGACCATTGGCAATATTAAAGAAAATTCGGTGAATGAAATAATAACAACAATGAATAGGGCTAATCAGCCGTCAACTATTAATGATAATAAAGGTCATCAGTATGCAAACGCAGATAACGGCGCAGTGCAAAAAAAGTGCTTAATGCGGAAATGAATATGCCTAGGAATAACATCATGCCGGCAATTATTAAATAAGCACTCATATTATGAAGTTTCGTGAGCTCAAAACCCTCCATTTCAGATTCCGCTGCGTGTATAGTAGCCAATATCATACATATTGCAATTAATGCAGCATACAAACCATTACGCACCCCTACCCATAAAAATGGCTTACGAATAAAGCCCTGGGTAGCGCCTACCAATTGCATAGTTTTAATAATAAAGCGCTTGGAATAGATAGTCAGGCGTATAGTATTATTAATAAGCGCCAATGCCACCAGTAAAAGTAACATTCCGAAACCAGCCATGATCAGCGTTATCTTTTTTATGTTGCGGTTCATTCCATCAATAAATGAACTTTGATAGATGACCTCTTTCACTTCAGGGTATGATGAGAATTTTTTCTCTATCCATTTCAAGCTATCGTTATTCAGGTATTCGGCTTTTAAGTGAACATTAACTGATGCCGGTAGCGGGTTATATCCCAACAGGCTTTCAAAGTCCTCCTTATTTACACTGCGTAACTGCTTTGCAGCAGAGTCCTTACTTATAAATGCCGTATTACGTACATAGGGCGAAACATCAAGCGTTTTTTGCAATTTGGCTGCATCGGCATCTTTTACATTATTGTTCAGGAACAATAATACATTGGCCTGTTCCTTAACAGTACGGGTAATCTTTTGCCAGTCGAGAATTAGAAGTGCCAACAGGCCCAAAATAAACAACACCAATGATATACTTACCACCGTTGTAATAGATGATGAACGAAGTCTGTTTCTTAAGGGTTGTGCCAAAATTGAATGTTTTACCGTACGAAACTACTAATTAATGACAATGCCATTTTGACCCAAAAGCACATAATATTAACAGTGATTAGTCAATTAGGAGTTAGCGTTAAAGTTATTGAGGTTCCGATTTGGGGCGACTCTAGCTCCCTACTTGCCTGTTTTCCATATACTCGCATCATTTGCAGCTAACCCGCGCCCACCTTTTACCTATTTCTAAAAGAACATACTAAGTACTATAGTATTGAGTGAGCAACATCACAGTTTCTCACGGAATTTTTCCTAACTTTGCCCTATAATATCAAGCTATGCCAATATATCATTCACTGGGTAAAATACCTCATAAGAGGCATACCATTTTCAAGAAAGCTAATGGCAAGTATTACTATGAGGAATTATTTGGTACCGAAGGGTTTCATGGCATGTCTTCCTTGCTTTATCATGCCAACCGTCCTACCCAGGTAAAGGCAATTGGCAAGGCTATTGATGTAGCCCCTAAAATTGCTGTTGAGAATAACATAAGGGCAATGTTATTGAAAGGGTTTGAGGTTCCGCCAACAGACGATTTTTTAAAGAGCCGCAAGATATTATTAGCTAATAGTGATGTGCATTTGGGCCTTGCTGCTCCGCGTACATCAATGAAAGACTATTTCTACAAAAATGCCGACGCCGATGAAATGATATTCATTCACAAAGGCAAGGGTGTATTACATACTTTCCTGGGGCAATTACCATTCGATTATGGCGATTACCTGATCATTCCACGTGGTATGATATACCAGATAGAATTCAAAACCAAGGATAACAGGATTTTATTCTTAGAATCTTTCAGCCCTATTTATACCCCGAAGAGATACCGTAATGAATTCGGGCAATTGCTGGAACACTCACCATTTTGTGAGCGTGACCTGCGCAAGCCTGAAAAATTAGAAACCATTGATAAAAAAGGTGATTTTACCCTTAAAATAAAGAAAGAAGGAAAGTTGTTTGATGTGGTGTATGCATATCACCCATTTGATGTAGTGGGATGGGATGGCTACAATTACCCGTATGCTTTCTCTATACACGATTTTGAACCTATTACCGGCCGCGTGCACCAGCCACCACCTGTTCACCAGACATTTGAAGCACATAATTTTGTGGTTTGTTCTTTCTGTCCGCGGTTATATGATTACCACCCGCAAGCTATACCTGCACCATATAATCATAGTAATATAGATAGCGATGAGGTATTGTATTATGTTGATGGTGATTTTATGAGCCGCAATGATATTAAACTTGGCCATATAACCCTGCACCCGAAAGGTATACCCCACGGACCTGCCCCTGGAGCTATG
>JABCZY010000067.1 GCA_013289395.1 Bacteroidota bacterium
CAACCAGGTTCTTCACCTACCGTAACTATTGCATCGCAGGTAAATGAACTTTGCCATGGTGCTAGCACAGGTAGTATAACTGCTAATGCGGCTACAGGCGGTACCGGAGCATTTACATATGCATGGACACCAAGCGGTGGAGCTACATTAACTGCAAGTTCTCTTGCAGCAAACACATATACTATTACTGCTACTGATGCAAATGGTTGTACAGCTACTGCTAATGCGACACTAACACAACCAGGTTCTTCACCTGCTGTAACTATTGCATCGCAGGTAAATGAACTTTGCCACGGAGCTAGCACAGGTAGTATAACTGCAAATGCAGCTACAGGTGGTACGGGAGCATTCACGTATGCCTGGAGTCCTAGCGGTGGGACTAACTTAACTGCAAGCTCACTTAGTTCTCAAGGATATACTGTTACTGCAACTGACGGTAATGGTTGTACAGCTACAGCAAGTACAACTGTAACTCAACCTACTGCTCCATCAATTACTATTGCTTCTCAGGTTAATGAATTATGTACTGGTAACAGCTCAGGTAGCATAACTGCTAATGCTGCTACGGGTGGTACAGGTGCATTCACTTACGCATGGACTCCTAGCGGTGGAACTAACTTAACTGCAAGTTCACTTACTGCACAAGGTTATACCATTACTGCAACCGATGTTAACGGATGTACGGCTACTGCTAATGCAACTGTAACACAACCTGCTTCATTGCCTGCAATCACAATTGCTTCACAGGTAAATGTACTTTGCCATGGAGCCAGCACGGGTAGTATTACAGCCAATGCTGCTACAGGCGGTACAGGAGCATTCACATATTCTTGGACACCTAGCGGTGGAACTAATCTTGTAGCAAGTTCACTTTCTGGACAAGGTTATACTGTAACTGCAACCGATGCTAACGGATGTACGGCTACTGCTAATGCAACGTTAATACAACCTGCTACTTCTCCGGTTATTACTATAGCATCACAGGTAAATGATCTTTGTCATGGCTCAAGCAATGGCAGCATTACGGCTAACGCTGCTACAGGTGGTACAGGTTCATTTACATATGCTTGGACACCAAGCGGTGGAACTAACTTAACTGCAAGTTCACTTACTGCTCAAGGCTATACTATTACTGCAATTGATGATAACGAATGTACGGCTACTGCTAGCGCTACTATTACAGAGCCTGCTTCTACTTCAACAGTGACTATTGCATCGCAGATAAATGAGCTTTGCAATGGCGGGAACACAGGTAGTATTACTGCTAACCCAGCTTCAGGCGGTACGGGTGCATTTACATATGCTTGGTCGCCAAGTGGTGGAACTAACCTTGTAGCAAGTTCACTTAGTTCTCAAGGATATACCATAACTGCAACTGATGCTAACGGTTGTACTTCAACAGCAAGCACAACTATTACACAACCTTCAGCACCTGCTATAACAATTGCATCGCAGGTAAATGAGTTATGTAATGGCAACAGTGCAGGTAGTATTACAGCCAATGCAGCTACAGGTGGTACTGGTACATTTACATATGCATGGACACCAAGTGGTGGAACTAACCTAACTGCAAGTTCACTTACTGCACAAGGTTATACTATTACTGCAACCGATGCTAACGGATGTACTGCTACTGCAACTACAACCGTTACTGAACCAACCTTGCTTTCTGCAAGTGCTTCAGTAGTAGCGAATGTAACTTGTACGGGTGGTAGCAATGGTAACCTAAGCGTATCACCTAGCGGTGGTACCCCATTATATAGCTTCTCATGGGTAAATTCATTATCAAGTGTAGTTTCTACCGCAAACCCTACAGGTGCAATACTTAATGCTGACACTTATACTGTAACTGTAACCGATGCTAACGGATGTACAGCTACTGCTAGCGCATCAATTATTGAACTGCATACATTGCCTAATGTTACCATAAGTGGTAATGTTATTGGCGGGTTTGCAATATGTTCTGGTAATACCGATACCCTGATTGCGAATGCAACAGGTGGTTCAGGTTCAGGCTACGCTTATAGCTGGAACGATGGCAGTACAACGGCTGCTGACCTTGAAACAGCTGCAGGTTCATACACAATAACTGTAACTGATGGAAATGGCTGTATGAACACAGCCAACCAGTCAGTAACTGTTAATTCTTTACCAAGTGCTAGTATTACAGGTAACATTGCAGGTGTTGCATTTACAGTATGTTCCGGAAATATTGACACATTAACTGCCGGCGCAACAGGTGGTTCAGGTTCGAACTATTCTTTCAGCTGGAATGATGGAAGCTCCACAAATACAGACCTTGAAACTCTTGCGGGTACATATACAGTAACGGTGACTGATGGAAATGGTTGTATGAATACAGCAAGCCAGATGGTAACTGTAAATACAACTCCAACAGTAACTGTAACTCCAAATTCACCTGGTTTATGTACCGGTGGAAGTGTGAATATGAATGCCACAGGAGCAGCCTCTTATACATGGTCGCCTTCAACTGCATTAGATGTAACTACGGGTTCTTCAGTAAACGCTAATCCGGTTACAACAATAACTTATACAATAGTTGGAACTACGGGTACATGTTCAGGCAAAGATTCTGCTGTTGTAAGCGTTGCTTCATCATTAAGCGTATCTGTATTACCTGCAAGTCCTACAATTTGTATGGGTAATAATGTTACTCTGAATGCTAACGGAGCTTCAACCTTTACCTGGAGATCATCTACCGGTTTAAGTTGCACAACTTGTCCTAGCCCATCAGCCAATCCTACAATAACTACTACTTACACTGTGGTAGGATCGAGCGGAACATGTTCTGATTCAGCTAATGTAGTTGTAACTGTAAATACATTACCTAATGCAAGTGTTACCGGAAATATAAGTGGAAACACAATTTGCGCAGGTAATACGGATAGCCTTACGGCAAACGCAACCGGTAATGGTCCGTTTACATATAGCTGGACCGATGGAAGTACAAATGACACTGCTTTGGTAGTGCCTGTAAATACAAATACAGTAACTGTTACGGTTACAGACATGAATGGATGTTCAAATATGGCTTCTCAGACAGTAACTGTTAATGCTGTTCCTGCAATAACAATTACAGGAAACGTAATAAGTGGAACCGTAATTTGTAAAGGCGGAATGGATACCTTAATGGCAAATGCTGTGGGTAACGGCCCGTTCTCTTATAACTGGAGCACAAGCGGAACCAATGATACAGTGGTTGTAAGTAATGCTAACGTATACCTTGTTACGGTAACTGATGCTAACGGATGTACACATACATCAAGCACTAATGTAACCAACAACATTTCATCGTTGGGCATTACTGGTACAAGCTCAGTTAACGCTGGTGCTGGTGATACCTTAACGGCAAATGGTGGCACTAACTATATGTGGTCAACAGGTAGCACCAGCGATACAACAATGATAGCTCCGATGATGCAAACCACATATAGCGTTACAGGTGTTGACTTTAATGGTTGTGTTGATACTGCAACATTTATTGTAATGATCAATCCACCACTTTCTGTTAATTCTCTTTCAATCTCGGATAACACCACACTATATCCTAACCCTGCGGTAACTACAGTTAACCTGTCGTTCAAAATGGCAGGATCTGGTAAGTCTGCAATTATCAAATTGATTGATTTAACTGGCAAGGAGGTTATGAGCACTAATACAACTATTAGTAATGGCCAAGTAATGCCGATTGATATTAGCGGCCTTACAATGGGTACATACTTTGTAAAGATCATTACTGAAAACAGTTCACAGGTAGTTAGGTTCATTAAACAATAAGCTGTTATATATTTTATAAAAAGCCCCGCATAATTGCGGGGCTTTTTATTTTTACGCACTATGCAAAAAGCTCATTAAGTATTTAACAAGAACGTTTATATCATTTCTTCCTCTAAGACTTAGCCGATAATTCGACAAGTGTATTGTTTTGTAGAGCCCAATATGAAACATCATTAATGTTATTTGAAATTTCACAAGTACTATAATATACGGTTGAATCAATAGTACAAATGAAAAGAAGCTAGTATCCTTTGCTAATAATAGTTTCACAAGGAATTGAAGGCTCTGTTCCTTAAAACTCCTACGACCTTTTTCTTGCGACTACTTGTTGCAATCCCTGTATTTAAATGTGGCTTTAAAGTTTCATTGATAAATACAATGGTTTACAATGCCTTTTCGCTAGGCAATATTATGTAAATATTTGATATTCAATTATTTACGAAGAAATGATTTCCGTATTTTTAACATAACAATAAAAATAACAATGGGCACCCTATGAATAGTGGGTTTTACGGCTTATGGTTTCTTGGTATTATCTATCTGGCCCATTAAAACATATTGCAAAATATTGGCTCCCATTTCAAGAGCTTTTTCATGCAAGTCAGGTGGGTCGTTATATATTTCCCTGTCTTCCCATCCATCGCCAAGGTCGGCATCGTAATTATAAAAACAAACCAGGCGACCGTTATAAACCAAACCGTACCCGATCGGTCGCTTACCATCATGCTCATGTATTTTAGGCAAGCCATTATTGAAATTATATTTCTGGTGGTATATGGGATGATTGAACGGTAACTCAACCAATGTAAGTTCAGGGAACACTTTTTTAATTTCTCTCTTAAATGCAGAATCTAATCCGTAGCTGTCATTTACTTCTAAAAAGCCTCCGCCTATCAAATAGTTTCTCAAGTTCTCTGCTTCTTCAGGTGTAAATAATATGTTCCCATTCCCGGTTATATGCACCATGGGGTAGTTAAATATCTCAGGACTACCTGGCTCTACCAATGCTTCTTCGGGGTTAATGTTTGTACCCAGGTTTTTATTACAGAAGGCAACAAGGTTGGGCAATGAGGTTTTCCCGTCGTACCAGTTTCCTCCGCCTTTATATTTCATGCGCGCTATCTGGTAGGTATAATTGCCTGTAAACGTTCCTTTGAACGAAAACAGCGTCAACGATAGCAATACAAGAAACAGTGCTTTTTTCATATCATCAAAGGTAAACAATTTGTGTTTCTGATTTTTGCTTGGTACTGCTTGATGACTTTTATTAGGGGTTTGGCGGGGCGGCTCTTGCTCCCTGCTTGCCTGTGTTTCCTATACTCGCATCTTTTACAGCTAACCCGCGCCCACCTTTCACCTAGTTCCTGTATTTGCGTTAGGGATTATTCGTGTGATATTTATCGGCTATGGAACTCATGAGGGCTTCGCCATTGCAGTGGAAACCCCGCAAGCGCAGCGAGGAGTTGTAGTGTAAAGCCCGACCCGCAGGGGAACGCCCAAAATATTAAATAAATGAAATTGATTCGTACAGGCAGGAAATCAATCCTCGATTGCCTCAATACCCATTTGCCGGGCGCGTTCAATGCCATCTTTCATTGCCTTTACCTGTTCAGGCGCATGGCTTTGCCAAACGGTAATTTCACCAACAACTTTAAATGGATGTTTCGATCGATAGGATTTTGTTGGGTTACCCGGAAATTTCTTGTCCGTTAAATTCGGGTCATCTTCAATGGGGCCTGTGGGTTCAACTAAATAAATTCGTTCACGTCCTTCGCCCATGGCAAGTTCGGCGCCCCATATAGCTGCATCAAGCGTGGCAGTCAGGTAAATATATTTTGCATTTTTCCCTTGGCCGTAATTTGAGCTTACGCCAATAGTTATAAAGTCTTTGATCTTCAGGTCGGCCTTTGTACCATGGAAGTATGTTTGCGCAAAAGGGCTTTGGCTAAGCTCAGCCGATTTGTTTTCGGTTTTGTCTTTTTCCATTATGGTAATTAGTAGTTTAATGTATGCAAGGTACAGGCAGCTACCAAAGCAGCTGTCTCGGTACGGTAACGGACATCGCCTAAGGTAATAGTAGTAAAGCCATGGCCGATTGCCTGTTCAACTTCATTGTTGTGCAGGTCACCTTCAGGGCCAATAAGTATTAACGCATTTTCTCCCTTCTTATATACTTCCTGAAATGTGCTTTTCTCTTTTTCTATGCAATGCAACACAAATTTCTGCCCTTTAAAATCTTTTGCCCTTTCAAGCATTTCAGCGTATGTGCCAAGCTCTTGTACTGCAGGTAAATATCTTCTGCCTGATTGTTTCATGGCTTCCATTACAATTTTATGCAGGCGCTCGGTCTTCAATATTTTTCGTTCAGATCGTTGTGTAATAACAGGAATGAATGATGTAATGCCTATCTCTGTTAGCTTTTCAATAAGCCATTCCATGCGCGCAATATTCTTTGTAGGTGCAATGGCAATATGCAGCTGCCATGCCTGGGCAGGCTCAAAATGAGCTTCTAAAATTCTAAGAGTGCAGGCTTTTGCATTGGCACTTTCTATCTCGGCCTTGCACAAATTGCCTTTGCCATCGGTTACCTGAACATGCTCACCTGCCTGCAGGCGCAATACTTTTACGCAGTGATGTGATTCCTCTGCACCCAGGGTACAAACTGAACCGGAAACATCTGTGGCAAAAAATAAATGCATGGTTAAACTACAGCTTAAGTACGGCCATGAATGCCGATTGTGGTATTTCCACGTTACCTACCTGGCGCATACGCTTTTTGCCTTTCTTTTGTTTTTCTAACAGCTTACGTTTACGTGAAATATCACCACCATAACACTTTGCGGTAACGTCCTTACGTATAGCACTAATGTTTTCACGGGCAATTATCTTGGCTCCTATAGCAGCCTGTATAGCAATCTGGAATTGCTGACGGGGAATAAGTTCTTTTAGTTTTTCGCAGATCTTACGGCCAAATTCCTGTGCATGGTCTGTATGTATAAGTGCAGCAAGTGCATCCACAATTTCTGCGTTCAACAGAATATCAAGCTTAACCAATTTCGATTGCCTGTATTCTAACGGAGAATAATCGAATGAGGCATAACCCTTCGAAATACTCTTTAGTCTGTCGTAAAAATCGAATACTATTTCAGCCAATGGCATTTCAAATACCATTTCAACACGGTCCGTAGTAAGGTAAACCTGGTTAATTATGGCTCCGCGTTTTTCAATGCAAAGCGACATAATTGCACCTACATACTCTGTTTTGGTAATAATGTTGGCCTTTATATATGGTTCCTCAACGTAATCAATACGGGTGGGGTCAGGCAGATCGCTAGGGTTATTTATAATTAGCTTTTCTCCACTTGGGGTATATGCAAAGTACGATACGTTAGGAACCGTAGTAATAACGGTCATGTTAAACTCACGCTCCAAACGTTCCTGAATAATTTCAAGGTGAAGCATACCCAAAAAGCCGCAACGGAAACCGAAGCCCAATGCAGCAGTCGATTCAGGTTCGTACACTAAAGCTGCATCATTCAGTTGCAGCTTATCCATACTTGCCCTTAATTCTTCATAATCATCCGTATCTACAGGGTAAATTCCAGCAAATACCATCGGTTTTACTTCTTTAAAACCCTGTATAACTTCCTTGCAAGGGTTGGCAATATTCTCAAGGGTATCGCCCACACGTACTTCCTTTGCAACTTTTGTACCCGTAATAATATAGCCAACGTCTCCCGCCTCAATTTTATCTTGAGGGGAATATTGTAATTTCAATACACCTACCTCTTCCGCAACATATTCTGCACCGGTAGCTATAAAACGTATTCTGTCACCCTTGCGTATGGTGCCGTTTACAACCTTATAATAGGCTACCACACCACGGAAAACGTTGAATACTGAATCAAATAAAAGTGCCTGTAATGGAGCCTCTCTGTCGCCTTTTGGCGCAGAAACCCGTTCAATAATAGCGGCTAATAATTCTTCAACTCCTTGTCCTGTTTTGCCACTGGCAAGTAATATTTCATCACGGCGGCAGCCAATGATATCTACCATTTGGTCCTTAATCTCCTCTATCATGGCATTTGGCATGTCCACCTTATTCAGGACGGGAATAACGGTAAGGTCATTATCTAATGCCAGGTAAAGGTTCGATATGGTTTGGGCTTGTATGCCCTGAGTAGAGTCAACAAGCAATAAAGCGCCTTCGCAGGCAGCAATAGAGCGTGATACTTCGTATGAAAAATCAACGTGGCCGGGGGTATCGATAAGGTTCAGCACATAGGTCTGACCCTTATATACATAGCTCATTTGAATGGCATGGCTCTTAATGGTAATACCTCTTTCCTTCTCCAGGTCCATGTCATCAAGCACCTGTGCCTGCATATCCCGGCCGGTTACCGTTTTGGTAAACTCCAACAAGCGGTCAGCCAGGGTACTTTTACCATGGTCAATGTGAGCTATAATGCAAAAGTTCCGTATGTGTTCTATTTTCGCCATAAGAGGCGCAAAAATATACTATTTTTTGCAAGGGCGGATTGTATTTTTTACTTCTGTTGCATTCCCTATCTTTGCCATGTTATCATTAACCAAGAGTTATGAGCAAACCTACAGAGGAGCAGAAGTATTTTACCGATTCAGGTATTGAAATAAAACGCACCTACCCAAAGCAGGATATACCGGATGAACAACCCGGGCAATACCCTTTTACCCGTGGTGTGCACCCTGATATGTACCGCAGTAAACTATGGACCATGCGCCAGTATGCAGGGTTCTCTACCGCTGAGGAGTCGAACAAACGTTACCACTATTTATTGAACAATGGTACTACCGGTTTATCAGTTGCATTTGACCTGCCTACCCAAATGGGCTACGATTCCAGCCATGAGCTCTCGGAAGGAGAGGTAGGCAAATCGGGTGTTGCAATAGATACACTTAAGGATATGGAAATCCTTTTTGATGGAATTGACCTTGAGAAAGTATCCACATCAATGACCATCAATTCTACCGCATCTATTTTGCTGGGTATGTACATTGCCCTCGCGAAAAAGAAAGGCTCGGATGTAAAGAAGATATCTGGCACCATACAGAATGATATTTTAAAGGAATACGCTGCAAGGGGCACATATATCTATCCGCCAACGCCTTCCATGCGTATTATCACCGATATTTTTGAGTATTGCAGCAAAGAAGTGCCTAAGTGGAACACAATTTCCATTTCGGGTTATCATATTCGCGAGGCAGGATCCACAGCCGTGCAGGAACTTGCCTTTACGCTGGCTAACGGTAGGGAGTATGTGCAGGCAGCTATTAAAAAAGGATTGGACATAAATGTATTTGCAAGGCGTTTGTCTTTCTTCTTCAACGCCCATAATAATTTGTTTGAAGAAGTAGCTAAGTTCCGTGCGGCAAGGCGTATGTGGGCGAAGATCACTAAAGACCTTGGTGCTACTGATGTGCAGGCACAAATGCTCAGGTTCCACACACAAACGGCTGGTTCTACGCTCACAGCGCAACAACCGCAGAACAATATTATTCGTGTAACTATACAGGCTTTATCGGCTGTGATGGGCGGTACACAATCGTTACATACCAATGGTTTTGACGAGGCGCTTGCATTACCAACTGAAGAAGCAGCGCGTATTGCCTTACGTACACAGCAAATTGTAGGTTATGAAAGTGGTGTTCCGCAAACCGTTGACCCGCTTGCAGGTTCTTATTTTATAGAAGCACTTACGGATGAAGTAGAAGCAAAAGCATGGGAATACCTGAACAAGATCGAGAAAATGGGTGGTGCTGTTAAGGCAATTGAAAAGAGCTATATGCAAAACGAAATTGCCAGCTCAGCCTTTAAATACCAGGATGATATTGAGAAGGGAGAGAAGATAATTGTGGGTGTAAATAAATTTGAAGTAGAGGAGAAGAGGCCTGAAAACCTGTTTACCGTTGATGATTCCATCCGCCAGTACCAGATAGATAAGATAAACAAGGTAAAAGCTGAGC
>JABCZY010000068.1 GCA_013289395.1 Bacteroidota bacterium
ACCGGAACAGGCTGAGGAAGCAGTGTGCCATACATTATAGATTTACAACCATTACTATCCGTAACGGTAACACTATATGTACCTGCGGAAAGTCCGGTGTCTTTCTGAGTTGTTTCTCCGTTACTCCACACATAAGTAGATTCTGCAGGAAATGCCGTAATACTTCCATTAGGTAATACACAATTTACCGGATTTGTATCGACAACGGAAGGCACATATGGAACTTTGTTTGATATGGTAACTATGGCTGTATCTTTATCAGGAAGGCACAGGCCGTTAGTAATGGTTACCGTATAGATGCCCGGGCAGAGGCCCGTAATTGTTTTAGTGGTTGCACCATTGCTCCATTTGTATGTAAACGGAGGAGTGCCTATACCTGTAGCCGTTGCAGTGCCATTACATGCAGAACAGGATGTTGGTGAGGTACACGTTGCATATGCCATTTTTACAAGAGGCACGCTATCAGCCTCAACAAAGTTGGCGCCGCAGGTGAACAACATTCCCTTATTGTTCAGCTTCAGATCATATACAGAGTCGGCACATGGAATGGGAGATGATACCTGGTGTAAAGCAGAATCGTAAATAACCACATTTGTTTCATTGCCAACATATATTTCTCCTTTATAATCAATATCAATCCCTGCCCAGTAAAAATATTGATTTGATACAGAAACACTATCTACATAAGCTCCGTTCGAAGGTCGCCACTTTTTTAATTCCTTTCCATCATATGTAAGTAACATGGTTGTGTTTGCCGCCATGCCGTTAAATCCATTGCCCTGCCTACCATAAGGAGATCCAACATACCAAATAGGTGGATAGTAATAAATATTCTGGCACTCCACAAAGTTGTGCCCGTCACTATCAATATATGCAGTGGGTGATAGTGATGGTAAAGGCAATCTTAAAAAAACATTCTCGAAACTAGGCCAGTATGGCGCTCCGTTATTGTTTGATGTTGCCATGTATACATGCCCTACACCATCAAGCGCTTGTAGGGTTACATCATGAAAATACTCAGTCGTATTCAGTACATTAACAGAATTAACCTTAGTAAACCCTGTATCAACTGTAAAGGCCATATTCCTCGGAAATGGAATGGGAGCATTTTGAGGAGTGCCACCGCCAATTACCAATTCATTGTTACAATAATCGAAAGAAATGCGCCATATTTCACTTTGGTATGTGTTCACTATTCCTGTTCTCATACCGGAAGAATCAATTTTAATGATCTCGCATCCATTACCATCATCAAATGCCTGACCGAAATACGATGTTCCATTTCGATGGTCAACAGCAAGCTGGCTATAATAGTAAATTGAAAACATGGGAGTATCAAGAGTTGAACTATAGGTCCATTCTAATATACCCTTGCTATTATATTTCTGTATTTGATATTCATGCCTAAAAGCACCACCACATATATATACGTTCCCTTTAACATCATAGTCGACACTATACACCCTGTTATAGACAGCGTACTGCGTTGAAGTTATCCATGGATCAATTACAAGTGAGTCTTTAGGGCTATGCTTATCTACCTGTAAAGAAATTATGTTGTTCTCTACTTTAAATGATGAGGAGATATGGTTACCATTTAAACGTATTACAGGTTTGTGGTCAGTATACTCGCCACACGGTGAAGCAATTATTACATTACCATCTTTTAAACTCAGCTTTGCACCAGAGTACTTGAGTTTAAATTTCGATATATCTGCACCCGGGTGAACTATAATGTTGTACTCTACTCCGCCTTTATCTGAAGGATAATAAAACTCAACATCAATTCCACTATACAGGTTATGGTAAATAAGCTTTTTCCAGGCATGCGCTAAAATACCCGATTTCCCTGCTTTATCTTTAAAATTTGGATAAGTAAAATAATTACTCACCTGTTCTTTTACTTCTACTGTAGGATTAAGATTTGCCCCATCCCAATGCATGGTCATAAATTTCCTTTCCGCTTTTACTTTTGGCCGGTCATGTTCAGTCTCTTTTTCGTTCGTATCATTTATAAGTATAAGGCTGTCGTATTCAAAAACAACTGAGTTAGCGGTATAAAATAGTTGTATGTTACCTTTTTCAGTATAATATAGTACAGGCCTTTTTATACCCGCTCTTTTACTTACATTGAACTGACCCTTATTTTCAATAAAAACATTTTGTTCAAATGGCTTTTTTACAGTCCATTTTTGGGCCGTGGCATTGAATAACGAAAAGCAAAATAAAATACTTAATGTAAGTAGTGGCTTCAATACCGTGGTATTTATATATCAAAGATAAGGAAATCAATTTACCTCACCAAGGTAACATTACCCTTTTTAGTTTGGGTAGTGCCATCATATAATGTAGTGCTCAGGTAATACACGTAGCTGCCTGTGTTTGCTGCCTTGCCATTAAACATACCATTCCATGGGATACCCTGGTCAGTTGTTTCAAATACCTTGTTGCCCCAGCGGTCGAATATTTCGAACTGCATTGACTTAATACAATCGCCACGCACATACAGGTAATCGTTTTGACCATCGTTGTTTGGGGAGAATGCATCGGGGATGAATATGTTGCCGCAGTTAACATCTATAGTAATTGTTTGTTGAGCTGAGCAACCACTGTCGCTTGTAACCACTAAAGTATATGTAGTATTCACTGTTGGTGAAGCAACGGGATCAAAACATGTGTTGCTATTCAGTCCTTGCGCCGGATTCCATACGTAAGTACTGCCGCCTGATGAAGTTAGTTGCACGTTTTTACCAAATGCAATGGAGGTGTCGCAACAAGCTGTTGCTAAAGGCACAGGATTGACTATTATTTTTGAAGAAACCGAATCTTTACATCCATTTTGACTAATCATAACAGTGTACATTACAGTTGAATTAGGAGAGACCACAATACTATCTGTAGTTGCACCGGTGTTCCACAAATAAGCTGTGCCACCCGATGCCGTGAGTGTAGTTGAACTGCCATTGCAAATACTATTTACACCTTTAATAACTGCTATTGGAACAGGGTTAACAGAAATTGAAACACTATCGGTAATTGAACAAAGGCCAATGGTGTCGGTAACTGTAACAAAATAGGTAGCTGTATTAGCTGGTGTAAACTGAATACTGGCAATTGTTTGCCCACCTTGCGACCATACATATTTCACATAATTACTACCAACAGGTGTTACTGTTGCTGTAACGCTATCAATACCACAAATAGCATATTTTGTGGCAGCTGTTTTCAAACCAACCAGGTCGCAATTTTCAGTGAACTTTGCTACCAGACAGTCCCAAGGGTTACCCCCATACACTGTTTGATACGCACCCGCTGTGGCAACACTTGAAGTACTGGCACTTAAGCCGGCTACATACAGGTTAAGTTTTTTGTCAATTGCCAAACAATTTGCGGCATCATCACCTGCACCACCATAATATGTTTCCCATATACGTGAAGATCCCGTAGAGTCGAACTTAGCCAGGAAGGCATCACCTATTCCTCCGCCATAAACGGTTTGATATGCACCGGGTGTTGCATCACCTGTTTTATTTGAAGTTTCTCCGGCTATGTAAATATATTTGTTTGAATCCAGGCAAATATCGTATCCCAATTCTGCTGCAGCGCCACCTGAATAAGTACCCCATAACAATGATGTACAGTTAGGGTTAAACCTGGCAATAAAAGCATTTCCATACACACCACCGTTGTAGGTAGTTTGAAATGCTCCGGCTGTAGCAATACCTGTAGCGCTACGTGTAACGCCTGTCATATATATATTATGTTGTGCATCCATACGCATATCTCCCGGGGAGTCACGCCCTGCACCACCATAATATGTACCCCACAGCAAAGCTGAACCCGATGAATTTAATTTGGCAATAAAAACGTTTCCGTTATTGCCGCCCGTGTAATTGGTTTTATACGCCCCCGGTGTTGCTATACCTGCAGCGCTTTGTGTCGTTCCTGCTATGTACACATTGTCGGCCGCTTCAAGCATAATTATTCCGGCTGAATCATCCGCCGTTCCGCCATAATACGTTCCCCACAAAAGTGCAGAGCCCGATGAATCGAACTTGGCCACATATCCATCGTACCCACCTGCTAAACTTACCTGGTAGGCACCCGGGGTGGATATACCCGTTGTACTTTTGGTAAAGCCTATTACAAATACATTATCAGCAGAATCAATTGCCATAGAATAATTCCAGTCGGGCCCAATGCCACCGTAATAAGTGCCCCACAACAAAGCCGAGGCGTTTGAATTAAACTTAGCAACAAATGTGTTATAATTTCCGGTGGCTGTATTAATGGTTTTATATGCACCTGCGGTTGCAATGCCCGATGAACTTTGTGTGATGCCTGATACATAAATATTACCTGATGCATCAAGTCGTAACGCGCTAATATTGTCATACGCAGGACCACCGTAATAGGTTGCCCATAAAAGAGTTGAGCCTGTCGGGTCAAGCTCAGCAATCAGGCAATCCGCATATCCTCCGCCGTAGGTTGTTTGATACGCACCCGAGGTGGCTATATTATTGGGGCTATTTGTGCCTCCAGCAACATACACGTTGTTATTAGCATCAAGTGCAATACTGTTGACAAAATCCCAACTATTTCCGCCTATGTAAGTACCCCATTGTAAATTAGGTGTAGGGTCAATTACCAGGTCGTGTGTAATCGAAACAGCTGCAGGCAATCTGAACGAGAAAACATTATTTGCTGCTTCGTTATATGACACATTCACCTGTTGGCCATTTTCATTAAAATAACTGGAAGGAATTTTTTCTTCAAAAACACCCGCCGCTACCTGCACTTTAATAGCTCCGCGATCGAGCAATGCAGCATTCATGCCTTTATACATCAGCTTAATATTGTTGATATCAGCACCCGGATGCAGAATGAAATTATACTCCAATCCTGCTTTTTCTTTTTTATCGTCCTCAGTAAAGAACACAAGATCGATATGAGGGTATATGTTCTTATATAATACACGTTGGTAATAATGAACATTGGTTATGCCCTGCCTTGGTGTTCCGGTTGTGAAATAATTAAAACATGTTTTTGATCGCCCTGTTGCTTCTATTTCTACGTTGCTATTACAATTCAATAGCTCCACATCAACCCGGTGGAAATTCCGCTTAAAATATTGAGGTTGTTTGAATTTAGGGCTTGAAGGGAATTTTATCTGGGCAGCAGTAGTATCTTTTGTATCGGTATAGGTATCGTAACTGAAGCCTGTTTGCCTTAACTGAACATTAAACCCAGGGTGGCAAAGTAAGTATTTTACATTGCTGTTTGGCTTATTGTTCTGATCAATTAACTGGCCTTTATTTTCTATAAAACCCTGGTTTGGGTTAGTGGTTATAACTGGTTTAGTCTGCGCCTTGCACAAAAAAAAGTTGATCAATAAAAAAACGGTGGTCAGTTTTTTCAAGGCGATGAGGTTTACTTATCAAATATAGGGATTTAAACAGAAAACTTCAGTATAGAGTATTTAGAATTGAAATCTTGCACAATAGTTACAACTCAATACCCAATACTAATTACTCATACTGTTTTCCTACCTCACCAAAGCCACATTCCCTTTCTTAGTCTGTGTAGTGCCATCATATAATGTAGCGCTCAGGTAATACATATAAGCACCTGTGTTTGCAGCCTTACCGTTAAACATCCCATTCCATGGAATATTTTTATCAGTAGTTTCAAATACTTTGTTGCCCCAACGGTCGAATATTTCAAACTGTAGGATTTTAATACAGTCGCCGCGCACATACAGGTAATCGTTCTGGCCATCGTTGTTTGGGGAGAATGCATCGGGAATGAATATGGTTCCGCAGTTTACATCAATGGTAATTGTTTGTTGTGTAGTGCATCCACTATCGCTTGTTACGGTGAGTGTGTATGTTGTATTTACAGTTGGCGAAGCAATGGGATCAAAGCAGGTATTGCAACTTAAGCCATTTGATGGGCTCCATAAATATGTGCTGCCACCCGATGAAGTTAGTTGAACGTTTTTACCAAATGCAATGGTGGTGTCGCAACAGGCGGTTGTTAAAGGAAGCGGGTTTACTATTACTGTGGCACTGTCATTCACACTGCATGCGCCATTATATAGTGTTACGCTATATGTGGTATTTATGGTTGGTGTAACTGTTATACTTGCAGTAGCAACTCCTGTGCTCCATATATAATGGCTTCCGCCAGACACTGCTATAGTTATTGATTTACCTGCGCAAACACTTCCAGCATTATTTATAACGGGTATCGGGTAATTAGAAACAACTACCTGCACGCTATCATTAATTTTGCAAAATCCATTAGATACAGAAACTGAATAAGTAACGCTTGTTGTTGGAGCAACAGTAATAGAAGACGTAGTATCTCCATTATTCCACAGATACAGCGAACCACCAGTTGCAGAAAGAACTGCTGAATTACCTGTACAAATATTTTGAGTGGGCGAAATGGTAGGGCTCGGTATAGGATGCACAACAACAGAAACACTGTCTTTTACAGAACATGGGCCATTATATAAGTTAACGGAATAAGTTGCTGTGGAATTAGGGCTAACCATAATTGTTGTTGTTGTATCACCATTGCTCCATTTATACCCTGAGCCACCTGAAACACTTAAGGTAGCTGAAGTACCTGCACAAATAGTTTGAGTATTACTGACATTGGGCACGGGCATATTGTAAACAGTAACGCTGCTGCTATCCTTAGCAGAACAGGTACCATTAGAAACAACAACAGAATATTCTATTGATACATTAGGCTTCACAACAATAGTGGCTGTCGAGTCTCCATTACTCCAGGCATATAATGCACCTCCTGAAGCAGTTATAGTAGCTGAATCGCCAACACAAATGCTTTGCTTAGCTGTAATAGATGCGGTTGGAACCGGTAAAACAGTAACTGTTATATTAGTGTCACCATAACAAGTACCATTTGCATAATACACACTGTATACAGTAGTATTGATAGGTGAAATGGTTATAGTACTGTCATAATTACCATTGCTCCAAATATAACTTGCGCCTGATGCTGAAACAGTAATCACATCTGATTGCCCCCGGCATATAGTTGTATTACCACTAAAATGAGAATGCATTTTACAAGTATCGCATTCAAACTCGGCCAGAAAACTGGAATTAAATGTACCGTGTAAAGTGTCCTTACCGAATATTGTACCTCCATATAAATCAGCGTTAACATAAACTGATGGTACAATAGGGCTTGCAGCAAGGTTAATATACCTTAGTCCATCATTAAGCAATGCGCCGCATGTGGCATGCCCTCCTGTATCAAAAGCATAAATAAAATAAGGCTGCCAGGGATTAGGCCCTAACGTAAGGCCCCCAAAACTCAAACTTGAGTCTTCCGTTTCCCCGGCTAAGTATAAATTATTCCATCCATCACTGCATAAAGCAAATGCCGTGCAGCTTTGTGTTGGCTTCTTGGTTTTTACACTTTCCGCCCATATAGGGCTGCCTGAACCACTATATTTAACAACAAAGGCGCCGCCATATCTTCCACTTGTTCTGGTACAATATTCTATTACCGAATAAGGGCCAAAACTTAACGTATCATAGAAATTAGAAGCCACGTATACATTACCATAACTATCGGTGGCTAACGATGCCCTGGTTAGCATATTTGCCCAGCCATTTATTCCTCCATTTGAGCTATGAGAGTCAGGGCTACGAGCCCATAATACATTCCCTGTATTGCCATCGTATTTTACAAGGAACATATTCTCTCCATTCGAGTATTTGCAATACAGAACCTGATTATCAAACAGAACAGAATCATTGAATGAGCCTGAAACAAATATGTTATCCTGGTTATCAAGGGCTATTCCGGGCCATGTTACGGCAAGTGATGATAAATTTTGATTAGGGCTTTTTGATTGTTTAGCCCATAACACATTTCCGTTACCGTCATATTTGACCAAAAAAACCGATGATTTACCATAATAGGAGTTTAATGTATAGCTTCCAAAAGTCAAATTATTTTCAAAAAGCCCGCTTATATAAACATTTGAATTCTTGTCTACAACCAGTGCCTGCTGTAAAGTATAACTGACCATGGGAGAATATGCACCTGTTTTCAGCCATATTACATTACCATTGGCATCAAGCCTTGCAAGAAAATATGCATCAGTGGAAGCACTGGGATTAACAGCATATCCACTGCTGTTATTTCCAATTATAATAGTGTCACTAAATATTCCGGCGATATAAATATCCCCTAACGGGTCTGCACCCACTGTATAGGAAAAAACCCGACCAGTACTATTTTTACCGGGGTATATACCTGTAACCCATAATGGTGTACCCGAAGAACTGAACTTGGAAACATAACTGCATATTGCACTTGATTGCGGAAAACGCAGCACGAAAAGACCTATTGCTATAGTATCCTGAAAATAGCCAGTATTTATACCATTGCCTTTATCATCTGTTGTAATTGAATAGGGACTGGTTCCGTTACCTCCATTACCTGATAGATACCTCTCAGCAAATGGCCAGCTTTGTGCATGAGATTTACCTATGATTAGTAAAAATAAAATGCATATAATAAACCTCTTCAATTCAGTGGAATTTACAAACAAATATATTGAATTTAAGGTTAAGGTATTACCTCACCAAAGCCACATTCCCTTTCTTTGTTTGTGTGGTGCCATCATATAATGTAGCACTCAGGTAATACACGTAGCTGCCTGTGTTTGCAGCCTGGCCATTAAACACACCATTCCATGGAATACTTTTATCGGTAGTTTCAAATACCTTATTGCCCCAACGGTCGAATATTTCAAACTGCATTGTTTTAATACAATCGCCACGCACATATAGGTAATCGTTTTGGCCATCGCCGTTGGGTGAGAATGCATCGGGGATAAAAATATGGCATGATACATCAATAA
>JABCZY010000069.1 GCA_013289395.1 Bacteroidota bacterium
ACCTAGGAACAAATATGGGTAAGGCGAGTGCATTAAAGCATGCCATAAAAGAAATAGATTCAGAGTATATAGTATTTAATGATGGTGATATGGCTTATTCTATGGACCATGTTGGTTTAATAATGGATGCTTTGAAAACAAGTGATATTGCAATAGGTAATAGAAAGCTTGGAGAGAATAGTTCACGTAAACTACAACGTTTTATTGCGGGGGAAATTTTTAACAGACTCGCAAGGTTATTATTAGGGCTCGATTTTACAGATACACAGGCCGGTATTAAAGGGTTCAAAGGAGGTGTTGCAAAGAAATTATTCAGCTTGAGCATAATTAACGATTTTGCCTTTGATGCGGAATTACTTTATATAGCTAAGCAAAAGGGGTATAGTGTTGCACTTATACCTGCTAAGGTTAACAAGCATCATAAGTATAGCCCTTCTACTATAAAGGTTATTCGCGATTCTCCGGGCATGTTCTTTAGCCTATTAAGAATGATATTTTACAAAGTAAGAGGTAGATATAATGGATAATAAGATTCTATTAAGTTTCGATCTTGAGGAATTTGATATTCCAGAGGAGTTTGGCCAAAAGTTGACTGAAGAAGAGAAGTTAGATGTAACGATGAAAGGTCTGATACCTTTGTTAGCACTTCTGGACAAACATCAGATAAAAGCTACTTTCTATACAACCGCTTTTTTTGCAGAATCCAGGCCGGAGATCATTAAAAAAATTGCAGAAAGTCATGAAATAGCTTCACATGGTTTTTATCATTCATCATTTCAGCCCGATGATATTCTCAAATCTAAAATAGCTCTTCAAAATATTACAAGTAAAACAGTAAATGGTTTTCGAATGGCGAGACTAATGCCAGTAGATATGTCTCTTTTAGCTAAAGCAGGTTACATATATGATTCTTCACTTAACCCAACTTACATCCCTGGGAGGTATAATAACTTCGATAAGGCAAGAAAGCCATTTCAGAGTTCGGGTCTGATGATATTACCCACATCAGTAGCTACAATATTAAGGATACCCTTGTTCTGGATCAGCTTCAAAAATTTTCCAACCCGGTTTTATACAATGTTGGCATTAAGCACACTTAAGAATGATAATTATCTCAGTCTTTATTTCCACCCTTGGGAATTTGCAGATATCTCAAAATATAAACTACCTTTTTATGTGAAGAGTGTTTCCGGTAAAGGGATGTTAGTTAGGCTTGAGAAACTTTTAATAAGGTTAAAAGACAGGGGCGAATTTATCGGATCGGGAGAGTTTTGTAATATTACATGAAGAATGGCAACCACTAATGTGATACAAAAAGTAAAGAGTAAAATACCACGGTTTTTATTCGAGGAAAAAGCTTATTTCTGGATATTTCTCATTGTTTCAATCTTGATTGGAATACAGAAAGATATACAAGGCCATAGATTCTATAATAATTACCTCATTTATAAAACTTCATTTTCTCATCTAATATGTGAGATGAATCTATACATACGCTACTGGAATGAGTATGAGGATTTATTTCTGTATAGCCCAACTTTTGCGGTGATAATAGCACCACTATCATTCTTACCAATTTATATACAGGTGGTTTTATGGTGCAGTCTCGATGCCATTTTATTATTCTATGCGATTAGGCTACTACCGTTTGATAATAAAAATAACCGGATTATTATTTATTGCTTTATTTTTATTGAATACGTAACATGTATTCAACACATGCAAGTAGCCCCAATGGTTACTGCATTTATAATTTTTGCGTTTATTTCATTTGAGAAGGGCAAGCCCGGTAGGGCCGCTTTTTTTATTGTGTTGGCTGCATTTATTAAGATTTATGCTATTGGCGCAGCGGTTATGTTCTTAATGTACCCTGGCAAGCTGAAATTTATAGGTAGAATGTTTCTTTTCGGTGTTGTTTTTCTACTTGCTCCTTTGCTTTTTGTCTCCTATCACCAGCTCCTATGGCAATATCATAATTGGTATGATGTAATGATGACTATACATAAGTCGGAAGAAACAGGAATAGAGCCCAATATTCAGGTACCATTATCTGTTATGGGAGTGTTGAAATTCTGGTTCAATTTTGCTCCGCCTGCCATATATATTCAGTTGATTGGAACCGCAATAATGTGTCTTCCTTTTTTTCGTTTTAGCTCATTTAAAAATGTTAAGTTCCGGTTATTTATACTGTCTTCTTTATTAGTGTGGGCAATGATCTTCAATCATATTGCTGAATCACCTTCATACATAGTAGTAGTAGTAGGTGTTGCAATATGGTATGCTAACAGCGCAAAAGATAAATTTTCAACTATATTAATGATAGCTGTGCTTCTACTCACTATTCTACCACCCACCTCATTATTCCCAAGGTATATCAGCGATAATTATATTAAGCCGTATGCAATTATGGCTTTCCCTTGTATTTTAGTATGGATAGTAACACAATATGAACTAATTTTCCAGCAATACAGTAATTCATTGGAAGGATAATCTAAAACGGAACTAAATTCGTATATAAACTTTGGGTTATGAGAAGTGTGAGAAAAAGACTGTTTAATTTTTAACTTTGCTGAAATTGAATTTGTGAAAAAGAGAGTAGCGTTAATATTTGGAGTATTAGGTATGATTGCCCTAGTAATGGCTTCATTCCTGATATACCGGAATGAGCTATTTCAGGCATATGCTTTTTGTACAATTGCTGTATTTGCTTCTTACATATTCCTTGTTTACACTCAATCGAGAGTGGCAGTGATTAGTATTTTGATTTGTCATATTGTTGCAATTGTAGCATTGTATTATTCAGGTAGCATAATTCAATTATCGATCCCTTATATTCTATTGCCATTCATTGCACTTATGATTCGCAATATATGGATGGAAAACCTGGGGCATACATTAAAATTGTGGATAGAACCACTTTTTCTTTTGGTCGCAATCGCTTTGTATGTAATTGAAATGAAGTTGAACCGAAACCTGATTAGCTCCGATGCGAGATTATTTCCATTAGCATATTTCGTCGCTAATGGGTTTATGATTGGCGATGTTTTTTATGATGGCATAAAGATCAAACTCAGAATTAAGAAAGGTAATGGCTTGGCTGCCGGAGAACCAGCACCAATATTTTGTCTTCAGAACGAGAATGATGAGCAGATTTGCCTGAGCGATTTTAAGGAAAAGAACAATGTATTACTAATATTTGTAAGAGGAGAGTGGTGCCCAATGTGCCATATAATGTTACGTACCTATGCAAGGGAAAGTGCACAATTCAGGGAAAACAACGTATTCTTATTAGTTATTGGCCCTGATCCAACGGGGGTAAACCGTAAAATGGCAGAAGAACTTAAGCTTGATTTTCAAATTTTATCGGATACAGGCCTGAATGTGACACATTTATATAGGCTTAAAATTAAAGCTGAGCATTTATTGCATGCTAATAACTATAATGATGATAAGGAGGTGCCGTTACCTGCTTCTTTTTTAATAGATAAGAAAGGGATAATAAGATACAGCTCAAACCCTGAAAAAATTGGTGAAGTAGTAAAACTAGCCGACATATTCCCTATTTTGCAATCAATTGAAGGGACAAAAGGCGAATGAATAGTATAAGTAATATAATTTTTATTGTTTCTGGCGTATTTGCAGCGTTTGCAATATTTCAGCTTGCTCGTAGCTTAAAGTTAAAAAAGGAAAATAAGAGCTATGAACAACTCTTTCAACATATTAATGATACGTTGTTGCTAATAGATATTATAGATGGCAAAATAATGTATGCCAATGAAGCTGCGCAGAAAATGCTTGGGTATCCGTTAGCAGAATTAACGAACAAGACAATTTTTAATATTCACTCGAAAGAGCAACTGGCAAGAAGTTCAGAAGTTATTGCTACAGTATATGAAAAGAAGGGATTAATATACACTGATCTTCCATTTATAAGTGCAAGTGGCGAAAGAATAGATGTGGAGTGTAGTGCCAAGGTTGAAGATTTTGCAGGCAAGGTTGTAATATTTATATCGGCACGTGATATACGTGAACGTTTGCACATGCAAGCGCAAATAAAGAAACAAAGCGATATTATAGAGCAGAAAAATAAAGACCTGATCGATAGTATTACCTACGCAAAGAATATTCAGCATGCCATATTGCCATCCCTATCTTCGATGCAGCAATCATTCCCAGAAATGTTTGTTTTGTATAAGCCGAAGGATATTGTAAGTGGTGATTTCTATTGGCATACTTCAGTAAAATCATCAGTAAATAATGGGTTGGCATCGACAGGCGCAAAGCTTGATGTGATTTCAGTGGTTGATTGTACAGGCCACGGTGTACCCGGTGCATTTATGAGCCTGGTAGGGTATACAATACTTAATCAAACTGTTAATTCGCCAGAAGTAAATACACCCGGTGCGGTGCTTGATTATATGAATAGGGAAGTGGTGCAGACACTTAATAAGAAGATGGATGAGATTGTTATAAATGATGGAATGGATATGTCGGTTTGCGCGTTCAACCCGCAGACCATGAAACTCAATTATGCCGGAGCCAATCATGTAATGTATCATATACGTGGGAATGTACTTACTAGTTATGATGGTGATAAGCAAGCAATTGGCCTTCAAAGCCAGGATCAACTAAAACCATTTACAAATCATGAATTGACCATCCAGAAAGGCGATGTGATTTATATGTTTACTGACGGATTTGAAGATCAGTTTGGTGGAGATAGAAACAAAAAATATATGAGCTCACGGTTTAAAGAATATCTGTTGAGCATACATTCCCATGAAATGCCTGAACAACAAAAGATGCTTGAGAAGGAATTTCTTGGATGGAAACGTAATAATGAGCAGCTGGATGATGTACTGGTAATTGGTATCAGATTCTAAACACGATTTTGTTCAATATTTCCTGATAAAATATTCCGAACTTTCTCTTTCAACGCAGGTACGTCTTCCATAGTTAGCCCTTTGGTTTCAATAGGTTCATCCCAAATTGCACAAACTGTACCTGGTTTCATTTCAAATGCATCAGCTGGTAGAAAATCTGCAGTGTTAAAAATGGTAAGTACTGCAATTGGTAATTGAGTTTCTATAGCTAATCTAAATGCCCCATCTTTAAAATTCAAGAGGGGTTCTTGCGAGCGGTTTCTTGTTCCTTCCGGGAAAAGAATAACAGATATTTTTTCCTGTAATAGTGAGTGCTTCATTTTATCAAAGCTTACCGCCCTGTCGTTTCTTTTCTTTCTGTCTACCGTTATATATAGCTTCTTAACCACGTACCCGAATACAGGTATCCTGGTTACTTCAATTTTAGAAAGGAACCTGAATGTATTTGTGCAGGCACAGGCAAATAGAGGAATATCAAGCTGTGACCTGTGGTTGCAAACAAATATATATGCTTGGTCAGGTTTAATCTTCTCCTTACCTTTTACATCAACTCGAATAAAAAAGAATGTGAAGAGAAATTTTGCCCAGAACCTTGATAATTTATGGGCCGAATAGGGAGCGCTGGTTTTAGGGAAAAAATTGAAGATTATTAAATATGCAGGTATTACAATTATGCAAGAGACTATTGCGACCAGAACGGCATAGATTGCAAATAAAGCTTTAAAAATTCGGGTCATCGGGTTCAATTCCTATGTTATTTGGGAAAGCTAAAGTAACAAACTTACAGTTGTGTTTATAATGCTATATACGCAGTGAATTTGTAGGCAAAGTTATTGCCGGTAGTACTGAATGCATAAGGTCCGTAGCGGTAATATGTGCCTACACCCAGTTCAAGAAAATTCATTTTCAATATATTATTTAATTCAACTCCCGATTCATAAAAGCCTTTGTTCATTGTTTCGATGGTAGTAGGGAAGTTGTAATGATTACCTGCATTATCCAAGATTCCCCATCCTAAGCGAGTTACGAGTTTTAAATGTGGGTTAAAGTTCTTCGACCGAAACAGGAAAGATTCAAAATCGTGCGAAAGGAATACATCCGCGTATTTGTTTGAAAGAAATTCGTTTAGCCGCATGGTTTCGAAGGAATTATCTACTGCCAACGTATACTGCTCATAACAAGCACTGGCATTATAAAGCATAGTATATGGTACATTACCATTTACATAACCTGCCAATACTGATATAGATGAGCTGCCTATTTGAGGGATGTGGAACACTTTCGATATTTTGAGATCATACTTTAGATAATCAAACTGGCCATTCAGTAATCCATTAAAGCCATGTGTAATATTGGCCCATATTATAGGGTATTTTGTTCCCAGAGAGATCATTCCCATTGGAGTTTTCATGAAATTTTCCTGGTATGCAAACCGTATATTAATTCCTGCTTCTGTGAAATTAAATTGGTTAAAAAGCACAGTTGAATTAGTACTACTTATGCCAAATTCATATGAATTAGTACTAGTTCTTATTTGTTCATTGCCAAACATATTGAACTCGAAATAACGCAAGGCATCAAAGGATAGAGAAACTTCCTCCTTTTGTATCTTATCCATGTTATTTATAAAGTAGTCATGATACGATTCAGTGGAGAGAAGATGATCGTCATTATAAAAAGATACACCACCTGCTTCTACCACATCATTCTGATAAGCGAAATCGAGTTTAAGATGCGAATAAGGATCAAATAATAAACCTAAATCGCCACCATATTTAAAAGCCTTATCTCCAAACCCATACGCTCCATAACCACCTATAGAAATAAAGCGTGATATTTCATCATTGGTATGCAATCCTGCTCCAAGTCTGATGTTTTCGTACCCGTTATACGTTATAATTCTGCCTAGATCGAGGTCAGCCCATCCCATCCTGAGTTTACCTGTACTTAGTGCTTCAAACCATTGTAACTTACGATCAAGATGGTCTGCTTTCCCAACGCTGTCAATGACTTTATAGGTATGTTTTTCTTTCAAGGTTAGTGAATCATTGCGATATTTGTTCCAGATAGAATCTGGCTGTTTTGCGGCATTGTCTTTTATTTCAACTTCAACCCTGCCAAAATCTCTTTTTCTCAAAACCGTATCAATTACAATATCTTTAATATAACTGCGAGTCACTACCTTAAGTTTATTATGCTCATCGTCAGGATTAACGACCGTATTTCCGCTTGAAAGGGTACTGTCACTCAGCGTTATATTATTATAAACCCAATCGGTATTCAATTGAATAGGGAACCATTGTTTATGACTAACATAATCGTACTTCTGTTGTATATGTATGCTAATTGTTTTGTCCTCAGTTATGGGCTGTGCAAGCACGTTTTGTAAAGCATACCCGTTCGTATTAATATATACTACCCCTTTCATTCCATCAAAGTTCTTTCCTTTTTTCGGGTGATAAGAAATTACAAAAACAGTGTCTGTTCCATTATACGTAGTATCTTCAATTATATAATTATATCTTTTTATGCCGGCATTTGAAATTGGATTAAGGTAGCTTCCGTTCAGAATAGTTATAGTTTCTTTATAAAACGAGAATGATTGTAATTGAGTTGCTAATAAAGCAAAAGGTGAGTTTTTTAAACCTGATGTTCGGGTAGCAATAATGTCTTCATGATTATGTTCTGGATACAGAAATTTACGCTTACCTATTGATTCAGAAAGAAAGAGATATTGCTTCCGTAATAGTTTTGATAAACCGCCTTTTGGCTTCTTTGTTGTATCTATAGGCATATTCTTTTTAAGCGAATCAAGTGAGTTGAGTGTATCGGCTGATGCTTTCAGGTCAGATGTAGCATACATTTTATTATATGAGGTATATGTAAACGAGTGAACTTTTTCAGGGTTGTTCTTATCACTATTATCTATAGCTTTTTGAATAATTCGCAGTGCGGGATTTATGCCTGGCAAAATGGTTACTTCTTTAAGGTTATAACTGTTTTCTTCTAACCGTATAACAAGGTGTTGCTTATCTGCATTATCTGTAACCGGTATTGTTAAATCTTTATAGCCTACGTAAGAGAAGGTAATAGAAGTAATTGGAAAGGATGCAGATAGTTTAAAGTTACCATCAATGTCTGCTGTTGAACCAATTTGCGGGTGCCCGGTTACAATCATGTTAACAAACGCAAGAGAGGCTCCTGTTTGTTTGTCAATTACATGGCCTTGTATACTATACTGCTGTGCAAGAACAGTGTAAGAAACGCAGATAAATAATAAAACAAGTAGTTTTTTCATTCAATAGGCTTGAAGCAAAAGTATTATAATAGGCCTAGAGAATAACGAATGGTTTAATAAAAAAAGTTAAAACGAAGAAGCCCTGTATAGCAGGGCTTCTTTAATTATTCCTGATTGGTTGCACCACTTTTTTCGGCTCTCTTCTCTTTGTTATATTCTTCTATCTTCTTGATCTGATCTTCTGATAGAACAGTTTTCAGTTGTGCTTTAAGGTTCTCCCTATTTGTTTTGTTGGCTGTTTTAAGTCCTTCAGCATCATTTGCGTACTTTTCTTTGTTCGCCTTTCTGGTTGCTATAAACGACTCGATCATTGGCTTTATTTTAGCCGACTGATCAGGGGTTATTTGCGCTGCAGTTGTATATTCAGCTATCAATTTATCAACCTGCTTCTCTCCTCTTGCCTCTTGAGCGGTAGCTGTGAACATAGTTGCAAGAACTATTCCTAAAGTTAAAATGAGTTTTTTCATATTGTTGTTTTTATTTTGATATAAATGGGAGCAAATAGTTTAATCAGCAGGTTAAATATTTTGCATTCCCAATAATAGTACCGGGTTCTCCATTAAATACTTAAATGT
>JABCZY010000070.1 GCA_013289395.1 Bacteroidota bacterium
CATTTCGAGGGATGCGGCAAGCGTTTCGGCGCAAATGTAGTTAAAATTATTCTTAACAGCACTATCCACGGCTATATTCTTTTTTATCTTTAGATCTATCTTGTCAGTCACCTCAAAACTATTGTCCTTACGAAGGTTTTGAATGCGGTTTATCAATTCACGTGCAATCCCTTCCTCCATTAGTTCAGGGGTTATAGTAATATCAAGCGCTACGGTGAGTTTATTGTCAGATGCCAAGTGCCAGCCCGGTATATCCTCCGATATTACTTCCACATCACTCAGCAGCAACTCCACCTCTTTTCCGCCTATATTAAGCGTATAGCTTCCTTTTGACTCAATTTCCCTAATCTGTGCCTGATCAAATGCATTAATAGCATTTGCACCTTCTTTCATTAAAGGGCCAAGTTTCTTTCCGAGTTCCTTAAAATTTGGTTTTATCTTCTTAACCAGTATACCTGAGGTATCGGTTATATATTCAAGATTTTTAATGTTCACCTCAGCCAAAATAAGCTTTTTTACTGCCTCTATCTGATGCTTTACATTTTCATCTAATATAGGCACAACAACTTTGTTAAGTGGCTGACGTACACGTATATTAACTTTCTTTCTTAAAGATAAAGTTAAAGAGCATATACGTTGAGCCAGGTCCATTTTTTCTTCAAGAGAAAGGTTAATGTCTTTCTTATTTGCAACGGGGAAATTACTGTGATGAATCGACTCTACTTTTTCCTTCCCCGAAACACTATTCAAGTCGGCAAATAACCGTTCGGAATAAAATGGAGCTATAGGTGATATTAACTTGGCAACTGTTTCAAGGCAAGTGTAAAGAGTCTGGAATGCTGCAATCTTATCTTCGCTATAGTCCCCTTTCCAGAAACGGCGACGAGATAAACGCACGTACCAGTTACTTAACTGGTCACAAACAAACTCTTCTATATCTCTTGCGGCACGCATCGGCTCATAGGCATCATAACTCTCCTCTACCCTTTTTACCAAGGAGCTTAGTACTGATAACACCCACTGATCAAGTTCTGGTCTATCGCTGACAGCTATTTCCTTTTCCGAAAAAGTAAAACCATCAATATTGGCATATAGAGCAAAGAATGCATAGGTGTTATGCAATGCACGGAAGAACTTACGCTGAACCTCTGCAATACCTTCCTCATCGAACTTAAGGTTATCCCATGGCTGAGCGTTGCTAATCATATACCAACGTGTAGCATCCGGGCCATATTTACTTAAAGTTTCAAATGGATCAACAGCATTTCCTAGCCTCTTAGACATTTTATTGCCATGCTTGTCTAATACAAGTCCATTTGACACCACGTTTTTAAAGGCAACTGAATCAAAAAGCATTACTGCTATAGCATGCAGGGTAAAGAACCAACCACGAGTCTGATCTACACCTTCAGCTATAAAGTCTGCCGGGAAGTTCTGCTTGAACACTTCTATATTTTCAAACGGGTAATGCCATTGTGCATAAGGCATAGCACCCGAATCGAACCAAACATCTATCAAATCAGGCTCACGGAACATTTTTTTGCCATTGGCCGATACCAGTACAATATTGTCGGCATAAGGCTTATGAAGGTCCCTGTGTTCAACATCTTCCCACCTGCTCTTTTTAATATCGGCTTCTGTCATATAGCCTTTGGCTACTGACTTCTTAATTTCTTTATCCAGTTCTTCTACCGAACCAATGCAGAGTTCTTCCGAGGAATCCTCAGTTCTCCATATTGGCAAAGGAATACCCCAAAAACGTGAACGGGAAAGGTTCCAGTCCACCATGTTTTCAAGCCAATTACCAAATCTGCCAGTACCGGTAGCTTCCGGTTTCCAGTTTATGGTCTTATTAAGCTCTATCATCTTATCCTTGGCTGCAGTAGTTTTTACAAACCATGAGTCAAGCGGATAGTATATTACAGGCTGGTCAGTTCTCCAGCAATGTGGGTAATTGTGTTCGTATTTTTCAACTTTAAACGCCCTGCCTTCTTTCTTTAACTTCAATGCTATAGCAAGGTCGGTAGATTTATCAAGGTCCAACTGGTCTTCCTTGGTTTTAACTAACCTTCCTGCAAAATCGGTAACAGCATCAACAAACTTACCTTGTTTGTTAACCAGGGTAAGGGTACCTATTCCGTTTTGTTTGGCAACCCTGAAGTCATCAGCACCAAAACTCGGAGCTATATGCACTATACCTGTACCATCGGCTGTGGTAACAAAATCGCCAAGTATCACTCTGAAACCATCTCCACCCTCAGGCTTAGCATATGGCAAAAGCTGTTCATAGTTTATTCCTTCCAGGTCTTTACCTGTGAATGTTTTCTCAACCTTAAAAGGGATAACCTTATCCCCTACTTTATAATCTTCAAGCGGAATTCCATATGCTTTCTCTGAAAAATATTTACCCACCAGTTCCTTAGCCATCACAATCTTTATGGGCTGGCCTGTGTATGGCTGAAATGTTGTTACAAGGTCGTACTCAATTTTTTTACCTACCGCCAAGGCGCAATTAGATGGAAGTGTCCATGGTGTAGTGGTCCATGCCAGAAAGAACACGTCAAGCTTATCACCCGTAAATAGCTTCTCTGATTTTTTATCGTTTATTATTTTAAACTGAGCTGTAACAGTAGTGTCTTTTATATTCTTATAACAGCCGGGTTGGTTGAGTTCATGTGAACTAAGACCAGTACCTGCAGCCCATGAATAGGGTTGTATGGTATAGCCTTTGTACAGCATTTCCTTTTCATACAGCTTCTTTAACAGACTCCAAACACTTTCTATGTAGTTATTGTCAAACGTCACATACGGATTATCCATATCAACCCAATAGCCCATTTTAAGGGTAACATCTTCCCATTTGTCTTTATACTTCATCACCTCACGGCGGCAAGCAGCGTTATATTCCTCTACACTTATCTTTTTCCCTATATCTTCTTTGGTTATTCCTAAGGACTTTTCTACGCTTAATTCTATAGGTAGTCCATGTGTATCCCAGCCACCTTTACGTTTTACCTGCTTACCTTTTAAGGTTTGGTAACGGCAAAAAATATCTTTTATGGTACGGGCCATTACGTGGTGAATACCGGGCATTCCGTTTGCTGAAGGAGGCCCTTCATAAAAAGTAAATGAAGGTGAACCCTCGCGCAAGCTTACACTCTTCTCAAATGTTTTTTCCTTATTCCATTTGTCAAGTATATCCTTGCTTATAGAACTCAGGTCTAGGTTTTTATATTCAGTATATTTCATAATAACGAACAGTGATTATATCGTTGCAATAACCTTTAACTCTACTCCTATTGGTGTAGGTAAGGACTTTATTTCAACAGTTGTACGGCAAGGCTGGTTTTCTTTAAAATACTCAGCATACACACGGTTATAAATGGCGAAATCAGCTTTCATGTTGGTCAAAAACACTGTAACATCAACTATCTTATTCCAGTCTGAACCTGCTTCTTCCAATACGGCTTTTATATTTTCAAAAACTGAACGACATTGTACTTCAATATCGTACGAAGTAATATTACCTTTATCATCAAGGGTTACGCCGGGTATTTGTTTACTACCTTTTTGCCTTGGCCCCATGCCTGATAAAAACAATAAATTACCGACCTGGCGGGCATGAGGATATGAACCTACAGGTTCAGGTGCTTTTGATGAATATAGTTTATCCACGGTAGATTTTTAAGCGTGCAAATGTAGGAAAATGCATGGAATAATGCATCAACCGGAGGTACAGAAATAAAATAGGCTTACTCTCAATAAGGAGACGCGAATCCATCACGTTTGGTAGATGGAACAATGCTCATTACTGGAATATCTGAACCATTGATAATACCTTGTGCAGTAGAACCTACAAACAAAGGAGTTGTATCGCTTTCTTGTTGGGTCATTATCATGATAAGATCAGCATCAACCTTGCTCGAATAGTCAACAATTGCCTGTGCAAGGCTTTCGTCACCCTTAATAGCCTTGATCATTTCAGCAGTACACTTTACACCACCCTTTTGAATAAAGCTCTTAACCTGGTCCATTTGGCGGGTAATTTTGTTTACCACAAATTCGTCAAGTGTAAATAATACCGATACTACACGGATAGTTGAACCATACAACTTGCCAAGTTCAATAGCCTTATTAACCTTTTCGCGGGTTTCCTTTGAAAGGTCAATAGGCATTACAATATTCTTACAACCTTCTCTGTGGTGCTTACCTTTAATAGTAATAACCGGACAGCCAGCTTCTCTAACTACTCTGAGTGCATTCGAACCGATAAAACGCTTACGAACGCCAACAGTACCGTTAGAACCCATTATTATCATTTTAGCGCTGATCATATCTGACACCTCTAATATCTTTTCATAAACCGAACCACGGGCTACAACTGTGTTCACCTTAATTTTCTTTTTCTTTTCGGTTTCTTTTGCCAATTCATGAAGCTTATCTTCAATTTCTTTCTTCATGGCAGCCTCGTCAAAAGACTTAGCAAAGATGCGGCTTAGCGCTCCACTTTCTTCAATAACGTATAGTAATGTAATCTCAGCATTATAGAACTGAGCAAGATTATAGGATTGATCAAGAGCTATTAAAGCCTGATCAGAAAAATCCATTGGAATTAAAATCTGGTTTACATTAGATTTCATGTAGTTCTAGTTTAATTTGGCTTGCAAAGGTAAGGAAATTTTCAAATTACGCGACTCCGCAATGAAACTCAGTAATAAATACCTGCTAAAAACCAGCTAAATAGTCTTATTTAGCCAGTGTATACACTATCAAACTAGCCAGATATGCCATTGCCCCCATATATAGGAACTGGATAATAGGCCATTTGATGCTCTTGGTCTCACGATACACTACAGCAAGCGTACTCATACACTGCATGGCAAAAGCATAGAATAGCATCAAAGAAAACCCCACGGCGGCAGTATATTCCAACTTGCCCGTACTTGGGTTTACAGCAACAGCCATCTTTTCCCGGATAGACTGTGAATTATCTTCATTATCGGCGCTATACAGTGTAGCCATAGTACCTACAAAGGCCTCACGGGCTGCAAATGAAGTAATGAGTGCAATACCTATTTTCCAATCAAAACCAAGTGGCTTAATTACAGGTTCGATCCATTTACCAGCAATACCAGCATATGATTCTTTCAGTTTTTCCGAAGCCATTCTGGTCTCAATTTGTTTTGGGGTATACTTTTTTACTGAATCGGCACTGCTATATGCTTTCTCTATTACAGGATATTTACCCGCAGGGGCATGTGAAGCCATTACCCAAAGAATAACTGAAATAGCTATGATTACTTTTCCTGCATCGAAAAGGAATATTCTTGCTTTTTGGTAAATAGTAAGCAAAATGGTTGATGCCTTAGGTATATGATACAAGGGCATTTCCATAATAAAATGGGTTTTTTCACGGGTCTTTATAAGCGCCTTCATTACAAAGGCAGCCGTTAATGCAGCAAGGAATCCTATCAGGTACATAGCCATCAACACCAAGCCCTGCATGTTAAAAAAGCCATAGTTATGCGTTGATGGAATAACCAGAGATATTAGCAAGGTATATACAGGCAAACGCGCAGAACAACTCATTAAAGGCGTTACCATAATAGTAGTGATGCGCTCTTTCCAATTCGATATGGTACGTGCACCCATAATAGCAGGCACTGCACAAGCCATACCACTCATAAGCGGAATAACGGAACGACCATTAAGCCCCAACGGACGCATAAGCCTATCCATAATAAAACTTACCCGTGCCATATAGCCTGTATCTTCTAATATGGCTATAAACGCAAACAACAATGCTATTTGCGGAACAAATACTACTACCCCACTTAAACCTGCTAAAACACCATTAATTAAAAGATCAGCAAACTCGCCCTTAGGTAGAACATCTTTACCCAATTCAGATAATTTAACAAAGAAGAACTCAATGCCATCCATCGGGTACTTGGCAATAAGAAATATGCTCTGGAATATTACAAACAGTACACCCAGAAATATTAAATAACCCCAAAACTTATGTGTTAATACACTATCTATACGCGATGAAAGCGACTTACGCTTTTCTTCCTCATCTATCTTGACGGTTTCTTTTACTATTTCGTTAATAGCCTTGTAACGCGCTATGGTCTCTTGTGATTGTATAGGATGTTTTTCGAAACCAGTTGCTTTTATCTGCTTTTTAATATCGATCTTCTGCGTAGGAAGAATTTCAAAATGCTCTATCCCTGCTTCATTGTTTATGATCTGAAATACAGCGTAGGGACTTTGCTTAGGAAACATTTTCTGCACATTATCAATAAATACAGCAGGTGCAAAATGTTTTATGTCAATAAAATCCTTTTTCGGAGCCTCCACACCTTCAGCCAATAATTTTTTAATATTATCAATACCATGCCTTTTACGGGCATTGGCTGCTACCACCGGTACACCAAGGAACTTTGATAATTCCTCTGTATCAATTTGAACACCACGCACACGAGCAATGTCCATCATGTTCATTACAAAAATGCAAGGTATACGTAAGTCAATTATCTGTGTTGCCAGGAAAAGGCTCCGGCGAATGTTTGATGCATCTGCCACTATAATAGCCACATCCGGGTGATCTTCATTGGTTTCATCGCACATTACCTTAAAACATACTTCTTCGTCAAGTGTTTTAGGGTAAATACTGTATGTACCGGGCAGATCGAGATACGTTATATATATCTTTTCATTCGTTTTCTCGTTCTCTATCAGCGCATCACCACTATGTTTTTCAACCGTTACGCCAGGGTAATTACCCGTTTGCTGGTTAAGGCCTGTAAGTGCATTAAATAAAGTCGACTTGCCGCTATTGGGATTACCCAACACAGCCACTTTGAGCGACTTTTGTGCCTGCTCTCTGCCGATTTTCAACTTTATCTTCCTGAACATTTTACTTAATACGATCTACATTAATTAATGCCGCTTCTGTTTTACGCATACTTAACTTATACCCTGAAACTATAACCGCAATGGGGTCACCAAGTGGCGCAATACTATCCATCTTAATCTTTTGGCCCGGTGTGCAACCCATCTCCATGAATTTCAAGGCGTTCTCTTCGTCATTGAATGACATTACTATACCCACTTCTCCGGGTTTAAGTTTATCAAGTGTTACAATTTCTTTAGCCATATACAATTGGCAAATTTAACAACCTCACAGAAAGGGGGGCTACCTAAAGAAGGGTATTTTAAGTTTTCTGCCGTAAATGGCAAATAAGCCCGCTATTAATTATTCACAGCCATCTTCTGCTGTTTCATAACCTCGCTAATGTCGCGCATCAATTTCTCTGCAAGGTTATCGGCAGTGGTCTGGTGAGCACTTTCAGCATAAATACGGATGATAGGCTCGGTATTTGAACGGCGCAGGTGAACCCAGTCGCCATCAAACTCTATTTTAAGACCATCAACAGTATTTGATGGGTATTTCTTGTATTTTTCCTTAATATCTTTCAATACCTTATCGATATCCAGATCAGGACGCAATTCTATTTTATTCTTAGAAGTGAAATAACTCGGGTATGTAGACCTCAACAGCGAGCAGCTTTTGCCGAATGTAGCAAGATGAGTAAGGAATAAAGCAATACCCACCAAGGCATCACGGCCATAATGCAATTCGGGGTAAATAATTCCACCATTACCTTCACCGCCGATAACAGCGTTGTTCTTTTTCATCGCCTCCACTACATTCACCTCTCCTACTGCTGATGCAAAATATTCGCAACCTGCTTTTTGGGTAACAACCTTTAAAGCTTGGGTAGATGAAAGATTAGATACAGTAGCACCTTTTTTATTCTTCAATATATAATCCGAAACGGCTACCAGTGTATATTCTTCGCCAAACATTTCACCGTCTTCGCAAACAATGGCAAGCCTATCCACATCAGGATCTACAGCAAAACCAAGATTAGCATTTTTCTTTACTACAGTTTTTGAAAGCTCAATTAGGTTTTCAGGCAAAGGCTCTGCTTCATGTGAAAAATTACCGGTCGGTTCACAAAACAACGGAAATACTGTTTCTACTCCCAATTGTTGCAATAGCTGTGGCACAATAATTCCACCAACGGAATTAACTGCATCTACCACCACTTTAAACTTCTTTGCTTTTATTGCCTTTACATCTACCAATGGTAGTTTCAATATCATATCAATATGCTTCTGGGCATATGTTTCATCTTTCTTCACCTCTCCCAGACCACCTACCTGCGCAAACTGAAACTCCCCTTTCTCAGCAATTGTCAACACATCTTTGCCATCTGCTTCTGATATAAATTCTCCACGTGAGTTAAGGAGTTTTAATGCGTTCCAATTCTTAGGGTTATGGCTTGCAGTAATAATTATTCCGCCATCAGCCTTTTCAGCGGCCACAGCTATTTCAACTGTTGGGGTTGTAGCAAGGCCTATATCCGTAATATCAATACCTAAGGCCTGTAACGTGCCTACAACAATATCGCGAACCATTGGGCCCGAAATACGTGCATCGCGGCCAATAACTATCCTTGCTTTTTTGTCTTTGGCCTTTTGGTTTCTTTTAATCCAGCTTCCGAATGCAGATGTATATTTTACTATCTCTGTAGGTGTTAGCCCTTCTCCGCTGCCACCAATGGTACCTCTTATGCCTGAAATCGATTTAATAAGTG
>JABCZY010000071.1 GCA_013289395.1 Bacteroidota bacterium
AACGAACGTATTCAAAAGGAAAGCGCCTTCGTTGACCTTTTGAACATGGAAATGGAAAAGGTCATTGTTGGCCAGAAGTATATGATAGAAAGGCTGCTTATTGGCCTTTTATCTAATGGGCACATTTTATTGGAAGGTGTACCCGGCTTAGCTAAAACATTAGCTATTAAAACACTTGCCTCCACAATAGATGCAAGTTTCAGCCGTGTACAATTTACACCTGACCTGTTACCTGCCGATTTGATAGGTACAATGATATATAACCAACGTAAAGAAGAATTCACTGTTCGCAAAGGGCCTTTGTTTGCCAACTTTATCCTAGCGGATGAAATTAACCGTGCCCCTGCAAAAGTACAGAGTGCTTTGCTTGAAGCCATGCAGGAACGCCAGGTAACAATTGGTGATACTACCTTTAAACTACCTGAACCATTCTTAGTATTGGCAACCATGAACCCGATCGAACAAGAGGGTACATATTCATTACCTGAAGCACAGGTTGACAGGTTTATGTTAAAGGTTATTATAAAATATCCATCCAAGGAAGAAGAACAAAAGATCATCCGTGAGAACCTGGCTGCAAACTTCCCTGTTCCTTCTAAAATACTTACAACAGACGCTATAACAAATGCGCGTAAGCTTGTTAAGGAAGTGTATATGGATGAGAAGATCGAGAAGTATATTCTTGATATAGTATTCAGCACCCGTTCACCAAAAGACTACAAGCTTGAGAAATATGCTTCAATGATAAGTTATGGCGGCTCGCCACGTGCCAGCATAAGCATGGCATTAGCTGCTAAGTCATATGCCTTTATCAAGCGCAGGGGTTATGTAATACCTGAAGACGTTCGTGCTATTTGCCAGGATGTATTACGCCACCGTATTGGCCTGACCTATGAAGCAGAAGCTGAAAATATCACCTCAGAACATATAATAACAGAGATTCTCAATACAGTTGAAGTCCCTTAATAGTCGTTAGAGATTAGTGGTTAGTGACTAGCAAAAACAATGGAAGCGACTGAGCTATTAAAAAAAGTAAGAAAGATCGAGATAAAGACTCGTGGACTTTCGCAGGAATTATTTTCCGGCGAATACCATACTGCCTTTAAAGGGCGCGGTATGTCTTTCAGTGAAGTACGCGAATACCAGGTGGGTGATGAAATACGTGCTATTGACTGGAACGTTACCGCACGTTTTAACCATCCGTATGTTAAGGTATTTGAAGAAGAGCGCGAATTAACTGTAATGCTTTTGGTGGATGTGAGCGCATCAGAAAATTTTGGTACTAAAAAGCAATTCAAGCAGGACATGATAACCGAATTATGTGCCGTGCTTGCATTTTCAGCTATACAGAACAATGATAAGATCGGCGTAATATTTTTCTCAGACATTATTGAAAAATTCATTCCGCCTAAAAAAGGAAAAGCACATATACTGCATATTATTCGCGAATTGATACAGTTTAAGCCGAAAAGTACTCGCACCAATATTACCCAGGCATTACGGTACTTCACAAACGTTATCAAAAAGAAAAGCATTGCCTTCCTTATATCTGATTTTATGGATGCCGGTTTTTATGATGCCATGAAAATTGCAGCAAAAAAACATGACCTTGTGGCACTACGTATTTACGATAAAAGGGAAAAAGAATTACCTGAAATGGGGCTTGTGAAATTTAAAGATGCTGAAACAGGAAAGATAATATGGCTTGACACATCAAGTAAAACCGTACGCAATCATTATTATGCTGCAGCCAGGGAAAGAGAACAAATGATAAAAGATGTTTTTATGAGAAGTGGTGTTGATACGGCAAGCATTTCAACAGATGAGTCATACATAGGGCCATTGACCAATTTATTCAAGAGCAGGGCAAAATGAAAATAAAGAACATATATTGTTTTTTGCCATAGCACTTCTCTCATTGTGTAGCGCATCTTGCTTTTCGCAAAATGCAAATGCAGTTGCCGGTATTGATAGTACCGTTATAGTTATCGGTAATCAAACACATCTTCACTTAAAACTTACATACGATACAAAAGGCGGCGTACCAAAAATTCAATGGCCATTAATTACCGATTCATTAGTTTCAAAAGTGCATGTTGTAAGTAAATCTAAAATCGACACCGTAATTCCTGACCATGCTAACCCTACCCTGCAATCACAAACCCAGGACCTTGTTATTACTTCATTCGATTCGGGATACTACGCCATCCCTCCATTTCAGTTCATACTTGACGGAGACAGCTCTCACCCGGTAATGACCGATGCGCTTATGATGCAAGTACGTACCATACCTGTTGATACAGCTAAAGGGTTCAGGGATATAAAAGGGCCCATCCAGGTAAAATTTCCAATCATTGTAATTTTAATGTATGTAGGTATAGCAGTAGTAATACTCGCCATAATAGGTTGCCTTATATACTACTTTATAAAAAAGAGCAAAAAGAAGGTTATTGAACCTGTGGTTGTAAAAGCGCCGCCGATTGACCCACATATTAAAGCATTAAAAGCACTAGAGGAATTAGCACTCAAAAAATTATGGCAGGAAGGGAAAACAAAAGAATACTATAGCGGTGTATCTGACATTTTAAGAACATATCTGGATGACCGCATGCAACTTGGTGCACTTGAAATGACTACCGATGAAATAATGTATGCGCTCAGAAGAAAGAATGAATTAAATGATGAGCTAAAGAGAAAACTCAGAGAAATACTTGTACTATCAGATCTTGTGAAATTTGCAAAGGAACAACCACTACCAAACGAAAATGAAGCCATTTTAAATCATGCTGTTGACTTTATAAATAGCAGTATGCGAGCGCAGGAGCCAGTACTGCCAGAAAGCAATAAGCCGGTTGAACCTAATACAACACCAACAGTATGAAGTTCTTCCAGGACATAACGTTTGCTCACCCTAGCCTATTGTGGTTACTGATGGTTATTCCATTACTGGTTACCTTTTACATTTTTAAACATAATGATAGTGTAGCTGATGTTTCAATTCCATTACCATGGAGGACTGGTAATATTCCTAAAACAAATAATTACAAGAACTATTTACGGCATGTACTGTTTGCATTACGTATGTTGGTAGTAGGCCTACTGATAGTAATTATAGCCCGCCCACAGTCACAACTGAATTACAAAAACATAACAAGCGAAGGAATTGATATAATTATTGCCCTCGATATTTCAGGCAGTATGCTATCGAAAGACTTTAACCCTAATCGTATTGAAGCTGCAAAAAAAGTTGCAGGTAGTTTTATTGATAGCCGCCCTGCCGATAAAATTGGTCTTGTAATATTCAGCAGCCAGGGCTTTACACAATGCCCGCTTACAACCGACCATGCCGTGGTAAAAAACCTTTTCGCGCAAGTGCACACAGGTATGATTGCCGATGGAACTGCTATTGGTGAAGGGCTGGCAACTGCAGTGGCCAGAATAAAAGATGATCCGGCAAAGAGCAAAGTAATTATTTTACTTACCGATGGTGTAAACAATACAGGCTCAGTACCACCACTTACAGCAGCCGAAATAGCAAAGGTATTTGAGGTAAGAGTATATACAATTGGTGTTGGTACAACAGGAAAAGCAATGTCACCGGTTGCACAATTACCAGATGGAACATTACAATATGCATTGACAGATGTTGAGATAGATGAAGCCCTGTTAAAGCAAATAGCAACCGAAACCGGTGGACAATATTTTCGGGCAACTGATAATGAGAGTTTGAATAAGATATACAAGGAGATTGATAAGATGGAAAAATCAAAGCTCGAAGAAAAGGACTATAGTGACCATCCCGAGGAATTTTTACCTTTTGCTATTGCAGCAGCTATATTACTTGCCTTGGAAATATTATTACGAAACACCATTTTAAAAACTGTACCGTAATGTTTCAAATGGCTCATAAAATATTCTACTATGCATTGGCCATAATACCGGTTGCCATACTGGTATATTGGCTAGCTATGCGTATGAGAAAGAAAGCCATTAAAAACTTTGCTGAAGCTTCTCTTTATTCACGCCTTGCACCTGAGAGTTCAGTATCTAAAAAGAATTTGAAGTTCATTCTGTCGCTTATAGCTATCACACTTTTAGTATGGGCCATGATAGATCCGGAAATTGGCATGCACCCTGAAAAACTGGAACGTAAAGGTTCAGATATTGTTATTTGCCTTGACGTATCAAATAGTATGAATGCTCAGGACATTATGCCAAGCCGCCTCGAACGTTCAAAACAGGCTATTGAGAAACTTATTATGGAATTACATGGAGATAGAATTGGTATTGTTGTGTTTGCCGGACAAGCGTATGTGCAATTACCACTCACAACTGATGGTGGAGCAGCAAAAATGTTATTAGGCACTATAAATACTAATATGATCTCGGTTCAGGGAACATCAATAGGTGCTGCAATTGACACATCTGTTGACCTATTTACACAACAGGCGAACACCGGCAGCGGAAGAGGCAAGTCAATCATATTGATAACAGATGGAGAGAACTTTGAAGACGATGCCCTTTCTGCTGCCAAATCGGCTGCCGAAAAAGGTATTACTATTCATACTATTGCAATGGGCTCTGCTGAGGGTGCCCCAATACCTATCTACTCAAATGGCCAGCAATCGGGTTTTATGAAAGATAAAGATGGAAATACAGTTGTTACCAAACTTGATCTTAATCTTATGCAACAAATAGCCGTTGCTGGTAATGGCAGTTGTGTGAGGGCAACAACATCTGATGCCGGACTCGAAACAATTCTTGACCAGATAAGAAAAATGGGAACAAAAATTACCGAGGAAACTGTGTTCCGTGATCATGAAGAACAATTTGAATTATTTATTATTCCCGCTTTACTGATTCTTTTGATAGATATATTTATAACGGAAAAGAAAACAAAGTGGTATCAACGTTTAAATTTATTTGGAACCGGTAATGGCAAATAAATTATTGGCATATCTGATATCTACGCTTCTGATAGGCATAAACGGCTTTGCTCAGCAGGGAGACGTACATTTACATAATGGAAATAAAGCATACGCATCAAAAGACTATAAAAGTGCTGCTGAAGAATACCAGAAAGCCTTAAATGATAAATCCGCTGCTGTTCAGGGCAAATTCAATTTAGGTGATGCCTATTATAAACAAGGACAGTATGATCAGGCTATAGATGCATATAAACAAGCACTCTCCATTACAAAAGATAAAGCATTAATGGCCCATGCTTATCACAACATTGGTAACTCATTCTTACAACAACGTAAATTTGAAGAAAGTGTAAAAGCCTATGAGAATGCTTTATATAATAATTGTAAAGATGAAGACACGCGGTATAATTTAGCATATGCAGAGGAAATGCTGAAGCAAAAACAACAGAAACAGCAGCAGCAACAAAAACAAAACAAACAGAACCAGGACAAAAAAGACCAGCAGAAACAAAAGCAGGATCAGAACAAGGACAATAAGGACAAAGACAAGCAACAACAGCAACAGGATAAACAAATGTCGAAACAAGATGCACAGCGAATGTTAGATGCTTTGAATAATGACGAAAAGAATTTGCAGGATAAATTGCAGAAGAAAAAAGCTGTCGGACAAAAACAAATCGAGAAAAACTGGTAAGTGGTGAGAGTGGGAAGTTTAAAATATCTTTTATTTTTTGCATTTGCTTTAGCAAGTTGCTTCAACCTACGTGCCCAGGACTTTACTGCAACGGCTACCAAAACTACGGTTGGTGTTGGCGAGCAATTCCAGGTTAATTTTACATTGAATGGAAACGGAGGAAGTTTCACCGCACCGTCCTTTAGTGATTTCAGAAATGCAGGCGGGCCATATCAGTCTTCAAGCTTTCAATCTGTAAACGGAGTTAATTCACAATCCACAACCTTGACGTATGTATTAATAGCAACCAAAGAAGGAACTTTTACAATTGGCCCTGCCAGTATAAAAACAGGCAGCAAAACACTTCAATCTAACAGTTTAACTATTAAAGTAGTAAAGGGCACACCGCCTGCACAACAGGGAACCACTGCACAACAAGGAAGCAAACAAGGGCAGGGTTCAATGACTGATGAACAGGTAAAACAGAATCTGTTTATCAGGGTTATCCCAAGTAAAACCAAAGTGTATGAAGGTGAAGGAATACCTATTACAGTTAAAGTGTATTCAAGGGTTGAATTACAGAATTTCCAGGATGCAACGTTCCCCGATTATACAGGGTTTTATTGCGAAAATGTACCTCAAAAAGGACAACTGGAACTGACCCGCGAGAACTACAACGGAATGGCGTACCAGGTGGTAACCTTAAAGCAAAGTGTTATTTTTCCACAGCACACAGGCAAAATAAGAATAGATGCTGCTACTGCACAATGTGTTGTTCAGGAAAGAGTACGAAGCAACGACCCGAATGATATTTTCGGACAATTTTTCGGTTCATATAAAAGATCAGTTTACAACATAAAAAGCGAACCTATTACAATTGATGTTGAACCATTGCCTAACACCGACAAAGAATTCAATGGGGTGGTTGGCCGCTATACTATTAAAAGCACATTAGACAAAAGCAGCGTAAAAGCTAACGATGCCGTTAATCTTAACGTGACTATTTCGGGTGATGGAGAATTAAAACTGATTGACTCCATTCCATTCCGTTTCCCGCCTGACTTTGATCATTACGACCCAAAAATAGTCGACCACCTTACCATTACTCCTTCTGGTGTTAGTGGCTCACGTAACTTCAGCTATGTATTAATTCCAAGGCACCAGGGTAAGTATACTATTCCTGCATTAGATTTTACATATTTCGACCCATTTAAAAAAACATATACCACATTAAACATACCCGAAATGAGCCTTGACGTTGCCAAGGGCGATAACAACAGTGCAACTATGACGGTAAATAGTGCTGCAGTAAATAAAGAAGACGTTAAACTATTGGGCAGTGATATACGCTATATACACACCGGGCATATGCCGGCTTATCATTCCGATGATTACTTTCTGTATTCCATACCATTCTTTGCCGGTGTATTCAGTCCCATACTTTGCTTTATCGGGTTCATTATTATTAGAAGAAGGCATATTGAATTGAATAAAGATGCCACATCGGTAAAACAACGCGGTGCTACACGCATGGCTAAGAAAAGGCTTAAAGCAGCAAATACTTTTATTGCTTCAAATAATAAAGAAAAGTTTTATGAAGAACTCCATAAAGCCATATCAGATTACCTGAGCGATAAATTTACCATACCTGTTGCGGATCTGTCGCGTGAAAGGATAAGTCAGAAATTAACCGAGGAAAAAGTAACACCTGATACCCTTCAAAAACTTTCAACCGTTTTAGATAATTGCGAATACGTTCGCTACGCACCTGCTTCAGTAACGGGTGATTTGAATGAAGTTTATAATTCAACTGTAACACTTATAACACAATTAGAGGATGAAATTGTGCGGTAAAATATTTTTGATCATTTGCATTGCCTTAACCTTTAAGGCAAGTGCGTCTGCGCCATACCTTACTATGGACAGTGCAAACGCTGCCTATTCAAAAAGTGCCTACGACAAGGCCATTACCATGTACAATACATTTATAAACGATGGTTATGAATCTGAACAGGCGTATTACAATTTAGGTAATTGCTATTACCGCAAAGCAGATTATCCTAAAGCTATTTTAAACTATGAGAAAGCTAAAAAACTTAATCCATCAGATGCTGATGTGCAGTTCAACCTGCAATTAGCTAATTTAAAAACCACCGATAAAATAACACCTGATTCAGAAATATTTCTCGCCAATTGGTGGCATAAGGTTGTAGATATATGCTCTGAAAAAGGCTGGGCCATTATTTGCATCTCTCTGCTATGTCTTGCCTTGCTATTTATTTCGTCTTATCTGGTTTCAAGGAATCTGTTCCTGCGTCAATTTGGGTTTTGGTTTGGTGTATTGATGCTTGCTTTCAGTTTATTTACCTTTTTGTTTTCACGTGAACAATACAATGCACTCACTACGCACGATACCGCTATTGTAATGAGCGGAAGTGTTACCGTAAAAGGTGCACCGGCAGATAATGGGGCACAGCTTTTCATTATTCACGAAGGTGCTAAAGTGTGGATAGTAAAATCAGAAGGCACCTGGACAGAAGTAAAACTTGCTAATGGCAATCAGGGCTGGCTGCTGACTTCTGACATAGAAGCTATTTAAGGAAATTCAAACAATATTGCTTAGCTTTATACCCTGTTTAATATAGTATGGGGTCTTTAATTGTAGTATTAATAGTTGGACTAATTGCAGGCATTGCCATTGGATAC
>JABCZY010000072.1 GCA_013289395.1 Bacteroidota bacterium
AAGTGCACTTGCCCAACTGGCAAAGCAGGTAGATCATCTTGTAGTAGTTAAAACCTGCTCGACCTCAATTGAAGCCATGAATGCGCTAAAAAAGGAACCTGTCGACCTTCTGTTTTTAGATATTGAAATGCCTGAAATGAGCGGAATAGATCTATTGAAAGCACTTGATAACAGGCCACAAGTAATTTTTACTACATCACATAAGGAATATGCTATTGACGCATTCGAAATGAATGTAGTTGATTACCTGGTAAAGCCCGTAACCCTGCCACGCTTTCTTAAAGCGGTTGCAAAGGCAAAAGACCTTAGTGAAGTTAAAGACCAGGTAAGTACCGGGCAAGACTATTTTTTCATTAAAAAAGATTCAGTGCTAACCAAAGTACCCATTAAGGATATATTATGGATTGAAGCTTTAGGTGACTATATAACAGTACACACTAAAGATCAGCGATTTGTATTACATGCTACGCTTAAATCAGTCGAAAGCAGATTACCAAAGGATAAGTTTGTAAGGGTGCACCGTTCCTACATAGTACAAATTGATAACGTTAAGAAAGTTGAGGATACTACCATATATATTAACGATATGTCTATTCCCGTAGGCGCTTTATATAAGGACAACTTTATAAAGCACCTGAACCCATTGTAATAAGCTAAAAACTCAACCTCAGTTTTAAAGCGTTCACTGCTGATTTAATACGTTTCATCGAAAATTGAATACTTGTTTATTGGTACTGAGTAACTTAGTTACGGTCATCTTATTGGTTAAAAACAGCGGTCATGAGAAATTCAGTTACAATCCGAAATCATCCTGATTATCAGTTCTTGCAGCAATCTGCATTGATGGAAAGTGTTAAAAAAACAATATTATGAGCAGTTACAAACGAATAAGGCCTATTAATATATTACTGGTGGAGGACAATCCGGCTGATGTAAGACTTACACAGGAAGTATTTAAAGATGGCAAAATAAGGAATAACATGAGCGTAGCTATGGATGGTGAAGAAGCTATGTTATACCTGCTAAAAAAAGGTAAGTATGCAGAGGTTCAAACACCTGATCTTGTATTGCTCGACCTCAACCTTCCTAAAAAGGATGGAAGAACTGTATTGGCTGAAATCAAATCAGACGATCTGCTTAAATTTATTCCCGTAATTATTCTTACTACTTCGGCAGCGGAACAGGATATTCTGAACACATATTCAAACCATGCCAATTGTTATATCATGAAACCGGTGGACCTTGGTCAGTTTATTACCGTGGTGCGTTCTATAGAAGATTTCTGGCTTAGCATTGTAAGATTGCCTAAAATAGAAGAATAAAACAACATTAGCCAGGGCCATGAGAACGCTGAAGGACTTTATAAAACATTTGAGAGAAAATAAACTAAGGGAAGTTGCTATATATAATCTCAATGTAATTAAAGGAATGGATATTCCTCTGATAAAGCTTCTTCAGCAAAAAGGTGTGCTTAAGAGCCTTGATGATGAAGCTACTATTCAAATGACTGTCGATAGCATGTCGAAGTCTCTACTCGCAATAATTGAGGGCACTGCATTACAGAATGCCAAAATAAGCCTGCAGCAATGGAAAGAAGATAAAATACCCGGAATAGGAAAGAATGAGATTCAGCCATCAGATCTTATTCTGGTGTATGCGGCGCAAAAGAAAACATACCAGCATTTTTTACCCGACTTTGCTTCCGATACAGCAGAAGCTATGGCAATTCTTGGAGAATTGGAAGACTTTCAAACAGAAGTGCAGAACGATGCGATACAAATGCTATTTACTATTCAAAAAGAAACGGAACTTAAACTGAAAGAGACGGAAACGAAATTCAGGCTAATGGTTCAGAATGTGAAAGATTATTCCATCATCATGATAGATACCGAAGGTAATATTCAAAGCTGGAATGAAGGTGCACAATATATGAATGGATATAGTGTTGAGGAAGTAATAGGAAAAAATATATCGATTTTCTATACAGATGAAGACAAAGAGAATGGCCTGCCTGCTCATAATTTGAATATTGCAAAAAAAACAGGCCACTTTGAAGCAGAGGGGAAAAGATTGAAAAAAGATGGTTCGACATATTGGGCCGATGTAACCCTTACTGCCATTTATGATGAGGGAGAAAAATTAGTAGGTTTTTCCAAACTTACCAGGGATATTACAAAGCAAAAGTTTGCAGCGGAAGAATTACGTTCGTTGAATAATTTCCTCGATTCAGTGCTGGAAAATATTCCTAATATGGTATTTGTTAAAGATGCACAGGATCTAAGATTTGTAAGATTCAATAAAGCAGGTGAAAATTTACTCGGGTATCCTAAAAAGGATATGCTAGGCAAGAACGATTACGATTTCTTCCCCAGGGAACAGGCCGATTTTTTTACAAGCAAGGATCAGGCTGTTCTGAATCAGAACGATATTATAAATATACCTGAAGAGCCTATTGAGACAAAAAATGGATTAAGGTGGCTGCACACAAAAAAAATACCTATTGTGAGCCCTGCAGGAAGAGCTATGTATTTGCTGGGAATATCGGAAGATATTACAGATATACGGAATGCAAAGCTTCAATTAGAACAAAAAACAAGAGAATTGGAGCGTTCCAATTCTGAATTGGAGCAATTTGCTTATGTAGCATCGCACGATTTGCAGGAGCCATTGCGTACTGTAAGCAGTTACGTGCAACTACTTGCTTCGCGCTATAAAGACAAACTTGACAAAGATGCCAACGAGTTTATTGACTTTGCTGTTGACGGAAGTAAAAGAATGAGACAGCTGATTAACAGCCTTCTTGAATATTCACGTGTTAACAGAGTTAAGCCCTTTGAATGGATGGAATTAAAAGAAGTAATGAGTGATATAGAAAAAGATATGAAAGACCAGATAAAAGAGTCGGGCGCTGAAATTATATATAATGGGCTGCCGAAAATACACGGCGATGTGGTGTTAATAGGCCAGCTATTTCAAAACCTTATTGGCAATGCCATAAAATTCAGAGGGACTAAAAAGCCCGAAATTAAAATAACAAGCAAAAAGAAGAATGGACAATATTTATTTTCGGTAAAAGACAATGGTATTGGCATTTCCAAACAGTATTCAGAAAAAATATTCATAATATTCCAACGCCTGAATAGCAGGGAAAAATATCCGGGAACGGGTATAGGCCTTAGTATTTGCAAGAAAATTGTAGAACGGCACGGCGGTAAAATATGGGTAGAATCAGAGGCAGGAAAAGGTTCTTCTTTCAATTTCACCATTAATGCAGAATGAAATTACATGGATAACAAGATCAATATATTGCTTATTGAAGATAACCCTGCAGATAGTGAACTTGTAAGTATTTTTCTCAAAGGTATATACGCTAACAAATCTGCCCTTGCCAGAACAGATTCCTTACGGACAGGGATACAGCTATTAGAAACAGAAGCTTTCGATGTGATTATTCTTGATTTGTCATTGCCCGATAGCTGGGGGCTTGATACATTCAACAAACTTCATGCTAAAGCACCTGAAACTCCGATAATTGTACTGACAGGTTTTGAAGATGAAAGTATAGGTATTGATGCTGTAAAGATGGGCGCCCAGGACTTTCTTTTAAAAGGGAAAATAAAAGGCAGTGACTTGCAGCGGTCTATTAATTACAGTATAGAACGAAATAAACTTATAAAGTCATTAGCAGAGAAGACCAATGCACTTTATTCAGAGAAACAAAAACTGGCAGAGGCCCAAAAACTGGCTCACATAGGTAGCTGGGAATGGGATATAGTCAATAATACTGTAAGCTGGTCTGATGAGTTTTACCGCATACATGGCATGCAACCAGGAGAGATACCATTGTTGCCCGGTACAATGATATCTAATATATATCCTGATGATGCAGAGTACGTAAAAGGTATATTTCAGAATATTGTAAAAACTGCCAAACAAATAACATTCACTTACCGGATCTTACGAAAAGACGGTGTTATACGTACACTTTATTCGGGAGGTGAGGTTATTCAGAATGAAAAAGGCGAAGTAATAAAGCTGATAGGAACAGGACAGGATGTTACCGAACGTATACAGGAAGAGGAAATGGAAAAGCTGGCAATTGCAGCTACAAAATCATTTAACTCAGTTATTATTACCAATGAACATGGGAATGTAGAATGGGTTAATGAAGGATTTACTTCTCTTACTGGCTTTACACTAAACGAAATAAAAGGCACACATGGGGAACTATTAAGAAGAGGTAAGGATACAGGAATTTCAGAAAATACCAATTACTATAACAGCGTTATACAAGATAAAAATCCAATTACCTACGAGAGCAAAAACTATACGAAGGACGGAAAAGAGTATTGGACAATTACAACGCTTACCCCTGTGCTTGATAAGAAGGGCAAGGTTAAGCGCATAATAGCTATTGACTCAGATATTACTATTCGTAAGCAAATGGAGGAGGACCTTTTGCGGGCAAATCAGATTGCAGAGCATTCATTAATGAAAGGTAACAAGGCCTTGAATGATCTAATGAAAGCAAAGAAGCAATTGGAAGAGTCAGTGCATGTTAAAGAGCAATTCCTGGCTAATATGAGCCATGAAATACGCACGCCTATGAACGCTATAGTAGGGTTCACTGACCTGATACTGAAAACAACACTTTCGCAGGAACAAAAACAATATATTGATGCTATAAAGACATCAGGTGAGAATCTGATCGTTATTATTAATGATATTCTTGATTTTTCAAAAATTCAATCGGGTAAAATTCCTCTTGAATCAATTGAATTCAGTGTTTCGCAGGTAATTTCTACTTTAACAGAATTAATGTTACCTAAATCGATAGAAAAAGAGATAAAACTCTCAAAATCTATTGATAAAAAGTTGCCGGACAGGTTGATCGGCGACCCTACCAGGCTTAACCAGATATTACTTAACCTGGTTGGCAATGCAATTAAATTCACTCAAAAAGGAGAGGTTAAAATAAGTGTTGAAATGATTTCAGAAGATGAGAAATCAGTAAATCTTAAATTTTCAGTTTCTGACACAGGTATAGGAATTCCTCAGGATAAGATTGCCACAATTTTCGATTCCTTTACACAAGCCACTTATGATACTACAAGAAAATATGGTGGAACAGGGCTTGGTTTATCAATAGTAAAACAACTTATAGAATTACATAAAGGAGGAATAAAAGTGCAAAGCAAGGTGAACAATGGCACCGTATTCACATTTACACTTGCATACAAAAAAAGTACCGGCCCGGTTATGGTAAAAACGCATGCCGAAAATGGGCATGAATTAAAGAACATAAAGAAACTGCATATATTATTGGTTGAAGATAATGCACTGAATCAACTATTAGCTAAAAAAGTACTAAGTGACTGGGGCTGGGATGTTGAAGTTGCAGGAGACGGCATTATTGCCCTGGAGAAAATAGAACAGGAGAATTTCGACCTAGTGCTGATGGATATTCAATTACCTGAAATGGATGGATATGAGGCTACTACTGAGATAAGGTCAAAATTGCCTCACCCTAAATCAGATATTCCTATAATTGCAATGACGGCTCATGCCATATCGGGTGAGGAAGAAAAATGCTTTAAAGTGGGAATGAACGGATATATATCCAAGCCATTCAACCCACAAAAGCTTTATCAAAAAATAGCATCAGTAGTCGGCACTACTGATGCCAACCTCAAGGCTCCAGGAGAAGAAACATCTTCAATACAAAACAATATTATGAATAAGCACACCGACCTTGCATACTTAAATAAACTTGCCAACGGAAGTAACGAATTCATTACGCAAATGCTTACCTTATTTATAGAGCAAACGCCCGATGCCATAGGTAGAATGGAAAAATACGCGCAGGAGAATAACTGGGAACTACTTAGTAAAATAGCGCATAAAATGAAACCTTCTATAATGTTTGTGGGACTTAAGGAGATTGAAAAAGAAGTAAAAACGCTTGAAGACTATTCGGCAGAAGGTTCGCATACTGAAGAAATTCCTGGTATGATATCTCACATTAAAAGTGTCTGCAATGAAGCCATAGTTGAACTTAAAGAAGAAATGGCTCATTTAAAGTAAAATTCCCTGCATACAATTTTCATTGGTTTACCTAAGCAATTTGCCTGTTAGCCGAAAACAGGTAACTATAGCTGCCTACCTCCGTAGATTAAGGTAAAAATAGCAGCCATGAAAACAAACAATTCATTTTCTGTCTTTTTAGTAGACGATGACAAGATGTTTCTTTCGTCACTAAAAAACACACTCACTTCTGAGTTTAAAACGGGTATTGAAGTTTCAACGTTTACAAACGGAGAAGAATGCCTGCAACACATTAATGGTAAGCCCGATATTATAGTGCTCGATTACCTGCTTAACAATGACGAAAGCCCCCAGGCAATGGATGGAATGAAAGTGTTGAAGGAAGTAAAGAAGATAGACGAACGTGATATTGTTGTGATCATGTTATCGGGGCAGGATAAATTGCAGGTTGCGCTGGATGCAATTAAAAACGGCGCCTACGAATATGTGGCTAAAAGTGAAAGTGCTTTTGTGCGTATTCGGAATATTATAAAAAATGCAATTGAATCAATAAAATCGAGCCGCGATAACAGAGCATATACAAAGTGGAATATAGTACTGGGAATTACTATTGTGGCGATATTACTTATTGACCTTATTTATTTCTTTTTAGGCAAGAACTAATGAACTCATTCATTATTCCATTGCTTCTAATTCAATACATCATGAATAGCAAGGAGCACATAAAGGATATAAGCGACAGTCAGGTTTTTATTGTCGAAGATAACGACATGCATTCATTGATGATGGATTACCTGCTTTCAAAAGATACTACTGCGCATATTAAGAAATTCAGTTCGGGCGAGGAATGCATTAAACACCTGGATATGAACCCGGATGTGGTAATACTTGACTATGGATTGCCTGGTATAAATGGAATGCAAACACTGAAGGCAATACAGGAACATGACCCCGGAATTCCTGTAATAGTAATTACGGGAAACATGGATAAACAAATTGCGCAGAAATTTCTGAATGCAGGTGTGTATGATTATATACAGAAAGAAGAAGATGCATTTGAACAGGTAAGTAAAGTTACGGATAGTATATTAAATATAATGTCGCACAAAGAGGCTGAGAAAGAGCATAAACAACGCATTATTCTGGTTAGCGGAATAATGATATTTGCTACACTCATGGGCATTATTACGTATATACTATTGAAACATTAAACTACAATAAAATGGTATTAACCGATGATGGTTTGTGACTCACCTAAAATCTTGAAAAAAACCAATAAGTGTTAGTAAATTTGATAAAGAAGGAAGCGGAATGAAAACTCTTATAAAATATGGACCCCAACCTCTTGATAACCGGGTGGTTTCTTACCCAGGAAACCATTGGATTGAGTTTACAAATCAAATTTCCGTTTATCCTTGTTTTATGTACCCGGTTACCAAGAATGATGAAGGCAGATCCCCGGTGGCGAAAGTTAAAAGTGATGGAACCAATCAACAGGTTCTGAATTTGGCAGCTATACAAAAGCACCATCGGGGATTTAGCCTTTTAAATGAATTGAAGGAAATATCACATAAAGCTTTAATAGCAAAAAAACTTGGTAAATCTTACAATAATGCTACTAAAGAAGATAAAGTAAATCAAATCTCTAAAAAACATTATATCATGAAAACATTTGCGATAAAACGGATACTGGTACCAACTGATTTTTCAGAGACCGGTTTGCTTGCCATAGAACATGCCGCGTATATGGCAAAGCTTTGCAAGGCGCATTTATACCTTCTTCACGTTGTGGAATCTTTTGAATACGCATATAGTGAATATGAACCTGAAGTTATGGTAAAGGATCTTGAAGGCGTGCAACACGTAGCTACAGAAAAACTTGAAAAAGCAGCAGCAAGGTTGGAAACTCAATATGGCATACAGGTAAGTACATTGTTAAATAATGGCAAACCATCAGCTGGT
>JABCZY010000073.1 GCA_013289395.1 Bacteroidota bacterium
GGCACTAAATGTTTTTGTGCTTGCAGCTGCTCCCGAATACAAATATAAATTACCATATGCAGGAGTAGCTGAAACTGTTTGTGCGCCATTAGTTTCATATATTACAGTACTTGCAGAATTTAAAGTGGTGTGTGCTGTAGTAAATAACGAAGGGAAAACAACTGCCGTGGCGGAGTTCTGAGCACCTAGTACAAGAGTTGTACCGGCATTCATTGTAAATGTTCCTGCTGCATTGCCAGTAATTGAATAAGCTCCGCTGAATAGGGTCGAAGTCCCGCTCAGGAGTAAATTATGGCTTACTGTAATATTATTGGTAATAGTAGAAACTGAACTGTTAGTGATGGTTAGATTATAGAAAGGCCCACTATAGGTACTTGCAGGCCATGCACCACCTGTAGTTACCTGGTAAATAGTTTGCGCTCCCGCTCCATTTAAGGTAACTGTGCTGTTATTAGCGGTAAATGTGGCATTACTTGTCCAGTTTCCACTTACAGTTACAGCATAACTATTGGCTGCAGTAGTGTTTAAATTTGTTGGGTTACCCGTTGCTTGTATTGTTAAATTATTGCTGACAGTCAATGCACTGCCTAAATTAACGGTTTGGGCAGCTATCATTAAATTATAAAATGACATACCAACGGAAGTAAGCGTTGATGTAGATAGAGTATTATAAATTACCACCGTGCTACTATTGGTAGATGCATCAACAGTTCCTGATGAATATGTCCAGCTGCCTGTTGAAACCATACCGGATAAAGTAACAGTGCCACCCGTACTTGCAATTGTAACATTCGGAAGACACCCTTGCCCGTAGGTAGCAGTTGTGTTTGAAATAGTTTGATTGCCCGAACCGGATACATTAACAGTTGCAGTGCCTCCGGAACCACCATTAGTATTAGTATTGGTAATAGTAATATTACCTTTAGCATTTATAGTGCCAGTACTATAAGTAACAGCTGAATTACCAGAAACACTTAATGTACCATTTACCGTAAGTGTTGAACTGATGGCCAGTGTTAAGGAAGCATTAGCTATAACAGATAAATTATTTACGGTTAGGTTATTACTTATAGTTGTAGTTCCATAGCTTGCATTAATAGTTACGTTATTGAGTGTTTGAGTACCGGATATGGTTGTACTTGGATCATTATCAAAATAAATGGTAGAAGCACCGGGAACAATTGTTCCTGCGGTATAAGTCCAATTATAAGTTACTGAAATATTACCTGACAAGGTTAAAGTACCAGAAGTATTAATAACTATGTAAGGTAATTCGCCCTCACCAGTTGCAGCTGGCCCTGAAAAAGTACCTGTTCCGGTAAAATCAATCGTTCCGTTTCCGGTACTCACTCCGGGTGAAGTATTGTTATCGGTAAGTCCACCATTTTCAATTAGGGTGCCGTTATTAAGCGCAATAAAACTCGAACCCTGAATTGTAGTTGTTCCGTTAACGGTTAATGTAACTCCTGCGGCTGCAGCTCCAATATTAATATTCTCCCAGCCATTTGTTCCGTCAAGTAATAAATTATTAGAAACGGTCATTGAATTTGTTTGGGCAAATGTTCCATAGTATCCTACAATACTTAAATTATAGAAAGTAGGACTGCCCGTAACAGTAAAGTTACCACCCAACGGTGCATAACTGAAACTTACTGTACCATTATTATGTGTGAATGTTCCTGAGCTTAATGTGAAATTATTTTGAAGGGTTAATGTACCTGAAGTGCTTGTAAATGCTCCTCCAGAAATTGTAAATGCACCCGTGACTGTAATATTGGAAGTGCCTCCAATAAATGTTCCTCCAGAGAAGGTTGCTGTTCCACTTACAGTTAACGTTTTATTTGTTTGAGTTAATGTATTAGCATAAGTATTGGCTAGCGTTATATTATTACATACTGCATTGTTTGTAGTAATAGTGCAACCACCACTATTATTATCGAAAATAACATTTGTACCGGCAACTGGTACTGATGCTCCGCCTGCGCCTCCTGAACTTGCTGACCAGTTTGCTGTATTTGCATTAGTCCAGGTACCGGTACCAACCCAGTATCTTTGTGCTAATGAATTACTAAAAGAGAGAATAACTATTAAAATAGGCAAAAACAACTTAATTGAAGGCCGCATATTAATTGAAGCATTCAAGTACTGAGTAGTTTTATATAATCTTTTCATACCTCCTGTAGTAGGTTTCTTAGATTTAAAAAAACAGTAAGCCGGTTGCCGAAGGGGGTGAGTAAACATCCAATTTGAGGGAACCTTCATACAACCGACTATACCGATATTTTAATAAGGTGTTTAATTATGTGGCAAATAAGTACAATTAATATATTTTCTTAAACTTTAAACTAAATAACGAACTGTGAACCATATAGATATCCTGAATTCACTTGTAAGATGAAGAACCCCGTGCTATGGTTGCACAGCGATTACAGGAATTGAAATAATTATTATAGTTTGTTGATATTCAAATAGATATGATTTTATTCACGATGAAATTTAACTTATTGGGAAACTCATTATCTAGGCGGAAAGCATAACTAATTTGTTTATTAGTTATCCAGATCTCTAAGAATTGTATAGAACCATTGATTTTGCTGATATAAATCATGGTTTTGTTGTTAATATTTATTATTGTAATGTATTGAATACCAGTTTATTACATTATCAAACAAAACTATTTAACATTTTTTTACATTAATGCCGTGTAAAGGGTAACATTTACCGATTTAGGTGCGTTTAAGAACTATAAATAGGAGGATTTATGAAAGCGATATACAAAAGAGTTAATGTTAGTTTCTTAATAAGTATTGGGTTGTTATTGTATAATAACATTAGTAATGCTCAAACATGGGATTCAATTGGAAGTGGAACGGATAAGGCGATATATTCATTATGCGTGTTCGGGAATGATCTTGAAGTAGGAGGCGCTTTTACTACTGTAGATGGTGCGGTGGCGAATCATGTTGCTGAATGGAATGGTGATAGCTGGAGAAATTCAGGCAGTGGAATTTCAGGCGCGGGTGTTTGGGCACTAGCCACTAATAATTCAAATTTATATGCAGGTGGACTTTTTGCTAAAGCAGGAATTACGCAAGCAAATAATATTGCATCGTTAGGCGTGAACGATTGGGATTCAATTGGTTCAGGCACTAATTCAATTGTATACGCAATGGCTTCGTATAAAGGGAACTTATATGTTGGTGGTGGTTTCAAGAATGCAGGAGGTAAATCTGTAGGTTATATAGCAATGTGGAATGGAATTTATTGGTCAACATTAGGTCTGGGCGCTAATGGGTATGTTCAATCAATGGTTGTTTGGGGCACGAGTTTGTATGTTGCCGGATCTTTTGATAGTGCAGGTGGTGTTTCAGCCAATGGTATTGCCCAATGGAACGGATCTAAATGGTCAGCATTAGGAGTTGGTGTGAATGGTTTTGTTAGTTCATTAGCTGTATTTAATAACAACTTATATGTTGGTGGTAATTTTACTAAAGCGGGTGGAAAACCTGCAAATAATATAGCCGAATGGGATGGATTTAGTTGGTCAAGCCTGGATAAAGGAACGGATAATAATGTTGCTTCTATGGTGTCGTTTAATGGCTCACTTTATGTAGGTGGTCAGTTTACTAATGCTGGAGGAAGCCCTGCAAGCCATATTGCAGCCTGGAATGGTATTACTTGGTCAGCAATTGGTGAAGGGATGAATAGTACCGTACTGGCACTTGCTGTGTATAATTCGGCTTTGGTTGCAGGTGGACAGTTTGATAGTGCTGATGGGTACCCTGTTAATCATATTGCGGTACTAAGGTCACTACCTACTGTTGTAAGCACTTTAAATAGTTCAACCGCGAGCGTTGCATTGTATCCTAATCCGAATAACGGCAATTTTACTGTTGAATTAAACGGAGTAAAAGAAAGAGAGTATTTTGAACTGTATAATATGTTGGGACAAAAAGTATATGCAACTTCTATTCAGCCTAATGTTACTCAAGTTCACACCACACAACAGAGTGGTTTGTATATTTACAGAATTCTCAATACAACGGGAAACATTGTGACTTGTGGTAGAGTTGTAATAGAATAATTACAAAGAAAAACTGCGAGTCGATTTCTTTATCATATTTACGTTTAATTGTAAAAATTAGTATGAGTGCTAATGATTTTATTGTGCGTACACTTGAAATAACCGATGCAAAGTTGTTATTTGAGATGGTGCAAAATAATAGAGCAAGGTTAATTGATTATTTTCCGATTTCTATTGGTGCAATGCAGGACGTTGATTCAACGAAAGCATATATTCAAGATAAAATAAAGCAAGCAGAAAAAAAGGAAAGTTTTTCCTTTGCTATTATTTGTCCGAAAGACTTAAAACCAATTGGCATGCTTTTTATTAAAAGCCTTGATTGGCGAATACCTAAGGCAGAATTGGCTTATTATATTGATAAAGAATATGAAGGGAAAGGGGTTGTGTCAAAAGCATTGGAGTGGGTAGTGAGCTATGCCTTTAACGAGTTGAAAATAAATAAACTTTTTTTGCGTGTTGCTCCTGATAATTTGGGAAGTAAACGGGTGGCAGAAAAGAACGGATTTGTGATTGAAGGAGTTTTGAGAAACGATTTTAAGAAAGGAGACGGAACCCTTATAGACTTGCTTTATTATGGTCGCTTAAGGAAATAGAATGTATAACCTATTTCATTGTTTTTACTATACCTAACATTATCCAAGTTCCCCATCCATCAGGGTTTGCTGAAAAAAAAAGGTACAATTTGTGGTTATGCATAAGTTGTCTGAACTGTTTTCCAGGCAGCCTGAAAGGTTCTCCAGAGCCAAAGCCATCCTTCTGCACAGTAGCAAGTATTTTACCATTCTCATCTCTGAACTGTATCCTACTCTGGCATTTATCACATGGTTTTTCTGTATAGTAGTCTATTGTTATCTGGCCATTATCAGCAATGCTGTCAATCATGTACATAATATTACCATCTATTTTAAATCCAAGTATTTCTTTCCCGTTATATATTACTGACCAATTATCAGTAGTATCTCCTTTAACAGCCAAGTTACTTGCATGAAGGCTCATGCAACTGGTAATAAATAGGACTATATAAATAATTTTTTTCATAGAATATAATTGCGAATATAGATGAATTAAGTGTTGGAAAATATGAAGCTGTGTGCGGTTTCGTTATCTTGTTACTTTTGCTTTGATTTAGAGAAGAATGAGAAGTTTTATTGTTCTATTACTTGCCTTATATCTTGTTACGGGATGTAAGAGTACTAAACAAATTCAGACTACTGGAGAGAATAAAGGTGTGCTGGTTACATTATCGGGCGATACCAATAAGCCAATTCAGGTAATTGCATTACCTGTCTTTATTCCGGCTATTGAGCTACAGAACCAATTGTATCAGCAATACTTTGCCCCCAATTATGGTAAATATTACCCGTGCCAGGGAGAAGCTTGTGATGATTCATATAAAGACTTGTATGTTGAAAGCCCATTCATTCATATAAAAGATAGCCTGGTGACCATTAAAATGCACCTTGCCGGGGTAGCTCATCTATTAGTAAGTGTTAGTGTTTCAGGAGATATTACACTAACTGCAAAACCCGAAGTACATAATGATACCTTATACTTCAGGCATGTGACGATGAAGCCTTCATCGCAAAGTATAATACTTGCAATTACCACATCGCTTTTTGGTAAAGTAATTGAAAGGAAAATTCAAGAAAAGGCTTGGTACTCATTCAGACCAAAACTTGATGCCACGAAAGAGGATATGCGAAAAAAATTCCCGTTGAAATGGGGTAATATTTGTTTGCTACTCGACTTGAAGAGAATATACCTGAATGATGTAAAAACACAGGTGAAGCCTGTTGAGGGCATTATTGCAAATTTTGCTGCTCAGTTAACTGTGGAAAGCGGAGATTTTTGCGGGCAATGAAATCCGATTACCGTAATCCTGCGTTCAGATCCTTTAATTTTTCAGAACCGGGGCAAAGTACAGATTGTTCAAAGGTATTCAGAGGCTTTTCAGTAGTCCCCATTAAATTATGCAGGTCTTTAGATTCTTCGTCTATGTATAAAAGGCCCGTAAGGATTTCTCCTGTTTTTCGTGCATTTTGCACGGCATTAATTGCTGAAAGCCTGTCCTGAGGGTCCCATTCTTTTGCAAGTTTGTGAAGCTGAATTACAGAACCATCATGCATTTTAACATCCTTCGATGTGCCTTCAGCATAATTGGTTGTAATGGTTTTCATTTCAGGAACAAAATCTACAGTAGAAGTAGCCTCAACATGTTCACGCACATAATCGTATGACTTTGTTGAGCCTACATTATTATTAAAGGTAACGCATGGTGAGATTACATTGATGAATGCAAAACCATTATGTTTCATTGCAGCTTTAATAAGGGGTACCAGTTGCGTTTTATCACCTGAAAAACTTTGCGCCACAAATGTTGCACCTAATTCAATTGCCAGGCTGCCAAGGTCAATAGGCTGAAAGTGATTTACAGAGCCTGCTTTGTTCTTAGATCCTTCATCTGCAGTTGCTGAATCTTGTCCTTTAGTTAGTCCATAGCAACCATTATTCATTACTATATAAACCATTTTCAAGTTTCTTCTTACCACGTGAACAAATTGTCCCATACCAATTGAGGCACTATCACCATCACCAGAAACACCAAAATAGATAAGGTCACGGTTAGCAAGGTTAGCACCGGTTGCGACAGAAGGCATACGGCCATGTACAGAATTAAATCCGTGTGAATTAACCAAAAAGTATGCGGGTGTTTTTGAAGAACAACCAATACCTGAAAGTTTAGCTACCTTATGTGGTTCAATATCCAACTCATAACATGCTTGTACAATACCGGCGCTAATTGAATCGTGTCCGCAGCCAGCGCAAAGAGTTGAAAGTGCACCTTCATAATGATCTATAGTATAACCTAATTTATTTTTAGGTAATTCTGGATGACGAAATTTCGGGCGTATGTATGACATATTAAACTACCTTTTTTAGTTGGGGTGAAGGAGACAGAACATTTAATACCTGAGTAATAATATTATCAGCTGTAATAGGCATTCCATTATAATTAAGAACCGATACAAGCTTGTTAGGATCAGTCCCCATTTCAATCATCATTAAGCTTTTCAGTTGTGCGTCGCGGTTTTGTTCTATAACAAAAACCCTGTCGTGAGAATTAACAAATGCTTCAACTGTTTTATTGAATGGGAAAGATTTTAAACGAAGGGCATCTACTTTTATTTTCTTTTCTTTCAAAATATCCATAGCCTCCTCTGCTGCGTATGTAGAAGTGCCAAAAAATATAAGCCCGGTTGAAGATTCATTTTTCTTTTGGTAGACCTGTGGGCCCGGCACCATATCTTTAGCAGTGTGCCATTTCTTTATCAGCCTGTCCATATTGCGTTGATATGCATCTCCGTCTTCGGTATAAACAGCATACTCGTCACGTGATGTACCACGGGTTACAAAAGCACCTTTGGTTGGATGTGTTCCCGGCAAGGTGCGGTAAGGAATACCATCGCCATCTTTATCTAAATAACGTCCGAACTTTTCAATTTTATCTAACTCCTGTTCATTCAATACTTTTCCACGTTTATAAACACGTTTATCATCCCATTCAAAAGGGGGAGAAACGTGATCATTCATTCCAAGGTCCAGGTCAGTCATTAACATCACCGGTGTTTGCAATTCTTCTGCCAGGTCAAATGCATCGGCAGTCATATCAAAACATTCCTTAGGTGTACTTGGGAACAATAACACGTGCTTAGTATCTCCATGAGAAGCATAGGCTGCTTCCATAATATCAGATTGCTGTGTGCGCGTAGGCATACCTGTTGAAGGACCTGTGCGTTGTACGTCAATT
>JABCZY010000074.1 GCA_013289395.1 Bacteroidota bacterium
ATAAAGAACGCAAGGCCGATCTGGCTCAAGAAGAGTAATGTATTTAGCGACTCCGCAGGGAAGATAAAGTGAAAGAAATGAGGAAAGAACACTTTTAAAACTGAGGGGCCGAGTACAATACCTGCTATAATTTCACCAATAACGGCTTGCTGGCCAAGCATTGACAGCAAGGCGCTAAATATTCGAGATGCGCCAATAATTACAAGTATCTGCAATAGCAAAAGGCTAAGTGGGTGCTTTATATTTTCTTTAAACTGGGTTAAGGCTTGCGATATACCTGTTAATGGCACAGCAACTTTCGAAACATTCTGGTCTTGCAAAATAGGTTGCACCTTTTCAATTTTTGGCTTGATGGGTAATTGCATACCAGCATCAATCACTTTCCACACGCCCGCTGCAAACAACACTATCAGAAGTAAGGTAAAGAGTAATGGTCTACTCATAGAGAAGGCTTACTGGTAATTAACAATTTACTGAACAGTAAATATACGATAACTAAAAAGGCTACAGCACCGGCAATACAAAAAACGTAAACCGAACCGAACTTGTACCAGATAAGTCCGGCCAAACTACTAGCGATAAATGTGCAAATACTTTGCAGGCCTGAAAAAACGCCCAAGGCTGTTGCAGTATCTTTCTTTTCGCAGGTTTTGCTTATCCATGCTTTCGATATTCCATCGGTGCAGGCATAGTATAGCCCATAGTAGAAAAAAAGAATAAAGTAAGTAACTTTACTATTTGCAAATGCAATACCAAAATACACAGCGCCAAATATTACCAACCCTATTATCATCATGGCTTTTAAGCCCACTTTATCGCCAATAATGCCAACAGGGAAAGCCGTAAGAGCAAAAACAAGATTATAGAAAATGTAAATAATAATAACCATTGTATCATTAATACCGGATTCCTTCATTTTCAATATCAGAAAGGCGTCGGCACTATTGAATAATGCAAAAAACAACAAGCCTGAAACCAATGCCCTATATGCGGGTGTGCTTTCTTTCCAATACTTAAACTGAGAAAAGAACCCTACCCTATTCTTCTGTTCCTGTTTAGTTTTGATCTCACCTTTATTTTTATCCTTTAAGCCTAAGGTCAGCAGAACAACTATTATACCCGGGAAGAACGATATATAGAAAAGTGTTTTGTATTGCTCGTGATGGAAGTATAAATACAATAAGGCAATTGAGGGGCCTATAGCTGCTCCAACAGTATCCATTGAACGGTGGAACCCAAATACCCTACCCCTATCACTATTGGCTGATTCATCAGCCAATATGGCATCACGTGGGGCAGTCCGTATTCCTTTACCTAGCCTTTCCAATGTACGGGAAAAGAAAACCCATACCGGATTTACAAATAGTACCATTATTGGTTTTGAAATTGCACTTAAGGCATAGCCCCATTTTACAAATGCGGCTCTGTGGCCATATTTATCAGATATTTTACCAAAGTACCCTTTGCTTAGGCTCGATACAGCTTCCGCCAACCCTTCCAGCACACCGATAATTACGACTGTAAACCCAATAGACTTAAGGTAAATAGGCATTATTGGCAATAGCATTTCACTTGCAATGTCGTTGAACAGACTTACAAGTGAAAGTATCCAGATGGTTCTAGTAATTGCTTTCATAAAACAGAAAGCAGCATTGCCATAATTACGGTTTAACTATAGTGTTCCACTTATTGGTATCAGGCTTTAAGCCCATACGAATTTCAAGTAAACGCTGCTTAATTTTAAGTGATACATTATCATCCTTTACTTCAGGCAGTTTATAGTTGGTGCCTTTAATGCTTATGGTTTGTATAGGAGCAACAACAGCCGCCGTACCAGTGCCGAAAGCTTCCTTAAAAGTACCGTTCTCAAATCCTGCTATCAGTTCCTTTGCGCTGACTTTTCTTTCTTCCACTTTATAGCCCATTTCCTTAGCCAGGGTTATAAATGAATCGCGTGTAACGCCATCTAATATAGAATCGGATATAGGAGGAGTAACCAATATATTATTCAGTAGGAACATTACGTTCATGGTACCAGATTCTTCCATGTTAAGTTCAGGAGAACCATCTGTCCATATAACCTGGTCAAAACCCTCTTTACGAGCCAAACTGGTTGGGTAGAATGCGCCACCGTAGTTACCGGAACATTTTGCAAAACCTGTTCCACCATGTGCTGCACGTATATACCGGTCTTCTACCTTTACCTTTAAAGGGGCAGAATAGTACGGACCTACAGGGCCTCCGAATATGATAAACTTATACTCATCAGCAACCTTTACACCAAAACGTTCTTCAGATGCAAATACAAATGGTCTGAGATAAAGTGAACAGCCTTCATTTGCAGGCACCCAGGCAGCATCAAGCTTAACAAGTGCTTTTAAAGCCTCATCAAAATGCTCAAACGACATATGTGGAATGCACATACGCTCCATTGACTTACAAAACCGGTCATAATGCTTTTCCACCCTGAAAATTGAAATATTTCCATCTTTCAACTTAAAGGCCTTCATACCTTCAAATACCACCTGTCCGTAATGCAGGGCAAGCATAGTGGGCGATATGGATATATGTCCGAATGGTACTATTTTAGATGGTCCCCATTCTCCGTTAGCATAATCGGAAACCAGCATGTGGTCTGATATTATACTGCCAAAAGAAAGGTTATTAAAATCCACTTCTGAAAGGCGGCTGTTCTTAGTCTTCTGTATGCTTATCGTCTCGGTAGCAATCATATATCAGGGTTGTTTTTGATTCTTACTCTATACCTATTACACAAGGATATGAATTTTTATTGTAATATATATGTACCTTAAGGTAAAATTTACTTTATCCCTTATTTTATGTATATCTTTACTGAATAAATCAAAAAATTTAATACTATGTGTATAATAGCATTTACCCTTGGACTGCTGGTAATTGTAGCAGGAATGAAATTACTGGCTCAAACCCAGAAAGATAACCTTAGCAACCTATTCAAATATGTTTCGTGGTTTGTTATTGTTATGGGCTTCCTATCTCTTTTAGGTACAGGCTTACATTGTGCAATGAACTGTTGCCACAGACACGAACACCGCATGATGATGCGTGAATGCAGAATGATGGATAACGATTGTGATGAAATGCAAGGCTGCGGCAATATGATGCACTGCCAACATGGTATGGGTATGATGCGCGGCGATGGAGGCTGTATGATGCACAGTGGTAATTGTGGTATGGGCGGAAGCTGTAATATGGGCAATGACAATTGCAATATGGGTGGCGGAAGCTGCAAAGAAGACAAGGGTTCAGAATGCCATGAAGGCATGAGCTCAAGTTGCCCGATGATGGGTGGCGGACACTGCGATATGAAAGATACTGTGGTTGTAAAAAAGGAGACTAAGAAATAATAATGGTTTTGATACATAAAAAAAGCCCTGCGATGCGGGGCTTTTTTATTTAATAGCTGATTATATCTATACCACCAAAAATGGCGGTACCATTAACAAGTAATACCTTTTTAGATTCAGAAGCTATATGCAGGTTGCGCTTATCATCTGTACCGGCGAAGATGTGAACCACGTTTACCCGTACATCCCAGTCTTTCGGCACAATAAGTTTCACACCACCAAAAACACAAACCACATCAACTACTGCTGTACCACTTATGTCGGCCTGTACAAAATTAATTTCAGTACCACCAAAAATGTTTACAATATCGCCCTTGGAAAATGCCTTAGAAAGTATAGTTCGCTTCGCCCCCCAGAAAACAGCTACTGAATCGAACACGTTATTACCATCGGCATCATTAGCCATATATCCGCCATTAAATAAATTACGCCTTGGCCGGAGAATTATAACCAATCCCGCAACAATAAACAAAACAGGCCAGAAATAATGACCAATTGAAAAACTGATCCAACCCTGATGCCTCGCCAACAAATAACCACCAATTCCAATTAACACAAAGGGTGCAGTGCCTTTAAAGCCTCGCCTAATACCAATTACTAGGCCTATAACAATAAGTAGCATTGGAAAGGTAAATAACCAACCGGGTATAGGAAAACCAGTACGCTGTAATAGTAAAAGCACACCCCATACCAATATAACTGCTCCGGTCAGTGCTCTACCTGAACGCCCATTATATTCTGGTGTGTTTTCCATTTATTCTGTATTAATAACCGAGCACGAACTCCAGCCTGATATCGTCGACATAAAATGTTCCCTTGCTGGTATTCCACGGATATATAGCAATAGTATTGGCCGATCTTATTACTGAATCAGGGAAAGTAAACTCTGCTTTAGCCTGTTGCCATTGCCCAAGCTTCGGAGCAATTTCTATAAATTCCTTACATGTCCAAAATGCAAATGAGTCATCCGGTCTTTTAACCTCGACCACCAGCTTACCTTGCGCTTGTGGAGTCACATAGATCCAGAATGATGCCTTAACTTTTACAACCTTGTTATCTGATATTTCTCTGAATAGCTGTTTAAACGATTCACCGTATGCATGGGTGGAATCGACCTGGTTTGAAAATGTACCGGAATGAACTATTTTTTTACTCAACCATACAGGAGTCCAGCCTTTCATCGTTTCAAAGTCGTTAAAATACACAAGCCCTTTTTGTTGCGGTTTGCTACAGGCAGTTAGTACAATAAGACAGGCTAACATTACTTTTTTCATATCCTTTTAATGCTTTTCAGGTGAATATCCATGCGTCGCTAAGATACATATTGAACAGATATGTCTGCCAAACTATAGCAGGTAATATATATACTAACAATACTATCATTTTAGCTCTGTCAGACAGATATTTCTCAAATACAATAAAAGGGGTTATGAAAATGAAAAGATATAACCCAACATATTCGAACCTGAAAATATTACCCGCATAATGTACATTTAACATAAACCAGGCCAATGCGGAAGCAGATAATGCAAGTGCAATCAGTTTATAAATAACGCCAACTTTTTCCAGTTTTTCAGGCAATTGAAACAATACAATATAAAAGAATGGAATGGCCATGGTATACCGGAAGAACCCGTTTATCACATTACCACTGGTGCAAATAAAATAACCCAATACACCCACTATAAAAAGAAGCGACAGGTTAAACATATACTCCTTTATATATGTTTCGTTGCCGCTAAATAACGAAACGGTTTCACGCTTACCGCTTTTCAGCAATGATCGTATACCCCAAACTATCGAATAGATTACTGCTGGTAGGGTTAAAAAGAAAATTGAAAAACTATTCATACCAAAACCTTCTGTTGACCAATCCGTTATTTTGTTAAACAGTCCCGATTCAGTTGGCCATAAAATCCAGGTATCAAAATACGAAGTCCATGAACCGCTATACATATATTGAATAACTGTAACAATGCCCCAGCCCATAATTACCGGTGCAATTGTTAATGTGCTTTGCTTGAAAAAATGTTTAATGTTTCTATGTCTTAACAGATACATTATATCAGTACCCAGAAAAGCAAAAACCAAAATTACTACTGCAGGGCGGGTCATACTGAAACATACCATTGCTAAAAAGTACAACCAGTATTTTTTCTTTACCAGAGCAAAAAGGCCAACAGCAAAAGTGAGCACGAACAATGATTCGGCATAAGGCAAGTAAAATACAGCAACCGAAGGAATTAAAAGAGCAAGTATAAAAAAGAAAATATCGTTCCGTTTATCTTTCATAAATATCTGCGACAATAAAATAACCGCTATACCATAGAACAAAAAGTTCAGAAAAATAATGTGATGTGAACGTATGCCAGACACCATCCATACCATGGGGAAGAATGGGTAGAAGGCATACCTATCGGCATAATGAGGATCTACCTCGCCATACAACTTATCGCGGATTGACATGTAGTATACCGCATCCCAGTTATATGCGTTGTTTTCGGCAATATCTATAAATGGTTTATTCACCTTATCTATTGAATAATGCTTCAGGTCTCCGTTTCGTTGATAGTTACTTGAAATTTTTCCCAACGTATTGTTATAGACTGATGGGTTTTGAAGGACATCAAAAACCAACATAAACAAAGAATAGACCGCAATTACAACTAATACTTTAGAAATTATTTTCCGCTTCATGTAAATATATCCCGTTATTTATTCATTACATCGAACATTTCATCCCGCTTTGCACGCAACCCTTTCGATTGGCCAATTGCCGCTTCCAGTGTATCATTTTCAATAGCCACCATTGCTTCAGATAAAAACTCTGCAAGTGGTATTCCGCCGTGCGTTTGTGTTTTATCAGCCCTTCTTTGGTGCCCTAATTCAGTATCGACCGATGGAGGAATAATTTCAAATACCATTACCGATGTACCTTTTAGTTGATAGCGAAGTGACATGGTAAGGGAATGTATGGCTGCCTTTGTGGCGCAATACACTGGCATAAATGCAATAGGAGCAAATGCCAGACCTGATGATATGTTCATAATAGCAGCATCTGTTTTAGTGGCCAGGTGCTTTGCAAATAATGAAGCCAAATGAATTGGTGCAATTAAATTTGTTTCTACTTCAGAATATATCCTGTCGAGTTCTACCGGCTTAGTAAGATCAGCCAACAGTTGAATACCCGCATTATTCATCAGTATATTAGTATCAGGATGGTTCTCAACTATCCAGTTATGAAGATATTCGCGTTGCACAGCTACTTCAATATCACATTCCCTTGTTATTAATGCCGGATGCTTTTCCTTTAAATGCTTTAACCGATCAGCTCTGCGTCCACATATTATTACCTTATTGCCGCGCTTTAAATACTCTTCAGCAAATGCAAGCCCAATGCCCGATGTTCCACCCGTAATAAGTATTGTATTATTCGTTGTATTCATATTTATTTATATTGCGCCAGCTCCACCAGCTTATTAATTGTTTTCCAATTTCGTGTTGTAGCCTGTACTTTTAACTTGTTTTCAAAAAAAGTGTTTGAAAGTTTTGTGTTCCCATAACCACCGGGGCAATACAAAAACACCTCTTTATCAATTATAATATACCTGTCAGGAGAATGGTCAATTTTTTTCATAGCATCAAGATTCGGCTTACTTGGTATATCTGCAAGGAAAGTAACATGCAGCTTTTCCTCGTCAATTCTTTTCTCTTTCAAAAAAGGATTTATTTCAGATACATGTTGCATTTCTTCTGCCTTTCTTACAAGTATTGGCACCTCAAACTTATATTTATCCTGAATTTTCTTTCCAATGATTGCTGCAAAATCGCCTTTTTTCTCTGCTTTAAAAATTACATTGCCACTTTGAATATAGGTTATTACTTCTTTAAAACCCAAACCCTCATATAATGCTTTAAGGTCCACCATTTTAATCAGCTTATGGCCACTTACATTAATACCCCTTAAAATTGAAATATAGGTTTCCATTTCGTCAAATGTAGAGAAAAAAGTAAACTTTAGCAGTTAGTGTTTTATTTATAAAGGATTTGATACCTTTGAAGTACAAATATATAATCACTATGAAAAAAATTACCATTCTAACCTTCATTGTAATTACAATTATTGCCGGCAGATCCTCAGCTCAAAGTTACTATCAGCATTTCGATGGTAAGGACACCTCAAAGTATAACTCCTTACTTATCAGTTTAGATACAGCCAAACAAAACGTATGGCAAATAGGTGCCCCGCATAAACATTACTTTGATAGTG
>JABCZY010000075.1 GCA_013289395.1 Bacteroidota bacterium
AAAAATGAATTACAGTATTTATTTAAAACGGAAAGATGGCACCTATAAGGTGTCGGGATTTGAATGCAGATCGATAGAAGCATCGAGGCAATTGGCATTATACCTGTTCAGGCATTACCCTGTCAACTTTTTTGATGATAAACTTGGTGAAGATGGGGACACTGAAAAGATATTGAAAGACACGCGCAGTGGGCTAATAGTGTGGCGCGAGGGTGATATGGAAGTAAAGCTTCCTGAAGGTTTCTTTCATGTTGACAAGGTGGATAAAGAATCTTTCAAAGAAGAGAAATGGTGGGAAGCATCGATGCCTGTATTGAAAAAACAGGTGGCCGAAGCCGATATAGAGCATGCCTACAAAGATGGTTTCAGCGAGGGTTATGCCAAAGGGCTTGAAGAGGGGAAAGATGAGGGTTACAGGCAGGGCATACAGGATATGTCATCAATACTTAACTGAAAAGGCAAATGGCTGAGAAACCTGCTTTCCTTTTTTACGCACAGGATTTCCTGGTAGGCACCTTAGCGTTGCCTATGGATGACAGGGGTAAATACATTACCCTGTTATGCTATATGCACGAACATGGCCGGATGACACCTGATATGGTTATGCAACTTATAGGTGAAATATCGAAGCCATTGCAGGCCAAGTTTAAAACCGATGAAGCCGGGCTTTGGTTCAACCAAAGGCTGGAAAAGGAAATTAAGGAAAGGCAACGATTTATAGAATCGAAGCAGCGAAACGGCAAAAAGGGTGGAAGGCCAAAGGGGAAAACGACCTCTCTTGATCACTCCGAAGGGGAGAGTTTGTTTGCTGTCGAAAGTGCTCCTTTGGAGGGTGGGGAGGTCGCACCAACAAATCAAGACGTAAAAAACTGTTTCATGTCGCGTGGTCTTTCTGCCGTTGAAGCCGAATATGAAACTTTAAAGTTCATGACCTATTATACAGGTAGAGGGTGGAAAACGAATAAGAATGAGCTGATAAAGGACTGGAGGTCGGCAGTTACCAACTGGCTAAAACACCGCAATCAATTTACTCAATATAAACAACCTAAAACACTTACAGAACAATGGCTGGCATAACACAAATGCTGATGCGCCAACTGGCGGATAGCAGCATACTGAAGAGATTCAGCAACACCGAAAGGTCGTTGCTACAGAATACCGAAGGCAAAAAAGTTTACGATTGCACCGATAGTGAAATAAAGCAGATGCTTGCCTATTGTTGCCTTATGGTGGGTATCGATCGTCCACCGGGTGATGATAAAAAAGCAGTGCTTATATCGTTCCTGCGCAAATACCATGGCGCACTTACCAATAAACAGGTAGCGCAGGCATTTGAATTGGTTGCTGCAGGTGAACTGGGCTCTGAAGTGCAGGAGCACTACAACAATGTATCACCCATGTATATAAGCAGTGTAATACGTGCCTATATGCATAAACTGAATGGGCTGAAGAACAGGTATGAGTCGCGCAAACGGATTGAAAATCCGCCTAAAAGTAGCCCCGAGGCCTATTACAGAAGGCTGATTAAAATAATTGAAGAGTATAATGTAGTGCCGGTGTTCTGGGCATGGGATGAGGTATATGAGTATTTGAAAGTGGAGGTAAAAGGTACACCGGTTACTTCATCAGCTGAAGAAAAGAAAGAGATCGTGAGGAAGCATTTTTGCGAGAAGTATCCGAACGCAATGTTACAGGCATTGAATAAATAAAAGAGTTTTAAAAGGAGAGGATTAGGGTGGAAATAGAACTAAGAACGATTTAAAAAATAAACAATGTGGAACAATGCAGAGGACTATTTACACTGGCTGTATGTAGCTTATGAAGAATTTAAAAATGCCAGGTTTGTGTACAAAAAGACACATATATTTTATAACAAGCCCTATTGGGACAGGCGCTTTAAAACTGAAATTAAACGCATGGAACAGCAAATGGAAATTGCACGAAGGATAAATATGGAATGTGAAAGGGCGGCGTAATGGTTTACTTAACAACAACCATTTTCTTGCTCACTATCATATCTGAGGTTGAAATAGTATAATAATATACGCCTGGTTGCAGGTTATCATTAAAATCGTAAACATTTTGCCCTACGTTTTTAAACCCAAGATTTTTGAATAAGATTTTCTTGCCGGTTGCATCGCTTACTTCCAAAGTAACATTCGTACAAGGGCGAGCTAAAATGTATGATATTGTTGTTGTATTGTTGAATGGATTAGGATAATTACTGATAGACATTTTCCTGGCTTTTATTTCATTTATCCCGGTTAGCTTGGTATTAAGTTTGTAAACTGTATTGCCTCCGGCATACATTAATGTATCACTAAACCTGCGAAACCTGTTTATATATGGAGCGGGGCTAAACTGTCCAATTGTCATTACTCCGAAATTACTATCAAGGTTCCATGTATTGCCTCCATCGGTAGTTATGTATGACATGCCTGACCAACCACCTATCCACCCAACATTATTGCTTATAAAACCAATGCCTTCTTCATCGTAACCTGAAATAAAAGGGTACTCTTTCCATGTTTTTCCCCCATCAACTGTTTTTACAAAATATCTGGACCCTGTAAGGCTAGTACCTGTATTTTCTATTGAGCCATAACCAGTATCCCTGCTTGGGAAAAATAATTTCCATACGTGATCAGTATCATTCCGTGTGGCGTGGTAAACAGTTTGCCAGGTACTTCCACCATCTAATGTATGTAGTATTACAGAATTTAGCCCGTCCTGACCGGTAATAAAACCAGTATCCTGGTTCCAGAACCATCCATCAATTAATCCAACCGAGGCGTATGGGCTCATATCTTTTGTTGTCCAGGTTTTGCCACCATCTTTTGTCATAGCCAATACAGGTGGTCCGTAATATCTTCCGTAAGCATACACAACCGAATCGGTCACAACCGATATACCACATATCCCTTTAGGTTTGGGACTTGGGAAGTTAACCGGGAATAATGTTTTTCCTCCATCATTAGTAGAGTAGAGTGGAATTGAATCTTTGGAGATGGAACTGTCACATAAATTACCAATCCAGCCATTGAGTGAATCTTTGAACCCAACACAACGATAATATGTTTGCGAACTGTCGAAATTACGCACCCAGTTATTTCCCCCGTCTCTTGTTTCCCATATTTCACCAAGTACAATAGGTCCGCCAATCGGTTTCACAGCCCATCCCATTTTAGGATTAAGAAAATAGATGTCGTCGAACCTGTATGGTGTAGTGGGGGCAGAGGGTAAGGCTTGCCAGTCGTACTGCGCAAATAGATGCGATGAAAAAAACAGGCAAATAAAAAGAAATACATTCTTCATAGTGGATGTGTTGATACAAACTTAATTAAAATCAATTAAAAATGCACTTAATTTTATAATTTGTACATTTACCAATATGCTTTAAAAATGCAAGCCAAATAACTACAATGAATCGGGCGAATACATGAATTTTATAAGGGTTGCAATATGCTTTCTTATAGTATCAGTGCAATGCACTGCACAAACTTGGTCTAATGTTGGTGGTGGTATGTATGGTGGTTATGTTAATGCCATGTATGCTAATGATTCAATGTTATATGCAGGGGGTACATTCATTGGTCCGGGTTCACATATTGCCCAATGGAATGGAACAAATTGGAGCAGTTTGAGTAGCGGTATTAACGGAGATGTGTATTCTTTGTGTGTCTATAAAAAGAATCTTTATGCCGGTGGTTATTTTAGTGAGGCTGGTGGTATTTCTGCAAGTAGCTTTGCAGAATGGAATGGCTCAAATTGGATTCCATGGGGTAAATTTAATCCGGTAACCGCATTAGACACAGCTAACAATTATTTGTATTCTTCAAGTTATTCTGATATATGGAGATTTAATGGATCAAATGGGTTCCCTTTATCCGGATTTATTTCCATGCAAATAAACAAGTTCATTTTATACAGAAATAAATTATATGCTGCAGGTTATGGGTATAAAAGAATAGGTGGTGTATCTTATGGTGGCACTTATGAAGGGTTACTGTATAAAATAAAATTATCAGGAACATCTTTTACACCAGTTCTGGTCGGTGCTTTTTACAGCAGTGCAGGCATGCCAGATTTGTACAGTTTGGCGGTCCACGATAGTAATTTATATATCGGAGGAACCTTCGATACAGTTAATGGGCATGTAATTCATAATATAGTTGTTTATAATGGGAGTGGTTTTTCATCGGTAGGAGGTAATATTAACGGAACAGTAAATGCACTCGCTGAATATAATGGTAAACTTTATGCAGGTGGTTATTTTGATTCTGCTGGAACTATTCATGTAGATAATATTGCATGTTGGAATGATACATCGTGGTCATCGTTGGGTAAAGGCGTAAATAACGAAGTGTTTTGTATGGTGCCATTTAATGGTGAATTATATGTGGGCGGTGGCTTTACGAGCCCCGGTAACTATATTGCCAAATACAATTCAAATTCAGTAGCTGAGGTAAAGAATTTTGAAGCCGTTACAATTTACCCAAACCCCAATAATGGTGTATTCAAAATTGGTGTTCCCAAAACAATGAATAATTCAAGAATAGTTATTTATAACATACTTGGCCAGGAGATTAGCAGGTTCAACTTGAATAATACTATAGATGAAGTGAATATAGAAGGGAGCTCAGCAGGAATTTATGTATACAAAATAGAAACGCCTGGTGGCGAAAAGCAGGCAACCGGAAGGTTTATTATTTATAGTACTCCGCATTAGCTAAATAGTTCATTTTTTCTTCATCTTTTACTATTACCTTTGTTCCATAAAATAACCAATACTGCTAAATAAAATGAAAAAGATCAAGATTGCTTTCATCGGTTTACTGATGATGGGCTTAGGTGCCGGAGTTGTTAATGCACAAGATAAAGCTGCTGCTCCAGCAAAAAAGAGTTCTTCAACAACTCAAACAGATAAGAAAGCTCCTGCTGCTTCGGGCCAACATTTAAAGAAAGATGGTACACCTGATAAGCGCTACAAGGAAAACAAGACTGATGCAGGTACAACAGCTAAGCCAGCTGATACCAAGAGCACAACTGCTCCAAAGAGCGGAAGCAAAAAAGGCACATCAGCTAAGAAAGACAAGGCTGCTAAGTAAGTAAAGCCTTTAATTATAAAACCCTTAAGTGAGTGTAAACTTGCTTAGGGGTTATTTTTTAGTTCTTTTTGAACTTCAATAGCCATTCAAGTGCTTCATCCTGGGCCTGGAATATTTTGATGGGAGTAGCAGATTTCTCCACATTGGTAAAGTAGTCGATCATTATACGCATGCCTAACCGGTTAGATATTATAGCTGCAGCAATGCGCTTGGTGTCAATATGCTCTTTCAGTAATTTAACTGCTTCAGGTGTCATGGTATGAACTGCAGTTGCATCTACCATTATTAAAAACTTATCCTGTTTGCTTAGTTTTTCGCAAATTTCTTCCGTTTCTTTTAATTCTGTAAGGTCAATATGGGCACCTTCTAGTACTTTTTTGTGGATTATTCCGTGTTCGTCGATTGATATTTCGTCCGTATTTGTACGTATTTTATTCATAAGCGGAACAAAAGTAATAATTTATCTAAAACGGGTTAGATTAATTAGTGCATTTGATTTGATGTGATCGCTTAAGTGCTTCATTTTCAAGTAAAAAATTTTGTAATTGAAAATCAATGGCTTAAAAATGCTATTGAGAAAAATAAACCCTTTTATTATCGGGTCATGCTTTTGCTTTGTGTATAGCCTTTTTCTTGCTGTCTTTATCTTTAAAAGTAAGCAGCCACTTTAAAGCTTCTTTTTTGGTAGTGAATATTTTAATAGGAACAGGGGATTTCATAATATTATTCATGTAGTCAACAGTTATTTTAATCGCCGCTTTGGTTGACACAATTGCGGTGGCAATACGCTGTTTACTGAATATGTCTTTTTGGGCATGTTCCATGGCATCTTCTGTAAGCGTAAAGTGATTACGCGCATCATACAACATAAGTACCTTTTTGCCCTTGGTTAATTCTCTGGTTATCTTATCAGATTCTTTAAGACTCTGTAAGTCAACGTGGCAATCTTCTATTACTGTTTTGTGCAGTATCCCATGTTCGTCTAGGAACATTTCACTTGTTTGCGTACGGATAACCTTCATTATGCTAAGTTACCATAAAAATTAAAATAACGCAATATTTTTTGTGAAAATCAATTTAATGACCCCAATTAGCATTGTTGGATGCATTGTTTTTGCTTGCAATTAGTTTCGTAAATTTGTGAAATATGAAAATGAAGAAGTTTTTATTAATAACTGGCGTGTTGGTGTTACCTATGGCATTATTTGCCCAGGACAATTCGAAACATGACGATGTGAAAGTTGATAATAAAGTACCCAAAGATAAAGGTGGTGCCAAGAACAATGATGCACTAAAAGAGTCAGAAAAAGAAAATGATAAAAGAGCAGCGGAGTTTAAAAAGAAAAAGTACAAGAAACTAACTAAAGGTGGCCATAAGAAAGAAGATGGAAAAGATGATGACAAGGATAAGAAGGGAGATAAAAAATCGAAGAAAGAGGAGAAGAAGAATCTGTAATCTGCCGATCAGCTAAACAAAAAGCCCCGAAACTTACTTGAAAGTTTCGGGGCTTTTTATTATTACTTAATTACTTTTTTTCGCTGTCTTTCTTAACAGGTTGTGGTGCTGCACCTTTGTTAGACTTAACAGGTTGTTGCTTTTGAGGCTTTGCCTGTTGTGCAGGAGTTGAGGTTCTTTGCGGAGCCGGTTGTTGCTGTTGGGCCGGTTGCTGTTGCACCGGTTGTGCTTTTTGCTGAGCAGGCTGTTGTTGTACAGGCTCTACTCTTTGTTGAGCTGGTTGTTGTTGTACAGGTTCTACTCGTTGTTGTGGAGCAGGCTCAGTTCTTTGTTGAACAGGTTGCTGTTGCTGTACCGGTTCAGTTCTCTGTTGAACAGGTTGTTGCTGTACCGGTTCTATTCTTTGTTGTTGCACCGGTTGTTGCTGTTGTTGAACAGGCTCTATTCTTTGTTGTGGAGCAGGCTGTTGTTGAACAGGTTGTATCCTTTGTTGAGGCTGCTGCTGTTGCACTGGTTGAGGTGCTATACGTTGCGGTTCAGGCCTGATAGTAGTAGTACGTTGTGCTACAGGCTGAACTTCACTCATTTGAGAAACCCTTTGTGGAACAGGCCTGTTTTGTCCTTGTCCGGCACCTGGGCCTACAGCAGGGCGATATACCTGAATTGCGCCATTACCCATTGTTGCAGCTCCCGGGCCTGCTGCAGGTGCAATGTGTACA
>JABCZY010000076.1 GCA_013289395.1 Bacteroidota bacterium
TAATTAATGAATTCGTGAGCGCTACGCGGTTGCTTCGTACCTCGCAATGACGAACGAGCGGAGTTTGCGTTAGGGATAGCAGCGGAAAGCCCGCAGGAACGAGGACTTGCAGCGTATAGCCCGACCCGATAGGGGAACGCCCAGAATAATTAAGAATTAAAAATTAGGAATTACGAATAAAAAGGAAGATACTTCGACAAGCTCAGTATGACGTTATTTTTTCTCCACTTTGGGTCTCTTTCCAGACGAAGGATCGAGCCACTTATACTCAAGAGAATACTTTGGGTGCCGGGCATCGTATCCCATACATTCAAAGGCTACTTTAATCTCAGCGCCCTCTGGTATTACATACGACATATTTACTTTGCGCATTCCCTTGCTGGTTGATTGTGAAATGTTATTTGACTGATAGATTGTTTTAGCCTTACCTTCTTTAGGAGATACTGATATGGAAATTGCTGCATTGATCAATTGTGTATCTGCCCTCCAGAGAAACCTATGGATATAGAGATACGTTTCCTTTTTATCCGGATTTGAAAATGAAATTTGTTTATTGAAAGTTTCCTCTTTGCTTTCCAGAGTACTTGCCTTAAAATCAAAAGCTTTTCCTTTAAATAAAACGTTCTTAATGGTATTATCAGGTTTTGGTTGTAAAGGTTTTTTTGGTTGAAAAGCCTTTTTTTCAGGTGTTACTTTTGGTAATGGAGTTCTGTTTTTCATAAATTATTTAGATTAATCTAACTTCTCGCGTAGCTCAAGTTTCGCGATTGCCTTAGCAATTCGCTCTATGCGGGGGCCCTCTTTTTGGGCAGTGGCAAGCCAGTCGACATACTTTTGCTGGTAGGTGTTTGCCAGAGAACTAAAGAACTCGCGAGCTATTTTGTTATTTATCAGGGCCATTTCAAAATCTTCGGGTAACTCAACAGATCTGGCACGTACATCGGCTTCAATAGTTATGTTTACGGTGTCGCCAATCCTTACACCCGCCTGGTTTCGGATCTGATCTTTCAATACAATAAAGTGCTTTCCGTTAGCATGAGGCATAAGCGAATTATAGAACACTTTTCCGTTAAGGGTAGCTTTTACTTTTACCTGTCCTTTTGTGCCGAACTCCTTTTCCACGTCAATAGGTACATTGGCATAGTGCCAGGTACCAACGCCTTCGGGCTTGTTTATACGGGCTTTGAATTTAAATTGCTTCATAGTAAATACAAATAGAACGCGGATGCCACAGATTGCTTAAGATATCCTCTGTTATTGGTTGATTATAAATATGATGGAACGCAGATGACTTAAGAGACTTACTGATATTATCTGTTTTAATCATATATATCAGCGGCATCTGCGTTCTATTGAATTAAATCACCAGTTTCTTATGACGGTAAGGCTTGTTAGCATCATCACCAAGGCGCTTGCGCTTGTTCTCTTCATACTCGGTATAACCACCTTCAAAATAATACACCTGTTCATTACCTTCAAAAGCAAGTATGTGTGTACAAACCCTGTCAAGGAACCAGCGATCGTGCGATATTACAACCACGCAACCGGCAAAGTCTTCAAGTGCATCTTCCAATGCACGTAAGGTATTTACGTCAATGTCGTTGGTAGGCTCGTCGAGCAGTAAAACGTTGGCTTCCGTCTTTAATGTTAACGCCAGTTGCAACCTGTTGCGCTCTCCACCCGAAAGTATGCCGCACTTTTTGCCCTGGTCGTTACCGGTAAAGTTAAACCTACCTATATATGCGCGTGAGTTAATGGTTTGCCCACCTAATATAATGTTATCGTTACCATCCGAAAGCACATCATACACCGTTTTATTAGGGTCAATGGCAGCGTGCTCCTGGTCAATGTATCCTATCTTAACAGTTTGCCCAACCTTAAATTCACCCGATGTAGGTTTTTCCTGGTTCATGATCATGCGGAACAAAGTGGTTTTACCTGCACCATTAGGCCCAATAATACCCACAATACCGGCAGGAGGCAGTTTAAAGTTAAGGTGCTGGTATAAGGTTCTGTCGCCATACACCTTCGATACATCAATAGCTTCAATAACCTCGTTACCAAGGCGTGGACCGTTAGGTATAAATATTTCGAGCTTGTCTTCTTTTGCTTTTACATCTTCGCCCATCATTTTGTCGTAGTTGTCCAAACGGGCTTTACCTTTAGCACGACGGCCTTTAGTGCCCATACGTATCCACTCTAACTCTTTATTGAGCATCTTCTGGCGCTTCGATTCTGATTTTTCTTCCTGTGCCAAACGCTTGCTCTTCTGTTCTAACCAAGCAGAGTAGTTACCCTTATAAGGTATGCCCTCACCACGGTCAAGCTCTAATATCCAGCCGGCAGCATTGTCAAGGAAATACCTATCGTGCGTTACGGCAATAACGGTTCCTTCATACTCCTGTAAGTGCTGCTCCAGCCAGTCAACCGATTCCGCATCAAGGTGGTTGGTAGGCTCATCGAGCAGTAATATTTCAGGCTTTTGTAATAACAACCTGCATAAAGCAACACGTCTCTTTTCACCACCAGACAAGTGCTCTATAAGGGCATCGCCGGGAGGGCAGCGCAGTGCATCCATAGCTACCTGTAGTTTACTATCCAGGTTCCATGCGTCGTGTTGTTCTATAAGGTCATTCAATCTCGATTGTCTTTCAATAAGCTTGGTCATTTCGTCGTCGCTCATTGGCTCCGAGAACTTATTGTTAACCTCTTCGTATTCCTTTAATATAGCTGTCACTTCAGCTGCTCCTTCACGGATAACTTCAATAACGGTCTTTGTTTTATCGAGGGTAGGTTCTTGTTCTAAATACCCGATCTTATAACCAGGGGAGAAGTGAACCTTTCCATCATACGACTGCTCTATGCCAGCTATTATCTTCATCAGGGTTGACTTACCCGAGCCGTTTAAACCTATTACACCAATTTTAGCGCCATAGTAAAATGATAAGTATATGTTCTTTAATATCTGCTTTCCGGTGGGTAATATCTTGCTCACGTTCACCATCGAAAATATAATCTGCCTGTTCTCTGTCATGGGTATTTTTATTAAGTGTGCAAATATCGTAAAAACATATTAACAACTAAAACAATAAAAGAGGTGTGAGAATAGGGTATAAGTCACTGTGGATTAGAGCACATAAATTACAACGATTTAGAATGGGGAAGAATATCAGTCTGAAAAAGAGGATATTGCTAAATAATTACTAAATTTGATGGTTGTATATATAATAGTATGAAAAAATACATATCACTGGCGTTCACAATGTTTTTCATATATGGCTTTCTCTATGCAAAACACAGGAAGCCAGTACAAAACGCTATACATACTACGTCAGGAACAGTTAAAACTGAAACGGGAGTTAATAGCAGCTTAAACTGGACGACTAATGTAGATTTGAACAGAAGTAATGCTTTTGTTGAGAATGTTGGCCAGTTTGACGATAATATAGATGGGGTAGAGGGTAAGGACATTCTGTTTCGTGAAGATGAACCTTCCATGTATGTTTACTTTACAACCCATGGATTAATATACAAGGTTTTCAGGAAGGAAAAAGTATCAGAAGAAGAATGGGAAGCTTATGCAAAACAGAATCGACTTTTAGCAAAGGAAGATGATGACAAGGCAAAATATATTACAAAAACTGCCGTAGTCAAAATGAACTGGAATGGCGAAAACGAAGCCGTTCAGTTATCTTCTGAAGAACCTACTAGCTTCTATTTCAATTACTACAGGCCAGACCTTGATAAAGACAAAATATTCGGAAATGTAAAAGGGTATAAAAAACTGCTCTATAAAAATGTATACCCAAATATTGATATTGAATACACCATTCATCCTACTGAAGGGATAAAATATTCATATATATTGCACCCGGGCGCAGATGTATCGATGATACAAATGAGTTATTCAGGTGCCAGTATAAATAAAGATGCTTCGGGAAATATTATCCTATCCTCTGCAGAAGGAAAGATAACAGATCATGCTCCGGATACATATATAGCAGAAACAAGTGCCGGTAAAAGAATTGCCTCATCGTTTCATACTAAGGAGAATACGGTAGGTTTTGATGTTTCAGGTGCCCAAAATACAATTTCTGAAACCACTGTTATTGATCCCTGGACTGTGGGCTCTCCAATTCCAGGCTTTAGTGCAACCCCTGATGATATTGCAGTTGATGGTACGAACAATGTGTTGATATATGGTTGTAATACCGGTACGGGAACAGATCTGCTAAATAAATACAATGCAGCCGGAACATTGCAATGGCAATTTAATTTAAGTACTCAGGCAAGCTACCAGGGTTCTGAAGGTGATGTACAGGCTGATGCTGCGGGTAATATATATACAACGATTGGCCTTGGTGCTACATTTGCCGCCAGTTACAATACAATAAAAATAAACTCGGCCGGAAATACATTATTATGGGGAACCGCTGGAGGTTCTACCGGCACTACTACTATTTGGGAAACCTGGACATTGGCTTTTACCTGTGATCAAAGTATGTTGATACAATCAGGAGGAGGAACAAACCCTCCGGGCAACACAAGCTCATTTTCACTCAATTTTAATAGCGCAGTATATGAGACCGTTAACATAGCTACCGGTGCTGAAGGTACACTTAATAATAATATTAATTATGGCGAAATAACATCTTCAATATTTGCCCCTAACGGTATGTTATATCATCTTGTATCTGATAGTAATATCGATGTCAATAATTCTCAGAATGGAGCTTCTACTGGTCCTAATAATTATGTGATATGTGTTAATCCGGCAACTTTTACAAATGTATTCGTAGTAAAAACAGGTTATTCGTATGTCGATGCTGATATGAAAGAACCAGGATCTATCGGTGCTAATTCTTTAGGTGCATCGTGTAAGTATTTGTATACTACTGATGGCCTGAATCTCGATCAACGTAGTTTAACTACTGGTGTTTTAGTGAAAAGAGTTACCATTCCTGGTGGAAGTAACACACCTTTACCCAGCAGTGGATTTGGTGGTCCTCCCCTCGTTAATGGTGGTATAGTAACTGATAAATGTGGGAACGTATACGTAGGTACTAACAAAGGCATCGTTCAATATGATATGAATTTAAATCAACTGGCGACACTGACAGGATCTGGTATACCCGGCGTGGTATTTGATCTCGCTCTTGGTTCAAATGGTGAAATATATGCATGTGGAGCAAAAGGTGCTACAGGAGCAACGTCTTTTGTGGCAGAAGTTCCCTTGCCTAAATGTGTTGCTATAACAACCACTGTTACACCTGAAGGTTGTGGTTCGGCTGGAACTGCCACCGCCTTACCAACATTTTGTTCAGCACCCTATACATATTCCTGGTCTCCCGGCGGGCAAACAACTCAAACCGCTGCAAACCTTACGGCAGGTACATATACTGTTATAGCAAAAGGAACTTGCCCCGGTTATTCTGATACGGCTACGGCAGTTATAGTTAATGGAGGTAGTACACTAACCTTAACCCGTGATTCAACAGCTTCGGCTTGTACAGCAAACAATGGCAGTGCAGGCGTAGTAATGACATCGGGAACTGCACCCTATACTTACAAATGGAATAATGGTGCAACTACATCCAATATTACTAACATAGGCGCAGGTTCATATTGTGTTAAGATAGTTGATGCAGGTGGCTGTAAAGACAGTGCTTGTATTACTGTTCCGAGTACTGGCGCCATAACTTCAAGTATAAAACCATCAAGCAATGATAGTTGCTTTGGTGATAGCAATGGAACAGCGACTGCTTCAGGTGCCAATGGTGCTACTCCATATACCTATACATGGAACAACGGGCAAACTACAGCAATAGCCATAGGGTTAAAAGCAGGCAGCTATACTGTTACGGTAAAGGATGCGAATGGTTGTGTTTCTACCAGCAATGTCACAATAACTGAACCTACAGCATTGCAAGTAAAAACAACTGCTTTAGCAGCAACCTGTAATGGCCTATGCAATGGCCAGCTTATTAGTATTCCATCCGGTGGAACCAGCCCATATACTTACTTATGGAGCAATGCTATAACATCGGCAAGCCAGTTAAATGCATGTGCTGCAACATATTCCCTTGTAGTAACTGATGCTAATAAATGCAAAAAAGATACTACCGGTTTAATAGTTGGTCAGCCTGCTGCCATAGTGGCATCAGCCACACCTGTTTCTGCGCAATGCAACCAATCTGATGGAAGTGATTGCATCTCGGTTTCTTCAGGCGGTACTGCACCTTATACCTATGCATGGAACAATGGTGTAACAAGTTCTTGTATTACTAATGTTGCTGCCGCAACCTATACAGTTATTATAACCGATGCCAATAAATGTACTGATACTACTAAAACTACAGTTCCTAACACTGCAGGCGATACAGTAAAAATAACAGCACATACCAATGTAACTTGTAACGGAGGTGGTAACGGAACAGCAACCGCCACAGGCAGCGGGGGAACCTTGCCATATACCTACACATGGTCACCTGGAGGGCAGACTACCGCCACAGCAACCAGTCTGACAGCAGGAACTTATACAGTAACCATGTTGGATGGATCTGTAGCAAAATGCCCTGCAACTGATACAGTAACAATAACACAACCGACTTTGGTAGTGGCCACACCGCCAGCTCCTCAAACTATTTGCATAGGCGATTCAGCTACGCTGACTGTTAGTGCAACAGGAGGAACCGGTCCATATACATATAGCTGGGCACCGGGCGGATTAACGGGAGCCACTGTAACTGTAAAGCCTGTTAATACTACTACATATGTAATAACTCCCACTGATGTTAATGGCTGTCTAGGGAACCCAGTAAAAGTAGTGGTATCGCTTAATCCTAAGTTGACTGTAAAAGTAACACCTAATGAAGCCATTTGCCCAGGTGGTAATGTAACTATAGGAGCAACTGCAAGTGGAGGAGATGGAACCTATACATATACATGGTCTCCGCCAACGGGCCTGAGTTGTACTGTATGCCAGAGCCCTGTTGTTACTCCAACAGCAACAACACAATACACTGTTACAGTAAACGACAATTGCGGAACGCCTTCTGT
>JABCZY010000077.1 GCA_013289395.1 Bacteroidota bacterium
GCCCCTCCGGCAAAATAAAACGTAGCAAACTGGTTGAAGATGCATTTACTTTCCTCAATTCGCCTTATCTATGGGGAGGTCGTACCCCGCTTGGTATAGATTGTTCGGGTTTTACCCAACTGGTTTATAGGATAAATGGATTTGCCCTGAAAAGAGATGCATCACAACAAGTTGAACAAGGCACTGCTCTAAGCTTTCCTGAAGAGGCGGAATCGGGTGACTTAGCCTTCTTTGACAATGAAGAAGGTAACATAACCCACGTAGGTATTGTGTTCGACAAAGGGCAGATAATACATGCTTCCGGCAAAGTGCATGTAGACAAGTTTGATCACCTTGGAATTTACAGTGAAACACAGAAACGATATACACATTCCCTCAGAGTGTTAAAAAAGATGTTCTGATCACCCTTTTTCCTGCTACTATTTTTCGTAAAATTGTTTATCGTAATTAATTTACTGCTATGCATTTAGATGTGACCATAAGTTTAAAAGATGTTTCCATATTTCAGGATAACGCACTGATACTAAGTCGTGTTAATTTTGAAGTAAAGAAGGGTGAATTCCTTTATATGATGGGTAAAACAGGTAGCGGCAAAAGTAGTTTACTTGAAACCCTTTATGCCGAACTTCCACTCACCGATGGTGAAGGCCGTATAGCTGAATTTGACCTGAAGGCACTTAAAAAGAAACAGATACCTGCACTACGCAGAAAACTGGGGATTATTTTCCAGGATTTTCAATTGCTTATGGACCGCACCGTTAAAGACAACCTGTTATTTGTATTGGGTGCAACAGGCTGGACCGATAAAGATAAGATGACAGAAAGGGTAAACGATGTGCTTGATAAAGTAGGCTTACAAACCAAGGGCTTTAAAATGCCACATGAACTATCAGGCGGAGAGCAGCAAAGAGTTGCAATTGCGCGTGCACTACTTAACGATCCTGAAATTATATTAGCCGATGAACCTACAGGTAACCTTGACCCCGATACCTCTGAAGATATTATGCGTTTATTAATTGACATAAGTAAAACGGGGCGTTCTATTATAGTAGCAACCCATAATATATTGCTTACCCAACGTTTTCCGGCACGTACATTACGCTGCGAAAAGGGTGAAGTAACGGATGATAGCATACAGACAAAATCTGCACCAACAGTTTAACAATATGAGTGAAGGAAAAGTAGAAACCACAATAAGTAATGGTATAGCCACGGTTCAATTCATGCACCCACAAAGCAACTCGCTACCGGGTACACTATTAATGAGCCTGGCAGCAGAGATTGAAAAAACGGGTAATAATAAAGATGCCAAGGTTATTATTTTAAAAAGTGAAGGCGAAAAAACATTTTGTGCCGGCGCTTCTTTTGATGAATTAATTTCAATTGCTGACCTTGCAACGGGTAAAAAATTCTTTTCAGGCTTTGCTGCCGTTATAAATGCCATGCGCAAAGCGCCAAAGTTTGTTATAGCACGTGTGCAGGGCAAGGCAGTTGGTGGCGGCGTTGGACTTGCATCGGCAGCCGATTACACATTGGCCACTGAAGCTGCTTCCGTAAAACTTAGCGAATTGAATGTGGGCATTGGTCCGTTTGTTGTTGGCCCTGCCGTGGAAAGAAAAATTGGCACATCGGCTTTTTCATCCATGTCTATAAATGCAAGTGAATGGATGGATGCTGAATGGGCTAGGGAAAAAGGGATGTACGTAAACACTTACCCAACCATTGTAGAATTAGATAAAGCTGTTGATGAATTAGCAGGAAAGCTTGCTCAAAGCAACCCTGAAGCTATGGCCATGCTTAAGAAAGTATTCTGGAAAGGAACTGAAGACTGGGATACGTTACTTAGTGAACGTGCTGAAATGAGTGGTAAGCTTGTACTATCAGAATTCACGAAGAATTTTATAAGTAAGTTTAAACAAGGTGCCCGCTAATGCCATATAAGGAACAGGAAACATCGAAATTATTTTACTCCATTGGGGAGGTAGCTGAGATGTTTAATGTTAATGCTTCGCTTATTCGTTTCTGGGAGAAAGAGTTTACTTCATTACTTCAATTCTCAAAAGATACCCGTGGTAATCGCCAATTTACACAACAGGATATTTCAAAGCTTCGCATACTACATGACCTTATAAAAATTCAGGGCTTTACCTTAGAGGGTGCCAAAAAGCACCTGAAAGAAAAAGACAACCGTAAAGAAGCGAACGATAAAGAGGCCCTCTTTAAGTCACTGGAGAAAATAAAGGCGGAATTGATTGCCTTGAAAAAGAAAGTTCAGTAATTAGTAATACCTTCCTGGGATCAGGTAATTCTTTACATAATCATTCACTCCCTGTTCAAGGGTTTGAAAAGGTTGATCATAACCAACAGAACGAATCTTATTCATGTTAGCCTCTGTGAAGTACTGGTATTTATCACGAATATCTATAGGCGTATCAATAAACTTGATCTGAGGTTCTTTATCGAGTGCGTAAAAAATATTCTTCACAAGGTCAAGGAAAGTACGTGCCTTACCGGAACCCAGGTTATATATATCTGAATCGCGCCTGTGGTGCAGTAAGAAATAGCATATATCAACCACATCTTTTACGTAGACAAAATCACGCATTTGCTCGCCATCCTTGTAATCGGGCCTATGTGAACGGAATAGTTTTACTTCTCCTCCACTCTTTATTTGGTTATATGCGTGAAATATAACCGATGCCATTCTTGCCTTGTGGTATTCATTGGGACCATAAACATTAAAGAACTTAAGCCCTGCCCAGAAATACGGAGCAGTTTTCTCCTTTAATGCCCATTTATCAAACTCATTCTTAGAATCACCATAAGGGTTCAATGGTTTCAACTTATCTATCTTGGTAATGTCATCATCATAGCCGTGTTCACCACTACCATATGTAGCAGCAGATGATGCATACACCAATGGCAGGCCAAATTCAGCACATAATTTCCAAACTTCCTTTGTATAATTAAGATTGAGCTTATTGAATATCTCAACACTCATCTCAGTAGTATCGGTACGTGCGCCTATGTGAAATACAAATTGCACAAAACGATGGTTCTGTTTAAGCCAGTTAGCCAACTCATCCCGATGCACTTGCTGTACAAACTTTTTCCCTTCCAGGTTATTAGCCTTGGTTTTATTCGAAAAGTCATCTACAACAACGATGTCAAAGAAACGTTCATCGTTCAGTTTACGAACTAAACAACTTCCAATAAAACCTGCAGCACCAGTAACGACTATCATTATTGTAACGTTTCGGCAAATATAAAGAAGCTATAGTAATTAAGGACCTATTTGCTATAAATCAGCCTTGGCAAGTTTTTTATCAATTGCCTCTTTGAGGCAATCAGGGCAAAGGCATCCCTGTTCAGGATTCATTGGCATAACCTGTGGCATTTCGCTACACCAGCAATTAGCCGAACTGCAGGTAAAACCCTTTCCGCATTTCGAGCAATTCTTTCCTGTATACAATTGCTTGCATCTATCTCTGAATTGTTCTTGCGGGGCAAATAATGCAGGGTGAAATAAATGAGCCAGTAATTCAATTCCATCTACTAAATGCAGGCTTGGACAGGTGAACAGATCGGCATCGGCTAGAAAGACAGAATTATTCTTTACAGCAGCCAATTCATTCCAGCCTTCCTGTTTCTCGAGTTTGTCAATTTCTTTACCTGCTCTATGAATATCAAAACCGCATGGCGCAATAACCAATACTTCAGGATTATACTGCCTAACTCTGTCCCATGGTGTAACTATAGAATACCCGCCCGGATTCGAAAGCATATCAACTCCACCTGCCTGAGATACCTGGTAAGGGATCCAATGGCCACAATTATAGATAGGCTCTATCCACTCCATTACCATTACCCGTTTCAAGGGAGCATTGTTCTTACGTAAAGTATCTAGTATACTACCCGTACGTTTCTTTAAAGAGGCGAGTACATTATAAGCAGCTTCTTCTTTACCCAATGCCTTCGCTATAGTAATGGCATTATCATACACATCATTCAGGCTACGTGGCGTAAGCGGAATGACCAAAGGTTGTTTCTTTAGTTTAAAAATGGCTCGTTCTGCATAGCTTGTCCCTATCTGGCATACATCACAAACATCCTGAGTGAATATTACATCAGGGGCAATTTCCTGCAGTAGTTCTTCATCAATATAATACAGGCTTTTACCCATTTGTTTAGATTCAGAAACTATCTTATCTATCTCCAGACTGGTATAATTATTCCCTTCAATAAAAGATCGAACCACCTTAGGTTTATCTGAATGGCATTCAAATGTTACTCCATATAAAGAATCTTCCAGACCCATTTGGTATATCATGCTGGTGGCAGCAGGCAGAAAAGCACAGGCTTTTAATTTTTCAGGCATTGGCATGGGTTCTTTTAGATTTCAATACAGGTTTTTCCAATTCCATATAATAAATCTCATCTTCCTTCTTCGGGCTAAATACGCCTATCTCAATTTGAGAATCATAGCCCGGACCATCCAATACTAAAGTATGGTATTCGCCTTGCTCACCGCAAAGGTCAAGATTTTCTATATGGCGTAGTTCATTCAAAGAAGCTTGGTTTAGTTGTTTTCCTAACCATTCTGCGTTGAACCATGGCTCTTTAACACAAGAAAATATCACGTTAAAATTCAGGGAGAATAGTCTTTGCAATAATTGCTCCCTATCTAAATGCCACAGGGGCAACAAAACCTGAACTCCTGCAGGCTTGCTTCTGTCAGTTATCCAGTTACTATTGCCGTGTACTTCTGCAATATCACCAGTTACAAGAGTCCCTATATTACAATCCTCTTTCAGCTTTTTAATGGCCTCCTCATAGCTTTCTTTATAAGGCTCTGCAACAGGTATAGTAATGTATGGGATACCTAATGCCTCAGCCTGAAGCCTCATTACATCAATAGGATGGGCCTTGAATTTTCCATTGCCCATCATAAATGTTACAAGGGCAACAATTTCGTAACCGGCCTGCTGTGCTTCGTATAAGGCAAGATTACAATCTTTACCTCCCGTCCAAAGCACAGCGGCGCGTTTACTACTAACAGACATTAAGCTTTAATTGTAGCCAGCTTAGGGAATTTGAATTTGATCAATTCAAAAGAACCGAACATTATAGCACTGAACACCAAATTGCTTATTAACATATTCCTTAAAAATGGAATTGCAGCAGCATAGCATTCAATAATTCCTGCAACATTCTTAGGATACATTGTACCACCAAGCCATACGCCAAAATCGCTTATGAGCCAGAACAATAGTGCAGCAGATATACTACCTACCAGTACATTTTTTACGCTTACCTTCCTAATGAAAGTACCCATAACTGCTATTAACGCAAATATGCCATAGTTCCAATAGAATCCGCTATAGAAAAAGGTTAGTTGATGAGAATATACAAATGAATTAAGTATTACATCGGTTAGCCAAAGTGTAACAAGTGGTAACAAAATTGCCTTCCATTTATCAGAAAAATAGCATCCGCCAAAAAGCGCCATAGCGCCAATTGGTGTAAAGTTTGCCATTGGTAAATTATTGCCTAAAAATATTAATCTCCATGCTCCTGCCATAAGTATCATGGCTGCTAAAACTCCTGTACGCGGATTAAAAATTGACTTCATACGTTATATATTTATAGTGTAAAGATAAGCATTGATTGATTATAGAGTATACCTGAGGTTTAAATAAACACCCCTACCCCTTGTTGCATAGCCCAGAATCTCGGAATATTGGGTATTAAATATATTTTCGACCCTAAGCATAGCAAAGATGTTCTTGGTAATGTCGTACGAAGCAAAAGCATCTAACAGAGTATAGTCGCCGATATTCACATACCCCAAGGCGCCATATGGACCGAGGTTTGGAACATATTGGGCATCATATCGTGAACCAACGTATCTTGTCCTCAAGGTTAATGCTAAGCCCTTTATAGGGCGATAGGTGATAGTGAAATTACCCAATGTACCCGGCCTTCTCAATAAACCATTGGTATTGCTCAAATTGGTGCCATTAAGGAATGCTCCTCCATCAAATATCTGAACCTGGTTACCATGGGTTTGCGAAGTATCAACTGTGCTTTGAGAATATTTAAGGTCACTCGATAGAAGGCTGATATTACCTGACACATCTAGTTTTGAGGATAGCTTCACAAAAGCATTCAGTTCAAAGCCTTGTGTGGTTTGTTGCCCCACATTCAAATAACGGTCTCCTAAGTTATCGCCGTAGCCTAGCGAATCAACCGGAACATCTTTTTTCCATAGGTATACATAATCAATGTAATTATTTACTACGGTTTTAAACCAGGCTAAGGTGAAATACACATTGTTTGAAACCCTATGCTTCAAACCTATTTCAAATGAATTAGATGTTTCAGCAGTAAGCTTAGAATTACCCAATGTGTAGGAAGTCGATTGGAAATCTCCGTCTTTATTAGGCGCATAGAGTTGATACAAAGATGGCGTGGTAAATCCGGTTGAGTATGATAGATAAACCGTACTGTTTTTGTTGATACGATAGCTTGGGT
>JABCZY010000078.1:0-2208 GCA_013289395.1 Bacteroidota bacterium
TGGTAAAACAATATTCTTCAGTTCGCAAGGCCATAACTCAATGGGTGGATATGATATTTTTAAATCAACAATGAGCGATAGTGGTAAATGGGGTACTGCAATAAACCTTGGGTATCCTATTAATTCTGTTAGTAACGATAAAAGCTTTACCATTTCAATTGATGCCAAAACAGGTTATTTTGCCAGCGACAGAAAAGGTGGAATGGGTGGTAGAGATATTTATATGGTTGACCTTAGCCAATATCCTTTACTGGCAGCTGATAGTGCAAGTAATAAGCCTAAGGGCTTATCAATTTTACGTGGTACTGTTTCAACTCAAAAAGGCAAAGGAATAGAAGAAGCACGAATAACTGTTACTGACAGTACCGGAACAAAAACTGTGCTTAAAACAAGTGGCGATGGTAAATATTATATTACCCTAAAAGCTAATGCCAATTACAAAGTAAAGGCTGATGCGAAAGGATATAAACCAGTAACACAGAATATCCATCTTCCTTCTTCATCTGTAGGTACGTATTCAATGGAGCAGAACTTTGAACTGGAAAAGGAATAAGACTCAAGACATTATTAATACTAAAACCCTGAAGTAGTAGATGCTTCAGGGTTTTTTAGTTTTCTCAACTAAGTGAGAATGCTTATTTATTCTCTTTACTGGTTTTAAACAGGAAATCTTTTTCTTCTTTCGAAAGGCTATCGTAGCCTGAGCGTGAGATCTTGTCAAGTATTTCGTCGATACGTTTTTGCTTGTCATACATATTTACAACCTTACCCTTTGTCTTTAAGGGCCTCGCCTTTTTATTCTTGCCTGTGAAAAAGTTACCGATTCCATTTATAAAGTTTCCAAAGCCACCCGATATATCAAGCCCTTTACGATACTGCCACATAAATATAGCGCCATATAAAGCACCACCCATGTGCGATACTTTGCCACCTGTGTTTTCGTTCAGGTCTATAATGGTGGTAAGTATAAATGCAGCTATAGCCAGGTATTTAAGCTTTACCCTGCCAAAGAACAGCAGCATAAGTTCATAGTCGGGTACCAGCATAGCAGTGGCAACAATTACAGCCATAATGCCCGCAGAAGCTCCAATCAGTAATCCAAAATCACCTGGTGTAAATATGGTAGATACAATAACATACAGCAAGCCACCTGCAAGCCCTCCCAAAATATAGGTATATACCAGCCTTGTTTTACCTAAAAAGTCAGTGAATATTATACCCATCCAATACAACCAAAGCATATTGAACAGGATGTGCATGAAACTTACGTGAACGAACATATAGGTAAATAGTGACCAGGGTTGCCTTAATAGCAAAGGAAATGAAGAGGGTAGGGAAACATAGGCTACCCAACTGCGTGTTGCAGGAATTGCTTGAAAAATATTGGCTATAATAAAAACAATTACGTTTACCATGATCAACCTGGTCAGGCTATCAGCATTTCTCCCTATTAGTTTATTTGCCTCGTCTCTAAGTGACATATCTCAATAAATTCTTCCTCGTTTTCTCCAGTACATAACTAATAAAAAACCGAAAAGCGCACCACCTAAGTGGGCGAAGTGTGCTACATTATCCCCTGTTGAATTGCTGAACCCGGAAAACAATTCAATAACAACATAGCCAATAATTGCATACTTGGCTTTTATGGGTATAGGAATAAACATAATGAAAAGTTGCACTTCGGAATATATTACCCCGAAAGCAACCAATACCCCAAATAATGCCCCTGAGGCTCCAATTGTAACGGAGCTGTCAATCAATTCCTGATACAAACTGGCCAGCATATTTTTTGCCTCATCAACAGTTTGCGGGGAGACATTTATGCCCGGAAAATATTTAGAAACAATAAAACTAAAGTTGTTGCTGGTTGAAGAGGAATTGAAAACGCTTATCGCATCTTGTACATGATGAAAGTATACCCAAAGGCTAAGCTCTTGAATTAGACTGGCTCCAATGCCGGCTACAAAATAGAGTATGAGAAATTTCTTGGCTCCATAATAATTTTCGATCATTTGTCCGAACATCCACAAGCCATACATGTTCAATAAAATATGGGTAAAACCACCATGCAAAAACATACTGGTAATTATCTGGTACACTTTAAATTTCGGCGATTCAAAATAGTGTAAACCAAAAAGCTCAACCAGGTCAATGTTTTGGTTCTTTAAAATATACGTAGCTATAAATGCAATAATATTAGCTATCAGC
>JABCZY010000078.1:2218-6404 GCA_013289395.1 Bacteroidota bacterium
TTTAACTACCGGCGGGAATGCACTAAAACGGGGCTGTTGTTGCTGGAAAAAATTACTCATATCTATTTATTATCTGACTTTAATAATGCTAACATCTTGTCTTCCTCTAACGCTATAAATATTTTTTTGCCTTCAGGCGCTGTGGCCGGCGACTTACAAGTAAACAGCCTGTTTAACAGTTCTTCACGTTCTTCTTTCTTTAAAAGCTTGCAATTCTTCCATGCCATGCGACGCGCATATATTTTTGAAAGCACTTCGGCACGCGGCTTTTTCAGTTCTTTACTCTGGCCTTGTTTAAAATGTTCCAGTATTTCTTCAAGTAAGCCTTGTACCGAGCCTGATTCAACACCGGATGGGATACCATACACAATAAAAGTCTGTTTACCAAAATCGTTCAGGTCAAATCCCAGTAATCGAATATCCGGCATTAATTCACTTAATAAGGCAAAGTCAGCGGCAGGGAATTGTATAGTTTGCGGGAATAGTTCTTTTTGTGAAGGTATGCTCTTTTTATTCTCAATAGAAGTAAGGGCCTCTTCGTAAAATATCCGTTCCCAAGCCAATTGCTGGTCAATAATAAGCAGCTTCTTTTGCTTTGATGCAATAATAAATGCAGGGCCAATTTGTTGTGTCCATTCAATTTCATTATGCTGCTCAATTGCAAAATGATGCTCCAATACAGGAGGGGCAATATTCGTGACAAACTCCCTTTGGTCTATTCCCCTGATTTCCGATTGCGGTTTAATATAAGGCTTTATATGCTTTTTCTTTTCTTCTTCTACAAATGGGTTATATCCCGGGGTAAGATCTATTTGAGGTGCACGTAAAGGATTACCGGGCTTCACAGGCATTATTTGAATAGACATTTCCTGTTCAAAATCCATGGGTGGTATAATGTTATGTTGGCCCAGTGATTTCTTTATGGTCGCCTTTAAAATAGCGTATATAGCCGATTCATCCTCAAACTTTATCTCAGTTTTTGTTGGGTGAATATTTACATCAATTTTATTTGGAGGAAGATCAAGAAAAATAAAGTATGATGGATATGCATTATCCTTTGCTATAAGCTCGTTGTATGCTGACTGCACAGCATGATTAAGATAGTTGTTCTTTATAAATCGGTTGTTTACAAAAAAGAATTGCTCCCCCCTGGTTTTCTTAGCGTATTCCGGCTTGCCTATAAAACCGTTTATTTTAAGAATGGTAGTTTCTTCTGAAACAGGGGCTATTTTCTCGCCATAGTTATTGCCAAACAGGTTAATGATACGCTGCCTCAATGTACCTGAGGGCAAATGAAACACCTGTGTAGTATTATTATACATAGAAAATTCAATTTCTGGGTGGGCTAGGGCCACACGCTGAAGCTCGTCAATTATATGACGTAATTCTACCGGGTCTGACTTTAAAAAATTCTTGCGGGCGGGTATGTTAAAGAAAAGATTCTTTATGGTAAAGGAGCTACCCGGTTCGCACTGGCAAGATTCCTGCCTTAAAAACTTACCATATTCGTTATCTATCAGGCAGCCAACATCACTGTCTCTTTTCCGGGTTTTAAGTTCAACTGAAGCAACCGCCGCAATAGAAGCCAATGCCTCGCCCCTGAATCCTTTGGTATGTATAGTAAATATGTCTTCAGCGGTTGAGATTTTAGAGGTAGCATGTTTTTCAAAGGCAAGCCTGGCGTCGGTTTCACTCATGCCAATACCATTGTCTATAACCTGTATAAGGGTCTTACCGGCTTCTTTAACAATCAGCTTGATCTTGGTACTGCCTGCATCTATAGCATTTTCAAGCAATTCCTTAACTGCAGAAGCCGGCCGTTGAATCACTTCTCCGGCAGCTATCTGGTTAATTACATGGTCGGGCAACAACTTAATTACATCAGCCATTTTGCTCTCTTGCTATTTATTTGCAAAAATACGGATTCCTACCTATATATTTGCACCCGAATTGTATGATACTCATTTCCTTCATAGAAAGCTTAAAAAGCATAGATAATTCAATACTACTGTGGATAAACAGCAGGCATAGCGATACTATGGACATTGTTATGTGGAATGCCAGCGACAGATTTACCTGGTTGCCGCTATATGCAATTATGGCCTTTCTGATAATACGTAAGTATGGCAAAGCCAGCTGGTTACCTATAGTTTTTGTTTTATTGGCCATTGTTATGAGTGATCAGACATCAAACCACCTTGTTAAGAATGTGGTGATGCGTTACAGGCCGAGCCATAATCTTATTCTACAATCTCAGTTGCACTATTTTAAAAATTATACCGGCGGACGATATGGCTTTGCATCATCGCACGCTGCAAATTCAATGGCTTTTGCGGTGTTTATGGTTCTTATGTTCCGTAAATGGTGGGTATATGCCTTATTTGTGTTTTACGTTGCCTTAGTATGCTATAGTCGCATGTATCTTGGGGTGCATTACCCTTCTGATATTGCCGGTGGATTGCTTATCGGTTTATTATGCGGTGCAATTGCATATAAACTATTCATGTTTATAAATAGCCGGTATGTACACGCCAGCGAAAAACTTATTTAGATCTTGTAATAGCTTTTTATTTCAGCTGTTACTGAATCTACTTGCTCATCTGTAAGCTCGTAGTATAACGGCAACCTAACAAGGCATTCAGAGTATCTATCGCAGTTCGGAAGTGATCTGCCATCATGCTTGTTCTTATAGAACTGGCTATCATGTAATGATATATAGTGGAACACTGCATGCATGTCTTTCGATTTAAGGTGCGTTATCAAACCTGTTCTTTCCTCAACCGAATTGCATACCATGTAATACATATGCGCATTATTGGTAGCATATTCAGGAATGAAAGGCAGCTGAACATGCTTCTTTTCAGCCAGTACTTTCAGTGAATCATTATACCTGTTCCAAATATGTTTTCTCTTTTTCTGAATATCATCAAGATTTTCAAGTTGTGAGAACAAGAAAGCAGCAATAATATCAGACGGTAAAAAAGATGATCCCATATCAACCCATCCATATTTATCTATTTCTCCCCTGAAAAAGGCACTTCTGTTGGTTCCTTTTTCACGAATGATCTCTGCACGGCCTATGTATTGTGGATCATTAATAACAAGCATTCCTCCTTCACCGGAAATAACATTTTTTGTTTCATGAAACGAAAATGCACCCATTGCACCCAGCGACCCTAATGGCTTGCCTTTGTAAAATGAATCAATGGCCTGGGCCGCATCTTCTATTAAAAGCAGTTTATGTTTTTTTGCAATAGCCATAATATAGTCCATATCACATGCAATACCGGCATAATGAACCACCAGTATTACTTTTGTTTTAGGAGTTATAAGCTCCTCAATTTTTGTTTCGTCAATATTAGGATTATCAGCACGGCTATCGGCAAATACTATTTTAGCACCTCTTAATATAAATGCATTTACAGTCGATACAAATGTGTACGATGGGGCAATAACCTCGTCTCCGGGTTGAATATTACTTAAAATGGCTGCCATTTCAAGTGCATCGGTACATGAAGTTGTAAGCAATGCCTTTTTGAATCCGTATTTTGTTTCAAAAAAAGCATGGCACTTTTTAGTATAAATACCATCGCCCGATATTTTAGCCGACTGAACAGCCTGGTATATATAATGGGTTTCTTTACCTGTAAGATATGGTTTATTGAAAGGTATGCGACTCATATAGTAAGATTGATTAAACAAAGATACAAATAAGCGTATTGGGCAATATACCAGTACTATTTCTGGTTACTTACAATCTTTTCAATTGTATACTGCGGCTTATTGTTAACCGAAATAAATATACGGCCAATATATCCTCCAATTAACCCAAGGCTCATTAACATAAGCCCTCCGAAAAATATAAGCAGAATAACAATGGTTATCCAACCTTCAACCTTATGGGTTAAGCCCAGCAAGTACTGAATAATATACAATATGCCCAGAATGAATGAAACAATAGCTGCAGCAAAACCGGTTATAGTTACAAGCCGTAATGGGTATATTGAGTAATTGGTAACATGGTTAATAAATACAAGAGCAGAACGAAACAAGTTGTAATTGCTTTTCCCTTTAAACCTATCATGGTGTTCTATTTCAATTTGTGAAAGGTTTGAGGTAATAGTGAGAAGAGTGGCATCTACATAAGGATAAGGGCCGGAATATTTTATGATCTCTTCAACTACTT
>JABCZY010000079.1 GCA_013289395.1 Bacteroidota bacterium
AGAAATTACGGCTCAGTTAAAAAAACAAAAGATCGGTGTGCATATTGAAACATCAGGATCTTCAGCTATTACCGGAGAATTTGATTGGGTATGCCTTTCTCCTAAAAAACGAAAAGAACCATTGAGAAGCGCCTTGAAACTTGCTGATGAATTAAAGGTGATTATATATAACAAGGATGATTTTGCATGGGCTGAAAAGAATGCTGCCCTGGTTTCAAAAAAGTGCAAGTTGTTGTTGCAACCTGAATGGAGCAAGGCAGAAAAAATGACTCCTTTGATTGTTGAGTACGTGAAGAAACACCCTCGTTGGCATGTTTCATTACAGACTCATAAATACATGAATATACCGTAAGTAGACCGTGAGTAGAATAGGTAAAACATTTAAAGCAATTGCTGAAATAATAAAGAACCCCTGGTTGCTCAACCATGTGTTGGCTGATAATACTATATGGAAAAAATATGTACAGAAGCATTATAATATTACCAACCTGCCGGTAACAGATATTAATGTGTTGCTCCCGAATTTTAAAGAAGAACTGAATACGTTTGCTTTTTTAGAAGGTGGTTCATTACCAACTGACTTGTGTTTAATCCGTGGTTTGTGTAAATCAATGCCAGACTGCTGTTATTTTGAAATAGGTACATGCAGGGGAGAGAGTGTTGTGAATGTTGCAGATGTTTGTAATGAATGCTATACCCTTGACCTTGACCCGAAACTAATTGCTGACAAAACCGAAGCTGATCTAATTGGTTTCTTTTCGAAAGGGAATACTAAAATAAGACAGTTATATGGCAACTCACTGACATTTGATTATGCCGGTTTGAATAAGAAGTTTGATGTAGTATTTATTGACGGAGATCATCATTATGAGTCAGTTAAAAGCGATACGGCTAACGTTTTCAAACACCTATTGAACAAGGATAGCGTTGTTATCTGGCACGATTATGGCTTCGATCCGGTTACACCCCGCCACGAGGTTATGGCTGCTATTATGGATGGAATGCCTTCAGAATTAAGAAAGAATTTATACCACGTTTCAAACACCATGTGTGCTATTTATACTACCAGGGTTTTACCTGTAATGGAGCTTGATAGAGCACGCATTCCAAATACAAAGTTTAAAGTAACTGTAGAAGGTACTCCGGTAAAATAATTTTGTTTTAAAACCGCTTGGTAAGGCAAAAAACAGGCTGGAAATTAGACCTGCCGCTCATATCTACATAGAACTGAGGTTTGAAGCGAAATGAAATATTGTCACTAACATCAAAGTTATGTAGCTGGGCATCTACATTAGCATCAACTATATTGAGAATATAAATAAACGCGGCTGCTATATATGAAATGTCTCTATTGCGGCCATAATAGTTCTCAATTGTAAAAAGGTCGCTGGCCGTGTATACGTTAGTAGTTGGGTCGGGATTCGGTATGCCTTTATCACTGTTTACTAATAACTGGTGGTACTTTGCATATTGTTGCTGATTAGTAACTGCAAAGTATGCGCAAGTTCCAAGGCCGGCGTAAATGATTCCGACTTTCCACCACCTCTTATTGTAAAACTGCCCAAGGCCGGGAACAATAATAGAGGATAACATTGCAACCTTCGGATCGGGGTAGGGGTGTTTAACCTTTGGAACAGTGTCTGCTACTTTTTGACCATTCGAATACTGTAATGAGCAAAGCACTATTAAAAAACACAAAAAAAACTTATTGGTTAAATGCCTAGGCATGAAATGCATTAATGATATTCCTTAATTCTTCTTCAGACTTGAATGGAATAACTATTTTACCCTTTCCTGCGCCGGCACGAGCAAGTTTTACCTTTACCGATAGGCGTGATGATAATTCACCTTCCAGTTTTCTATCTTCCTGCTTTTCACTTCCGGTTAACGCAAACTTTGATTTAGATGAACTCTTTTTAGCGCCTTTGGCTTTTTCTTCTGTTTCACGTACGCTTAGTGATTCGTCTAATATTTTATCGAAAACGCTAAGCTGGCTTGCAGGATTGTTAATATTTATTAGAGCTTTCGCATGGCCCATGGTTATCTTTCTTTCACGTATAGCTAACTGAATAACAGGCGGAAGTTTTAATAAACGAAGAAAATTGGTAACAGAACTACGATCTTTTCCAACTTTTCCTGAAAGATCTTCCTGGGTCATATTACACTCTTCGATCAGGCGTTGGTAACCAATGGCAATTTCAATAGCATCAAGATCTTCACGATGGGTGTTTTCAATAAGAGCCATTTCCAGCATACTCTGGTCATTTGCAACTCTTACATAGGCAGGTATTTCTGCCAAGCCAGCCAGTTCTGATGCCTTCAAGCGTCTTTCTCCGGAAATAAGCTGGTATTTATCCTTACTTATGCGGCGTACTGTAATAGGCTGTATTACGCCATGCTGGCGGATAGAATCGGTAAGTTCTTTTAAAGGTATTTCTTCAAAGCGGCTGCGTGGCTGAAATGGATTTGCCTCTATTTGTGAAATTAATATCTGAGACATTCCACCGGTCGATTGAATACCGGTATTAGCTGATCTTGTTGTTGCTATGCTATCAGATTCTGATTCGAGTAAAGCACTTAAGCCACGGCCCAATGCCCTTTTTTTTGTATTGTCGCTCATTATTAGTTGTCTTCTACGTTAATTATTTTGTCACTTTGTTTCATGCGTGTCATCTTGTTCTTTTGTAGTACTTCACGCGCCAAATGTAAATAGTTCAGTGAACCTCTTGAAGCTGCATCGTGCATGATTATGGTCTTGCCAAAACTAGGAGCTTCACTGAGTTTAATATTTCTGTGAACTATTGTATCAAACACTATTTGCTGGAAGTGTGTCTTAACTTCTTCTACAACCTGGTTACAAAGGTTTAAACGGCCATCATACATTGTTAGTAAAATACCTTCTATTTCAAGGTCCGGGTTAAGGCGTTCCTGAACAATTTTAACGGTTTGTAAAAGTTTGCCTAATCCTTCCAATGCAAAGTACTCACACTGAATCGGAATAATAACTGAATCGGCAGCAGATAGGGCGTTAAGCGTAATAAGGCCTAAGGAAGGTGAACAATCGAGTATAATAAACTCATATTCTTCTTTAACCTTAGCCAATGCCTGGCGCATCATTTTTTCACGGTTAGGCAGGTTTATCATTTCTATTTCTGCACCAACAAGGTTAATGTGAGCAGGCAATAGGTCCAGATTTGGGGTCTCTGTGGTGAGTATGGTATTCTTTACATCAGTATTATCGATGATGCATTCATACACACTGGTTTTTATCTTTTTAGGGTCATAGCCTACACCTGAGGTGGCATTAGCTTGCGGGTCAGCGTCTACAAGCAATGTTTTATGTTCCAACACAGCAAGTGCTGCAGCCAGATTTATGGCTGTAGTTGTTTTACCAACTCCGCCTTTTTGATTTGCAATCGCAATGATCTTTCCCATGTTTTCGTTGTGTTAAACTAAATTTCTTTGGTCTCGCCAATGTTGAATAATGTAAGCTTTTTGCCTGCTTTTTCAAACTTTGCTTTTACTTCTTCTTTGTTTATTTTAATTATATCAAACGTATCGTAGTGCATGCCTATTATGTTGTCGCATTTAATAAAATCACATGTTCTTATGGCGTCATCTGCACCCATGGTAAAGTTATCTCCTATAGGCAGCATGGCAAAGTTTAATTTGTAAATTTCCCCAATAAGCTTCATGTCGTAATGCAGGGCTGTATCGCCGGCAAAGTAAAAACTGCCTTCGTTGGATGAAACTACAAAACCCATGGCCGCTCCTCCGTAAGAACCATCAGTAAAACTACTGCTGTGAACTGCGTTTACAGCCTTAATTGTTATTCCGCTTTTAGTGGTAAATGCCCCGCCCGGGTTTACCGGTCTAATGGCGGTAATGCCTTGTTTGTTAAAGTATTCGTAGACCTCATAATTACATACAACGGTTGCACCTGTATGCTGGGCTAAAAATGGCACATCAGCAATATGGTCGGAGTGCGCATGAGATAATAACAGGTAATCGGCTTTAATGGAATCAAGTTTTATAGCGGCAGCAAGTGGGTTAGCGCTGATAAATGGGTCGAAAACAATGCGCTTTCCACCAATTTCAACACCAAAACTTGAATGGCCATAATAGGTTATTTTCATAGGCACTTTTACTTGCCTGCGAATTTACTACCTACCAAGCAGAGTTACCCCTACTTTTTACCTTTTTTTATAAACAATGGTGTTGATATGTTTTTTGCCTTACTAGGCCTTTTTTACGATCTTACTTGCAACGAATGCAAATAACCCAAGTACCAGACCTGAAATAATACCAATCATAGGCCCCATAATAAGCATCAATTGCCTTGGATGGCCGTGCAGAATTGGCATTTTATTGCTCATTTCCATTTCCTGTGCATGATTTGCCGCGTAACGGGTAAATAATAAAATGTGGGCACCCGTTATCCAAATGCAATTTGCAAGGCTGGTTAAAAAACCGTGAAGAAAATATTTTCCCGGAGCCCTTTTTGCAATAAAATAAGCGCAAATGAGAAATATTGGTAACCAGAATGCCGGTTCGATATTTGATGGAATAACAAATACGGTTGCAATAGCCATTGCTAAGCCAAAAAGAGAAAGGGTAATTATTAGTTTCAGATTCATTTTTCTTGGTTTAATTTTTATAAAAGTAAAAAATAATTGTAAATGCTTCTCTCTTTGAAATGATTCTCAGGGTTTATTACCATAAGATTTATATTATATTTGGAATATGAATAAACCCATTTATTTTCCGGGGTTAAATGGTTTAAGAGCCATTTCTGCATTAGCAGTTGTTATTAGCCACGTTACATTAGGGCTTGGTTTCTTTAATCTCGACCCGTATATTTTTGGTGCTGTTAAGGATGGTAGCCCAGCTGGCCTTTCACTTGCGGGATATGGCGTAAGTATTTTCTTTGCGCTTAGCGGCTTTCTTATAACCTATTTATTGGAAGAAGAAAAAGAAACAAGTAAAACAATAAATGTTAAGAAATTTTACTTGCGAAGGGTGCTTCGTATATGGCCACTTTATTATTTGTACCTGATCATTGCCATTGTAGTTATTAGTCTTTTTGGTGTGCAATTTAAGTTTAGCACATTACTGTATTACATTTTTTTTGCTGCAAATATTCCCTTTATTCGAAATGTACCAATACTTTTAATAGCGCACTATTGGTCAATAGGTGTGGAAGAACAATTTTATTTATTCTGGCCATGGGTGGTCAAAAAAATATCGAAGAATATTGTTCCAATTTTAGTAGTGGCCGCTGTTATGCTTATAGGTATTAAAGTAATTTTCCATTCCCGCTATCCCGGATCAATTGTTGAAACCAGTATAACAGTTACCCGATTTCACTGCATGCTTATGGGCGCTATAGGGGCTATACTTTATCGGAGAAAAAACAAACAATTTCTCGCCATAGCAGATAATAAAATTGCACAATTAGTAGGTTTTATTGTAATTTTTCTGGCAGCTATAAATAAGTTTCATGTGGCCTCTATTATTGATAATGAGTTTGTCAGTATGATTGCCGTTGTGTTGATAATAGGGCAGGTAAATATCAAAAACAGGATTATAAACCTCGATTTAGAGATTTTTGATTACCTGGGGAAGATATCATATGGCATATACATAATCCATCCACTGATAATATTCCTGTTTTACAAATTCATTTCAGTGGGTTCTCCTGTATGGTATAAATATGTGCTTATTTATTTGGGTGTTATAACCACCACATTAATTACCGCCCATCTTTCCTATAAATATTACGAAACCTATTTCCTTAAACTGAAGAGAAAAGTAAGTGTAGTTTTAAGTTCAGGAACAAAACATA
>JABCZY010000080.1:0-154 GCA_013289395.1 Bacteroidota bacterium
AAGGATGCTGTGGAGCTATGTAATTAAAAAGAAACCGTTTATAGAATGGACAATTTTTATTCTGTCTATTGCTATTGTGATTCTGGTAATTTCAGGACTTATTCGTGGAGACTTTAAACCCGGTAAAGAGGGTATGGAGCTTCAAAAACATGGA
>JABCZY010000080.1:164-5665 GCA_013289395.1 Bacteroidota bacterium
AAACATGGAGGCGGTGCTAAAAAGGGACACTAACTTTTCATGCTCATTCCCAAATTGTAGAAGATAAAACTCCACATATCTCCGTATTCTTCTATCTGTTTCGACATTGGTTTGCCTCCGCCATGACCTGCATTATGATCGATACGAATCAGCATAGGATTATCTCCTTTTTGATGGGCCTGCATAGTAGCTGCAAATTTGAAAGAGTGCGCAGGTACCACCCTGTCGTCATGGTCAGCTGTTGTAATTAGCGTTGCAGGGTATGCAGTATCATGCACATTATGTAGCGGAGAGAATTTAATAAGGTTTTTAAATTGCATTGCGTCATCACTCGTACCATAGTCATTGGCCCATGACCAGCCAATAGTAAATTTATGATACCGTAACATATCTAAAACACCTACAGTAGGTATTGCCACCTTAGCCATATCAGGGTGTTCTGTGATTGAGGCACCAATCAAAAGCCCTCCGTTGGAGCGCCCATAAATAGCCAACTTATTGCGTGATGTGTATTTATTGTCTACTAGGTAACATGATGCAGCATAAAAATCATCGAACACATTTTGCTTGTTCAATTTGGTTCCGGCTTCATGCCATTTTTCACCAAATTCACCACCGCCACGTATGTTTGGTACAGCATAAATACCACCATGTTCCAGGAAAATAGCAGGACTGGCTGAATTACCAGGGTTGTATGCAGGAATCAGGCTTATGTTAAATCCACCATAGCTGTATAGCAGGCATGGATTGCTTCCATCCATTTTCATGCCCTTTTTGTGAACAATGTACATAGGTATTTTGGTTCCGTCCTTGCTTGGAAAGAATACCTGTTCTGTTTCATAGTCTTCCGACTTAAACCCATTATCGGGCTTAGCAAATAATGTTGATTTATCTGTTGCAACATCATAGCTATATATGGTAGGGAGTGTTACATAGTTAGTATATGAATAGAATATGTAATCACTCTTTTTAGTTGACGAGAATTCGCTGCTGCCAAATCCGGGAAGCTTAATTTCATTGAGCATTTTACCTTCCTTATTATATACATAAAGCCTGGTTTTTACTTTGTCAAGGTAAGCTGCTATTATTCTGTCTCCTGATAAACCAACATTTTGTAACAGATTTTCCTGTTCGGGTAATACATTGGTCCAGTTCGTCATTTCCGGTTTGGTTATGTCTATCAACACCAACCTATACTTAGGTGCACCTTTATTGGTCATTACCAATAATTTGCTTCCATCATCATCAATTACATTGTTATCATCTTTAAAATCATTGATAACAGTATCAACGGCATCATTTTTTGTAAGGTCTTTTACTAAAAGATTATTTCCATCAGATGCTTCTTCAGAATGTATAATGAGATATTTTTCGTCGGCAGTTGTATACGCACCAACTGTACGCATAGGATGTTTTTTATCCTCGTATATCATCTTATCGGTACTTTGTGTACTCCCAACAGTATGGAAATAAATTTTCGGGCTTTCGTTCTTATTCACCAGTGCTGCACCTGCAGAAGGAGCATCGTAGCGGGTATAATAGAACCCATCTCCTTTCCAACCAATGTCGGAGAATTTGCTGTAGTTTAATGAATCATTCAGTTGTTTTCCACTTGCAATATCCACAACATAAAACTCGTTCCAGTCCGATCCGGAACGACTGATGCTATATGCAAGGTATTTTTCGTCATTAGAAACGCTTATTTCATTTATAGAAACAGTTCCTTCTTTTGATAAGATATTTGGGTCAATAAGCACACGTGGGCTTCCGGTCAATCCATCCTGTACATATAATACACTTTGGTTTTGCGAGCCATTGTTCTTGTAAAAGAATACATAGTTACCCCTTGTAAAAGGTACGCTGTATTTTTCATAATGATAGAGCTCGGTCAGGCGTTTCTTAATAGAATCACGAAACGGTATTTTGGAAAGATAATTCTGGGTTACTTCATTTTCTTCCTTTACCCATTGTGCTGTTTCAGCCGATGTATCATTTTCCAGCCAGCGATAGGGGTCAGCCACTTTTGTGCCAAAATAGTTTGTAACTGTATCAACCTTTCGTGTTTCAGGGTATTTTAATTGCTGACTTTGGTTATTGCAGGAAGCGAGTAAAATAACTCCGCCTAAAAGGTAGATACATTTCATTGTTGTGTTTACTATTGATTTAGTAAACCAAAGGTAGTATTATCTTAATAAGCTCACAAGATATACTTACCCTGCCCAGTTTTCCCTATCGAGGCTGCGATAGTTAATGGCTTCGGCAAGATGTACAGTTTCGATATTCGCAGAATCAGCAAGGTCGGCAATCGTTCTGGCTACTTTTAATATTCTGTCGTAGGCCCGGGCCGATAGGTTCAATTTCTCCATAGCCGTTTTTAAAAGCTTATGCCCTGCATCATCAATTTTGCAATACTCCTTTAACTGTTTTGAGCTTATCTGGGCATTAGCATATATACCTGTTCCGTTGTATCGTTTTGCCTGTATCTCTCTTGCTTTTATTACTCTTTCCCTTACTGATTCACTTTTTTCACTCACTCTTTCTGATGATAATTCGCCATATGCAACAGGCACTACCTCGACATGTATGTCAATACGATCGAGTAGCGGACCTGAAATTCGGTTCAGGTATTTCTGAACAGTACCTGGCGCACATACACATTCTTTTTGCGGATGGTTATAAAACCCGCACGGGCAAGGGTTCATGGAAGTGACAAGCATAAAACTTGCAGGATATTCAACTGTGAACTTAGCACGTGAAATTCTGATAACTCTATCCTCTAAAGGCTGGCGCATAACTTCCAGTACCGTTCTTTTGAATTCCGGCAATTCATCTAAAAAAAGCACGCCATTATGTGCCAATGATATTTCACCTGGTTGAGGAAATCCACCACCACCAACCAAAGCCACATCGCTGACTCTATCGCAATAGGTACTACGCACCCTAAACTTGTAATAATCTCAATATTGAACTGTTTTAAAGTACAGAAGAAGCTGGTTGAGGTGAAAATATCATTTTAAATCCATGTTGCCAAGATTTTGGAATTATTACTAATACTGCTACTTTTCTTCTTCAATTGCTGATATTCGTAACCAGCTTCAGACTTATTCATAATATTTCCGAAAAACTTCTTATTGCTTTTAAAATTAAGTATAAGAACGTACGTATTTATACTGATTGCTAATTAAAATATTTTTTGTATTCTTGCTAAGAAGGATTTGGTCTGAAGAGGAAACCATTCGATACTGAAAAGATTTTATTGTGTTAATATTGCCATAATACCGGCAATGTAATCTTGTACCGCTTTAGTTAAAAGACCACTTCATATTAACTGCTCTCATTAAAATATAAATCTAATACAACGACCATGAGAAAACTTACATTCCTCTTCCTAATAATGACTACCGTCTGTTTTGGGCAGCAATCCATTACAGACAAGCTAACTGCATCTGCTAAAGGTGGTGGTGCAGGTGTTGCCTATTTCAATACGAACTATAGTGTTGGAAACTACCAGACAAAGGAAATAGATGTAGTGACCGTAAATGCAGCGGATACAAACAACATCATATATAGTGTACATATTGGTATTGCGGATACAGGTATTGCAAAACTCGATTCAACCATAGTTTTAAGTTCTGCACAGGTAAACTTGCTGAACAGCTTTTATCAAACTGCCGAAGGAGGCAGTAATCCTGACCCTACCATATCAAATAGTAAAACAGGGGCAAGCGGAACACTTACAGTAAGCCTATGTTGCGGAGGCAATACAGATATGACCTATAATACGACAATACATATCAGCCTTGGCAGATACCTGTTAACCTACTGGACAAACTGGCAATAAGCATAGGGCATCAGAGATGCCTTAATGATGAAACACAAAGAACTTAAAGAAACTCCATCACAAAGAACACAAATATTTATCATGAAAAAACTCACTCTCCTTCTTTTAGCCATTTTACCTTTTATCGCAATGGCAACCAATTACACATCAACCGCCAATGGCAACTGGTCAAGTTCCTCAACATGGAGCCCAAGTGGCGTGCCTGGCTCAACAGATACGGTGACTATTGCTAATATGGTAACACTAGATGCTAACGAAAGTGTTTACAGCATAACCATCAACAGTTCAAAAACATTAACCGTAAGTGGTTCAAATACCTTAACTGTGTATCGTAACTTTACAAATAACGGAACCTTTACTTATTCTACAGGAACCGTAACCTTTGCAGGCTCTGTAAATCAAATAATTGGCGGAAGCAGCACCACAACATTTTATAATCTTACAACAAATCCATCTGCCTCAACAGATAGTGTTTCCTTAAGTAAAGCAATTCACATAAACAATAACTTTACAATATCTGAAGGTGTATTTGCATGTGCCACATTTTCTATAACTGGTAATACAACTGGCACAATGAGTATGGCATCAGGCACTACACTGGTATTAGGGCTTACTTCATCATCCACACTGCCAGGCTTTCCAAGCACTTTTACTACTGCACACATTTCGTTAGATTCAGCAAGTACAGTGGTGTATCAGGCAAATAATACATCAACAGGGCAAACGGTTTCAGGAACACCTTATTATGGGAACTTACTTGTTACAACATCATCGGCAGGAACTTCAGGGGTTTCTAAATCTTGTATAAAAGGTAATCTTACCATAGCTTCAGGTGTTACATTTAAAAACAATACAATTAATTATGACACAATAAAAGGTAACCTGATCATTAATTCGGGGGCTACATATTATGCGTATGCAGCAGCTGAATACCTGCAGGGAAATGTAACAAACAACGGAACATATCATGGTGTATATACCACCGTTTTTGATGGTAGCACTAACCAAATTTTAAGTGGTGTAAATGGACCGATAAATACCTTATTCAATGGACTCTCTCTTACCCCTAAAGTAAGTACCGATACTACCTTTATAGAGGCCAACGTTAAAATAGGGTCCACATTTGATAACAGTGGAACGTTTTTTGTACCGGCTGCCTATAATGATTCTGTAATTATGGAGAATGTAAATAACCTGGGGACCATTACTGCCCAGAATGGGGTTGCTTACATTCTTTCAGGTCAGCTTAAGGACAATCTTTACAGTTTTCATAAGATGACTGTTGGAAGTGCTTGCACGCAATATGCCAGTATTGCGATAGCTTCAGACTTCACAATTCTGGCTGGAACGTATAGCGATTACAGCACCGCATATACTCTTAATGTAGGCGGTAATTATATAAGTAATGGCGGTGCTGTTAGCGCAACTGTTATTATGAATGGTAGCCATAATCAAACGATCAGTGGAACCAGTTCGGATATGGGAAGTATACAAATTAACCAAAGCTCTTCAACCGATACTGTAACACTTGGTAGTTCAATAAATGTATGGAATGTTACAATTACCCAAGGTAACCTCAATGGAGGTTCATCGAATTATAACCTTACTTTTTTACATGAATGGACAAACAATGCCAATTTTATACCAGGTAACGGAACCG
>JABCZY010000081.1 GCA_013289395.1 Bacteroidota bacterium
CACAAATGGAGCATACCCTCCAGGTAATTTAGTTGAATCTGGAAATAAGCTATACGGAATGGCACAGTATGGTTCTATATTTAATATGGGGAATATCTTTTCGATTGATACGAATGGAAAAAGCTTCAAAGCTTTACTTGATTTTGGCGATTCTACTCTTATTGGTAATAATCCGTATGGTTCCTTAACATTATCAGGGGGGACTTTATACGGAACCACCTCAGTCTTAAATGGTGCGGGGATGCTTTTTTCAATAGATACAAATGGAAGTGGCGCGAAGGAATTATATGATTTTAGTAATTCGATTGGAAAATATCCATGTAGCCAATTATTAGTTAGTGGTAGTACTATATATGGTATGACAAATGAAGGTGGCATAAAAAATCGGGGTACAATCTTCTCGATAAAAACCAATGGAAGTGGGCAAACCACTCTCTTTGAATTTGATAGTACAACTGGCGAATATCCCAATGGGGCATTAATACTTGTAGGAAGCAGTATTTATGGTATGACAGTAAAAGGTGGTGAAAATAACAATGGAGTTATATTCTCTATTGATACTTCTGGCACCGGGTTTAACGTTCTGTATGATTTTGATAGCATCAATGGACAATATCCTTATGGCTCATTAACCATTTCTGGCAACATTTTGTATGGTATGACTGAAGGGGGAGGCAAATATTCCGATGGTACAGTTTTTGGTTTTAAGGATTCAGCTATTACTGTTTCAATTAATAAATTAAAAGGCTCATTAGACGCAATAACGCTATTCCCTAACCCCAACAATGGAAAATTCATAATTCAATCTTATGTTAATAATGGGGGTCCTTTATCTGTTGAAGTATTCAATATGCTCGGAGAGAAAATATATTCCAGTGCAGTGAAAACTTCAAGTATGCAAGTTGATTTGTATAATGCCTCAAACGGTATATATCTGTACAGAATGCTTACCGAAACAGGTAACCTGGTTTCGACGGGTAAATTTATAATTCAGAAATAAGGCTTTATGATAAAAGCCCCTCTGCGCTCAAAAAATAGGCCGGAGTAGAAAAGGTTGTTTTCTAGGTCTCCGGCCATTCTTGCTCTTCCACCACTCAAAGAAGAGCATTATTTTAATGCGTAATAATTATTCTCAGAATTTTAATAATACAAATGTATGCGTTAAATAAATCAAATAAAAACGAAAAGTGTTAAAATTTGCTAAAACGTTATTCTGTAGGAACCCACAGGGAAAAATCCTAATTGATAATCAGTTTCTAAGCTATTAGTATTGGGGTTATAAATTCGTTGAAAAATATTCTGACGGTTAAAAATATTCTGCGCTTCAAATGCCCATTCCTGTGTTATTTTTTTACCATTAAGTTTCAAAGCAACCTTTAAGTCGATGCGGGAATAAGGCGGATATTGTTCACTGAATGCAAGATTGCTCTCGTAAATTGGCACATGTTCAAACTCGCTTTCGGTAAGATTTATAGGTGTGTACCACTTACCTCCGGCATAGTTTATTTTGGCACTTATTGAAATTACTTTGCGCCTTGCTTTATCAAGGTTTATGTCCCCACCCGCCAATGCATTAAGTGTGTAGTTTCCATTGAAGGCGGTATTTCTTTCAATACCATCACTACCTTCATACTTCGACTGGTATAGCGATGCCGTACATAATACATAATAAGTTTTATTGAAGAACTTTTCTACCGTAAGTTCAGCCCCGTAGTTGCGCCCCCTTCCTTTATTAGTAAGGCTGTCGTATGGTGGATCGTAATATGATGCACCAATATTGAGCACAGAATAGCTGCTTGGTTGTATTTGTACAGGAATATTGTAGAGGTACTGATAGTATCCTTCAATTTTCATGCGCCACCCCGGTATAAAAGCATAGTCGTACCCAAGCACTAAATGAGCACTTTTTGAAAAACCGAGGTCTTTGTCAGTGCTGGCGTAAGAGCCATCGGGTAATTTATTTTCATAATAATAAACACTGATGGGTTGCATTTCGCTATGCAAGCCGCCTGCTATTGCTATAGATTGTTTTGGAGCAAAATTCCAACGTATGCCAAGCCGGGGCTCGAAAGCAGTGCTGTTTGTATTGATCAGAAAATCCTGGTAATGTAGCCCTGCATTAAGTACTATATTATCGGTGAATTTATGCTGCCATTCAACATACGTTTGTAGCAATGTATTAGTAGTCTTAAATTTTTCACCATACGTAAAACTACTATCCTGCAATACACTGTCAGCGTAGTTAGAGTAATAAATGTCGGCCGATATGCCAGCCTTTATTGTGTTTCGGGAATTTACTTTTGTATTAATAGTGTATGAGAGCGATGAAATAATATCTGTTTCATTCTGGCCGAAGGTCAGTTTGGTTATATTGTTGTAATCAGTATCTATTTTGGTGATGTTCTGTAAACCCGAAACGGCAAATGCTATAGTTTGTGATGTTCTTTCGTTGAAGAATAGTTTATAGGAAGCGCCTACTACACCCATGTTCGAGTTGAAATAGGTATCCTCGTTAAGCGGGGCTGTGCTCAGGTTGCTCTTGCTTTGGTCTTTTGCCAACAACGCTATATAACTTGGGCCACCCAAGCCAAAGATGGATATGGTACCATACTTTATTCCGAGCGGGATATTTACAGTAAATGACAGGTCCTGGTATTGAGGCACCGCTGCAAAGCCATAATTTATGCCTAGTAATTGAAAGACTGCAAGGGTAGAGTAGCGGTAGTCAATATTATACGACGCATTAGAGCCTTTTGAAAATGGTCCTTCTGCCTGCACCTCCAATCCGTTGAAGCCTAATTCGCCTGCAAACTCGCTACGTTCAGTATTACCGTTTCTCATCTTTAGATCAAATACACCTGCAATGGCATTGCCATATTCCGCCGGAAATGCCCCAGTCATAAAATCGCTCTGGTCGAGCATATTGTTGTTTAAAATACTTACCGGCCCACCTGTAGATCCAAGTGTACCAAAGTGGTTCGGGTTAGGAATATTTACCCCATCTAGTTTCCACAACAACCCGAGCGGAGAGTTACCGCGTATTACAATATCGTTCCTTGAATCATTTGCTACACCCACGCCAGCAAAATTTGTCGCCATCCGCGATGGATCGGACAATGCACCGGCATAACGGCTGGCATCGTCGGGAGAGAACTGGCGCGCACTTAATGTACTCATATCATTCAGGGGCTTATCCTTGCTTTTTCCTGAATGCACCACTACTTCCTTTAAGGTATCTACATATTCCTCCATAGTTATGTTCACTATGCCTTCTTTACCAATATCCAATACTATGTTGTTCAACACAACCGGTTTGTATCCCATCATAGAGAAGCCAAGTGTAACGTGTCCAATATGCACTCCATTCAATTTATACTTGCCATCTGCATCCGTTGATGTACCCATAAGCGAATCGGAGTTCAGAACACGCACCAGTACTCCAGGTATAGGTGATTGTGATTGTGCATCAGTTACAATGCCATGTATTTGTTGCGTGACATTTTGTGCAGAAAGTAATATTGGGGCCAGTAATAATATCAGTACCCACTTGTAATACATCTTCATGTAAAGGCAGTTTTATAAATACAGACGCAAAAATGTAGTTTTACTCTAAAAGAGAACGATAACAAATGTTATCATTTTTGAAGCTGAGACGCTTTTAACCTGCTTAAGTGTACGGGTGATATGCCCAGGTAAGAGGCTATCATGTGTTGCGGAACAAGTTGGTGGATTCCTGGATAAGTATCATTAAGTCTATCAAACCTATCTAAAATGTCATCGGCATATATCTCTTCTAATTTATCTACGGCCATCATAAAATACTCTTCCGCTATCATCCTGCCCATTTTATTGCCATCCTTAACTTGCTCATAGCCATATTGCAATGCCTCGCGGTTTAAAATAACGGCTTCCACATCACTAAGTGCCTGTATGCTACATGTTGCAGGGCGCTGCTTGAGAAAAGAGGCGTATTCTGTTACATAGCTATTCTCGGTAGTGAAGTGAATTGTTATTTCTTCTCCTTTGGCATTTGTTATAAAGCTCCTGGTAATTCCTGAGTTTATAAAGAATATTTCGCCGGAAACATCACCTTGTTGCAAAAGGATATCCTTCTTCCTGAAATTTTTAATTGATAAAAGTGGCAGAAACCCTTGTATCTCTTCTTCGGAAAAAGAAATTAAAGTAGCAAACGAAGCATATATTTTAGCAAAGCCTATCATGTTGATTCTTAAAACATAAAAATAAGGATTTATCCTCTACCTTTGTACTATAATGAATATTGCACAGGATTTTCGATTGCTTTTCTCTCTGCACGGTCTTATAAGCCTAATTATTCTTTTTTCTCTCGAACTGGTTTTAGGGGTTGATAATATCATTTTTATTTCCCTAGTAATTGCCCGCTTACCCGAAGGGAAAAGGTTACCTGCGCGTATTATTGGTTTATCACTAACCGAGCGATACATCAATTCGCAGTTTAGCGATCTGAGCATTTTTGCAAACTCAAACTTACAACCTGAAACAAGCTGGAATTCTGAAATAGGCATTAAACAAGGATTTAAGATTGGTAGCTTTATGGGCTTTATAGATGCTGCTGCATTCTGGCAACAATACCAAAACACTATAGAACTTATTTACGGGCAGTGGGGAAAACAATATGTAACACCTACTATATTCAGCTATACACCGGGATTTGAATATCTGAATACTGGGCCTACCCAGGTAAAAGGAATAGATGCATCGATTGAAGGAGAAGGAAAAATAACCAAAGACCTTAAAATTGATGTACTTGGTGGTTATACCTATACTGTACCTCAAGCACTAAACCCGTCCTTAATATTTGCTACTGATACAAGTAAAACCAAGCTATCCTATAATTCAACAAGTTCTAATACGGCAAACAATATTCTGAAATATCGCTTCCAGAACATTGCAAAGATTGATATTGAAGTAAAATACAGGGCATGCTTTGCCGGAGGCGATTGGGTATATTATAGCCATATGCAAAACATTGATGAGGCCTTTTACAGCCTATCGTCAACTGCAGATTATGGTATCGCTGAATACAGAAACACACATACAGGTGGTATTAATGTGTTTAATGCGCGCATTGGTAAGGATCTTTCGAAGAAACTAAAAGCTTCATTGGTTGTGAATAATGTACTGAACTTAAGCTATTCACTACGTCCCCTTAAAATAGAGCCACCTCGTACTTTTGCAGTAAGAGTAACCTGGAAGGTTTAAAATATCATTTCAATACTGCCACAGTCGGTAAACTTGCCTTATTTTTAGTGGTCCTAACTATTATTCAGCATTAAAATAAGTGTGTTAATTCAACATGAAAAGCTGAAGCCACTAACATAATGCCCACCAGAATAATAAAGACAAGTGCTAAGGTTTTAATAGTACGATATTTGTTAATGAGTGCACTTATCTTACCTGAAATATAAAGCATACAGCCCATCGACAGAATAATTGCCAGTGCAATTATTACAAAATTCTGCAATAAACCGATAGCCGTAAATATAGAATCGAAGGAAAACAGAATATCAACCAGCATTATTTGAAGTATTGCCTTGCCGAATATTAATTCATTTTGGTTGTTGACAGATGGGGCTCCTACTGT
>JABCZY010000082.1:0-5497 GCA_013289395.1 Bacteroidota bacterium
GTTCAATACCTTTATCAAACATTTTCGCATCTTTGCTGCTAATACAGGCTCATAATGGCTGAATCATTTACAATAACCGGAAGTTCTCGCAAGGAACAATATATATCATTGATCCCTCAACTGAAAGCATTGGTTGAAGGTGAAACCGACAAGTGGGCATCGCTCGGAAATATTATGTCGGCATTAAAGTATGGCATGAACTTTTTTTGGGTCGGCATTTATTCAGTTAAGGGTAAAGAGCTTGTTCTGGGGCCTTTTCAGGGCACCATTGCATGCACACGCATTGCATTTGGTAAAGGTGTATGTGGCTATTGCTGGAAAGAAGAAAAAGTAGTTATTGTAGACGATGTAGATAAATTCGACGGGCATATTGCCTGTAGCAGTGAATCCAAATCGGAAATTGTGTTACCCGTTTTCGGAAAAAATGGTGAAGTGGCAATGGTTTTGGATGTAGATAGCGAACACCTGGCCTACTTTTCTGAAACCGATGAGCTTTATTTACAAGAAGTGGTGCAGATAATTGAAACGATAATTAATGCCTGATCTATGTTAAAGCTTAACATGAACAGGATTGTGCTGTACTGCATTGCTATATTGTTGTTAAGCAGTTGTGCTATAATTGTAAGGCCAACAGGTGGACCAAAAGATGTAACCCCGCCGAAGGTACTGGAATATTCACCTGATAACAAAAGCCTCCATTTTACCGGAAAAAAAATACGCATTACGTTTGATGAGTACATTCAGCTCAAGAATCTCGATAAGCAGCTAATTGTTTCGCCACCGTTGAAATATGCGCCTGTTGCAATAGTTAAAGGCAAAGTGCTTGAAATAACTATTAAGGATACACTTAAAGATGGCACCACATATACATTCAACTTCGGGAATGCTATTGTCGATAACGATGAAGGCAATCAAATACGGAATTTTCAATACGTAGTATCTACCGGCGATCATCTCGATTCGCTTTCTGTAACCGGAAACTTACAAGACGCTTTTACACACGACCCTATTAAAGGAGGTTACGTTTCGCTTTATTCAAACCTTGACGATTCTGCGGCATATAAAAAGGTACCGCAATATATTGGCCTGGCAGATGATAACGGAAATTACCGCATTGATAATATTGCAGCGGGCACCTACAGGCTTATTGCTATTTCAAATTTACAAGGGACTGATTATTTATACCACCCTTACGTTGAAGGTATTGGTTTCAAATCGAGACTTACTGAAATAGATGGTAAAGATACCGCCAACATGAATGTTTTTTATGAGCAGGAACCTAAGTTGAAACTATTGAAAGCAAAAGCGCTTGACAGAGGGCAGGTTATGATGGCATTCAATAACCCTGCAACTAATGTATCCGTTAAAATGCTCAATCTTGCCGATTCGTTGAAGCCAGCCTATTCTACCATTACCTATTCAGTTTCGGGAGACACTTCATTTTACTGGTTAAATACACCTTTCCTCGATTCATTACGTTTTACTGTTTATAATAACAACACGCTTATCGACACTGCTTTTGTACATTCATTTCCCAATAATAGTTTTACGCGGAATGTAAAAAAACCAAAGCTGTATAAACTGAAGGTAACAAGCAATGTGCATTCAGGTTTCGATTATCACCAACCGCTTTCATTTGCATTTGGTGACCCTGTTTTAAAATACAATATGAAAAAAGTATTGTTGACCCAAGGCAAGGACACAGGAAAATTTTCGGTTGATACTACAAGGTTGCCACTAGGTTTTACTATGGTGCCGGCCAAAACGCTAACAAGCGATTCCACCTATAAATTAACGATGATGCCCGGAGCCTTTACCGATATGTTTGGTGTAGTGAACGATACCACCATACTGAAGTTCAACGTACTTGACCCTACTTACTTTGGCACCTTAAAACTTGATGTAAAGCTACCTGCACAAGGACATTATATTATTCAACTGCTTACCGAAAGAAATGCCTTGTTCCAGCAAAAGTTGATAGAAGGCAGCCAACATGTCTTCTTTGATGCTCTGTTTCCGGGCAATTACCGCATTCGTATAATAAATGATGCGAATAATAACGGAGCCTGGGATACAGGTAATTTTTTACAAAATCTGCAACCGGAAAAAGTGTACTACTACCCGCAAACAATTACCATACGGTCGAACTGGGACCTTACAGAACACTGGACTGTACAGTAGTATTTATTTTACCAAGGCTGATACCGAATCGCAGATATTCGGAAATATGGCTTTTAATTTATCCATATTACTTACATCGGCATTTATAAAATTCCAGTTGGTACCACCATCTGAAGATATGCCAATAAGATATGACTTGTACATGCTTACCACTCCGTTACCTTCGCGCGTAAGCGTAACCGTTTCTGCTATTACACACTGCAATTCCTTATTGCATTTAACAGGCTCCGATGGCTGCTCCAACTTAATACTGTCATATTTTAAGTTCTGCTCTGCCAACGATTCAGCTGCCTCCTGCAAAACCTCATTGTATTTTTCCTTTCCGCCAAGTGTATCAATAAGAGCAGGGTTGGTATACTTATCAAAGGTGTCGAAATCGCTTATTTGCAGTGCATGCACCATTTTTTTTGCCTGAACTAAAACAGGTGGCTCTGTTTTACCTGGTGTTTGTGCATTACAAACAGAAGCAACAATTACTAAAAACACTATAAGGTATTTAGGCATCCCTCTATTTTTTAGTTCCTTCTACGTATTATCAGTGTACTTGTTCCCCGTCCTTATAGGTAACCTTTTTTTCAACCTTACCGCTCTTATCGTAATATGTCCACTCACCATCGGGTACACTGCGGGGATTCAATCTGTCGCTAGTTACTATTTTATAATTGGTTGTGCTCTGCACCTTTCCATCAGGGAAGTACGATGTGCACTTACCCGATAATTTACCATCACTAAGTGTTTGTTCCTGCACCAACACGCCATACTGATCATAAAAGGCCCACTTTCCTTCAGGCTTATCATCTTTATAATCGCCTTCCTGAATTTTTATTCCTGTAGGTTGCTGAAACACCCAATGGCCTTCTTTCTTTCCATCTTTATAAACGCCTTCACGCTGCATCGCTCCATTGTCTGACCAATAGGTCCATTTACCTTCTTCAAGGCTTTTTAACTGATCACTGTCCTTATACGCAACCATCGGCTGCACCTTCATGGCCAAGGCCTTGCTTACTGATCTTGAACCTTCGTACTTTTGTTTGCCATTATCGTACCAGCCTTTCCACAGGCCTTCCATATTACCTGCCTTGTAAGGCCCTTCATCTTCTTCCTGTCCGTTACTGTACCACAATTTCCACAAGCCATCTTCCCTGTCATCAAGATAACTACCTTTTTCTTTTACACTACCAGTTGGGTACCATAAGGTCCACGGTCCCTGTTTAAGGTTGTGTTTATAATTACCCTGTTTCCACACAGCATTGCCTGAATAATAATAGGTCCAGATACTGTCTTGTTCATCATTCTTAAAATATCCTTTTACATCGGTATCACCCGTTTCGGTAAAATAGGTCCACGAGCCAGTGCGCAAATTATGATGCATAGCGCCTGTAGTCTGCGGCTTACCGTTGGTAAAGTACCATATCCATTGCCCGTCTTTTTCATTTTTTGCGTAAAAGCCTTTCGACTTTATTTTGTTTGCCGGATAGAATGAAGAGTAAGTACCATTCATTTTCCCTGCTGAATACATAGCTTCATAATTCTCATCACCATTCCTTGCATACACCTTCCACAAGCCATCTTTAAGGCCACCTGCATATTTACCTGTAGCCAACACTTTTTTTGCGGCAGAGTATTCTGTAAATGTTCCGTTACCATTACTGATTATATTTTTACCCGTGCTGTCGTTATACTCCATCAGGTATATCATGCTGTCTGCATGGTTGGTAACTGTTTTCAATTGCCCGTTGCTATACCATTCCTGCCACTTTCCGTTCTCTTTATCCTTACTAAAATCGCCTTCCGTTTGTTTTTTGCCATTGGCATAATATGATGTATAATGCCCTTCCTTCTTATCTTTTACAAACATGCCCTGATTTTGTATAGTACCATTATCAAAGTAATATATCCAGTTACCGTCTTTCAAATCACTCTTATACGGTGTTATGCTGTTCACCTTTCCATTCTCAAACCAGGTTTGCCATTTGCCATTCTTCAAACCATTGGCATATGTATTTATTTCCGCCGTATCTCCATTCGCAAAAAAGAAAACAAACACACCGTCGGGTTGTCCCTTTTTATATTTCTTAATGGCCTTTGGTTTTCCACTATTGTAAAAATTGTTCCACACACTATCCTGGTAACCCATCTTAAAAAAACCTTGTTCAGCTACCTTGCCATCTTTAAACCATATTTTAAAAGGGCCTTGTTGCATGCCATTTTTAAAATTAGCCTCACTCTTTTTAATGCCTTTAGTACTATCCCAATAGGTAATTACGGGCTGTGCCTGTAAGGCAACCATGGAACATATAAATAAGGCTATGACTGCTATTTTTCGCATACAATTTTTTATTGAAAGCAAAAATAGCACATGCAAAAGCGTATTCAGTGGCAATGGGGAGAAAGTAATTCACAGGTTTTGAGAGTTATTTAAACCTCAAATTCACTAGCTAAAGCAAAGAATATTAGTATATTAGTCGCCTAATATTCGTTTAATCACACATTGCGTATGAGAATAAACTACCTCAAGTCCATTGTTTGCGTATCAGCACTAGCCTCAGTGGCATTGCTTTCATGCCATGGCAATAACAGCAATTCAGCTAACGGCCAAAATGGGGCCGATACTCTAACCAAAGCTACCGCAAAGGTTGCCGATGCTGACCAGGACTCAGAAACCTATTTGCTTCCTTCACCCTTGCAAATAGCATCAATCTTTAAAAATTCAGGCTTAACATATATGCCGGGTGTAACTGCTCCTTTTAAGGATGCTGCTGCATTCAGCTCGCAGTTTGATAGGGCTTTGAATATGGGTGTATACAGCGCCGATCTTTCATATTGCATATTGAACAAACAAACCGACGATGCAGTTAAATACCTGAACATTGTTAAAGGCCTGTCAGATAAGCTTGGCTTTGGCAGTGTTTTTGAATCAAACGCATTTTTGACAAGGTTCCAGAGCAATATGAACAGCACCGATTCATTAGCATCGTTAATTGCTGAATTGCAAATGGAAACCGATACCTACCTTGAAAACAACAAAGAAAAATACATTGGCGTTATAGCTTTTGCAGGCGCATGGGTAGAAAGTATGAATACCGGTAACGCCGTTTACGAAAAACAAAAATCTACCGGTGTAAGCTCACGCATATCTGAACAAATGAACATACTGGAAGGTTTGGTAAAACTGTTGAACAAATACCAGGCATCTGATAAGAACATTGCCGGACTTATGGCTCAGCTTAAAGATATTAAAACCACTTACAGCGGATTTGATGAAGTAAAGAGCTATAACCCTGATAGCGAGCAGCCAATATCGTTAACCCCCGAC
>JABCZY010000082.1:5507-5599 GCA_013289395.1 Bacteroidota bacterium
TAACCGAGCTTGGCAAGGCAATTCAAACCCTAAGAAGCAAATTTATAGCATCCTAAATCAGGTAAAACTTATCGGCATGAAAAAGCATAATT
>JABCZY010000083.1 GCA_013289395.1 Bacteroidota bacterium
TAAGGATTTTGCTGCTCGCATTTTAGCTAAGAAGGCTGATTTGTAAGGCTTATTATTTACCTTTTACTAAAGCCAATTCATTGGCTAAGCCCGAATAAGAATCAAGGTCGAGCTTAATAGAACCGACTAAGATATTTGCCTGTGCGCGGATAGGCACATGGTTCTTGTCATCCGATATCCAAACCTGCAGGTCATCATCGTGTTTAAATATGCGGCCTTTCTGTACAATGGGCTGAAACACCAGGCAGCTTATTTTTCCCACATCGCTTTCAAGTGTGTCGCGTTTAATGAATTTTATTTTAAGGGTCCACACCGTATCATCCACAAAGGTTATAATGCTATCTATTTTTCCGGGTTTTTCGTTGGCGTAATTAAATAAGCGCGCCATGTAAAACGACGAAAGCATATCCTGCACATAAGAAGGAATTTTATGTTCCTTACCATTGCTAAGCACTTTGTGGTATTCCTGGTCATAGGTTTGGTCCTGTGTGAATTTAAAGCCACCTTCATCTACATGCCGTGTAAATACCATGGCACACATCGATTTTTCGTCTATAAATGATTCATAGCGGTCGCGTACTTTAAAAAAGAAGTTGAAGGCACCGGTTGAATTACCAAGGCCGATCACATGATATGTGCTGCGTCCGTTAACCTGTTTGGTTTCGCTTTCCACACTAATGGTTGCTGTACCGGCATCTAATAATCCATAGTGAATGCGGTAATTAAGTTTTTCACCTCGCTTAAATGCAGTGTTGTCGAGTGTACGCATTTCAGTACTCTGAGCCAACAGGTTGGTAGGCAGCAAAATTGCTAAAGCAACATAAATAGCAATTCTGAAGGTTTTCATAAACACGCTGAATTTAACGTAAAGATACTCTTATAGAATGAGTATTAAATGATGATACAACCAATTATTACGTTAGTATAACGCCAGCTTCCGGCTTAATATTGTTCTTTTTCGTTCGGGAAATCTTTCTTCTTAACATCAGAAATGTAATTGCTTACAGCACCGGTTATTTCCTCGTAAAGGTTAAGGTACCTACGTAAAAAACGTGGATGGAACTCATTAGTTAAGCCCAGCAGATCATGTAATACAAGTACTTGTCCGTCGCAGGCACCACCGGCACCAATACCAATAGTTGGTATTGATAAACTCTTGGTCACTTCAGCTGCTAGTTTAGCAGGTATTTTTTCAAGTACTACGGCAAAGCAACCTGCTTCCTGTAATATCAACGCATCATCAATCAGTTTTTGTGCTTCAACATCTTCTTTTGCTCTTACCTCATATGTCCCGAACTTATAAATAGACTGCGGGGTAAGCCCTAAGTGCCCCATTACCGGTATACCGGCTGATATAATACGTTTAATCGATTCTTCCACTTCTTTACCACCTTCAAGCTTTACAGCATGTGCGCCCGATTCTTTCATAATACGGATAGAAGAGTTCAAGGCTTCCTTTGAATTACCCTGATAGGTTCCAAAAGGAAGATCGACAACTACCAATGCCCTGTTTATAGCTCGTATAACTGATGATGCATGGTATATCATCTGGTCAAGTGTAATTGGCAATGTGGTTTCATGCCCTGCCATTACATTCGATGCAGAGTCGCCAACCAGTATTACATCAATTCCAGCATGGTCAATAATGCGGCCCATCGAAAAATCGTATGCGGTAAGCATGGCAATTTTCTCGCCTCGTTGCTTCATCTCATGCAGTACGTGGGTGGTTACCTTTTTAATATCCTTGTTATATGACATTATACTGTGGGGGTTACTTCATGTTGTGCTTCCGTGGTAGCATATTCTTCAATAGGAGGGCAGGTGCACATTAAATTACGGTCGCCATATGCATTATCGGCACGTGCAACTGGTACCCAGAACTTATGTTCTTTTAACCAATTCAATGGGTAAGCTGCTTTTTCGCGACTGTACTTATGGTTCCAGGTATCGTTAATTAAAGACTTAGCTGTATGCGGGGCGTTCTTCAATACATTATCACTTGCATCAGCCTTGCCATCAATTACCTCAATTATTTCTTTGTGAATAGAAATCATAGCTTCGGTAAAACGGTCAAGTTCTTCTTTGCCTTCGCTTTCGGTAGGTTCAACCATAAGTGAATCGTGTACAGGGAAAGATACAGTAGGAGCGTGGAAGCCATAGTCCATTAACCTTTTAGCTATGTCGGTTACATCTATACCTGCTGAGCGTTTAAACTCACTGCAGTCCAATATCAGTTCATGCGCAACATTGCCATGGGTACCGGTATAAAGTATCTTGTAATGCTCTTTTAAATTAGAACGAAGGTAGTTGGCACCAAGTATAGCGTATTGAGTAGCTTCGGTTACTCCGTTTGGCCCAAGCATACGTATGTAGCCGTAAGAAATCAGAAGAATCAGTGCGCTGCCCCAAGGTGCTGCCGATACTGCGTGAATAGCTTGTGGATCATTTTGTAATATGTTATGGCCCGGTAAGAAAGGCACTAAATGCTTAGCAACACCAATTGGCCCCATACCAGGTCCTCCACCGCCATGTGGTATAGCGAAGGTCTTGTGTAGGTTAAGGTGGCAAACGTCAGCTCCTATGCGTGCAGGGTTGGTTAAGCCTACCTGTGCGTTCATATTGGCTCCGTCCATATAAACCTGGCCGCCATTCTTGTGTACTATTTTGGTTATTTCTGAAATGGTTTCTTCAAATACTCCATAGGTTGAAGGGTAGGTAACCATAAAGCATGAAAGGTTGTCCTTATGCAGGGTAGTTTTCTCCTTCAGATCCGCCATATCAATATTGCCATTTTCGGTGCACTTTACCACCACAATTTGCATGCCTGCCATAGCTGCACTTGCTGGGTTAGTTCCATGGGCAGAAGCAGGTATAAGTGCTATGTTCCTATGGCCCTCATTTCGGCTGATATGGTAAGCACGAATTACAAGCAATCCGGCATACTCTCCCTGGGCACCCGAATTGGGTTGTAATGACACCCCTTTAAAGCCCGTAATTTCGCACAGGTATTTAGCTAAATTCTCACACATTTTGGCATAGCCTTTTGCTTGGTCGAAGGGAGCAAAAGGATGCATGTTTGCAAAGCCAGGCATTGTGATAGGGTAAAGCTCACTTGCAGCGTTCAGTTTCATGGTGCAAGAGCCTAAACTTATCATTGAATGTGTAAGTGATATATCTTTGTTTTCCAGTCGTTTAATGTATCTCATCATTTCAGTTTCGGAATGATAGGTATTAAACACAGGATGTTGTAAATATTCGCTCTTACGGTAGTGTAAATTGTTGGCCGGAATGCTATCGGCAAGTTGTATTTCGGTTGAGGTAACTTCAATAGAATCCTTACCTGCAGATCTGGCAAAAATTTCGATGATATCTTTCAGGTCGTTTTTTGTGGTGGTTTCATCAAGACTTATGCAGATATTTTTCGATGAAATATAGTTGAAATTAATGCCGTTTTTCAGGGCGGCCTGGCGTATGATATCTACATCAATTCCTTCTGGTAATTTTACTTCAATGGTATCAAAGAAATCACGGGTTGAAACGGTGAAGCCGATCCTGTCTAATGAATGGGCTAAAAAGCCTGCATATTCATGTACTCTTTTTGCAATATTCCTTAAGCCATGTGGTCCGTGATAAACGGCATACATACTCGCCATAACAGCCAATAATGCCTGTGCGGTACAAATGTTGGAAGTTGCTTTTTCACGGCGGATATGTTGTTCGCGGGTTTGCAGTGCCATGCGCAATACTCTGTTTCCTTCAGCATCTACCGATACACCTATGATGCGACCCGGTAATACACGTTTAAATGATTCCTGTGTGGCAAAGAAGGCTGCATGCGGTCCGCCATAGCCCATTGGCACACCAAAGCGCTGAGAGTTGCCTAAAACCACATCGGCACCCCATTCACCCGGAGGGGTTAACAAGGTTAATGCTAACAGGTCAGAGGCTACAGCTACATAAATGCCTTTTTCATGTAATGTTTTGGTAAGTGAGCTATAGTCAGTTACTTTTCCATTCGCAGCAGGGTATTGTAATAGGGTTCCGAAAACGCCATCCCACTGTGCAGTGGCAACATCACCAATAACTATATTAATCCCAACTGGGGTAGCACGGGTGCGAAGTACGTCTATGGTTTGAGGGAAACAATCTTGTGATATGAAGAAAGTATGTGCATTGTCCTTATCCTTTGGTTTTGAATGGTAGAACATTAGCATAGCTTCAGCGGCAGCAGTAGCCTCATCTAAAAGCGATGCATTTGCTATTGGCATGCCTGTAAGGTCAGCCACAACAGTCTGGAAGTTCAATAATGCCTCAAGCCTGCCTTGCGATATTTCTGCCTGGTAAGGGGTATAGGCGGTATACCAACCCGGATTCTCCAAAACATTGCGTCGTATTACAGATGGTATAATAGTGTTATAATACCCAAGGCCAATATAGGTTCTGAAAACTTTATTCTTATCGGCCAGTTCGCTTATATGCGCAAGGTATTCATGCTCGGTCATTGCCTCAGGCAGTTTCAATGACTTTGCAAGCCTTATAGATGCCGGTATGGTAGCATTTATGAGTTCATCGATTGATGTATATCCGATCTTGTTAAGCATGTCTTGTACGTCGTGTGCACGAGGGCCAAGATGGCGGTAAGCGAAACTGTCTGTTTTCATAGTATTGGGTTGCAAAATATAAGGCTGCAAATCTATGAAAAAAGAGCTTTAGCGGTTATCGGAAAAGAAGGCTTATTTATGAGCAAAATCAGCTTAGCTGTTCAAAACTAATGGTTCAATTATTCTATCTTTGTGGCAATGAGAATTGCAGTAACCCTCTTTTTCCTTTGCCTACTTCCTTTCTATGGTCATTCTCAGGATACAGCAAAGCCTGTTGCACCCGATACTATATTGCTTAATAACGGTAAAGTAGTCATAACCCAGGTTACCGATACTTCATCACCAAGCGTAATTACTATTATAAAGCCGGGGTCACGAAAACATAAGAAAATAGAACTCGACAGGGAAAATATTTTCTCTGTTAAGTATTCCAAAACCGGTAAGGAAGATATATACTACATATACGATACCCTTGTAGGGCATGACTTTACCGTCGAAGACGCCCGTAAATTTATTGCCGGTGAGCAGGATGCGATGAAAGGTTTTCATCCTGTCGGTATATCAATAGCAGCCTTTTCAATAGGATTCGCATCAGGAGACTATGAAGGTAATTTTTTTGCTGCTGCACCACCGTTCTTTTTTGCCGGAATAATAAGCTACCCGATTATCAGGGTAAGACATAAAAGTGTGAGAGATATTAAGATTGCAAATACAGATCCTTATTTATATGGATATTATTTAGCTGCCAGCGGTAAGCGAGAGTTGCATACTTTTTTATGGGGTGGCATTGGGCTGGTTACCGGCCTGGCTGCAAACT
>JABCZY010000084.1 GCA_013289395.1 Bacteroidota bacterium
TTCCGGAGGCAGATAAGCAATTTATGTTCGATAGATTTTTCAGAGCTAAAAATGTATCCACTATTCAAGGTACAGGGTTAGGGCTTAACATTGTAAAAAGATATGTTGACCTGATGGGAGGGGATATTGATTTTGTAAGTGAAGAAAATAAAGGAACTACTTTTACTGTAAAATTACCTATCGCTGTTTAAAGACTTGATGAATCAGCTAGTAGCCATAATGCAACGCGAATTGCGCCATGAATTAAGAAGCAGGCGCGCATGGTTGGCTATATTGCTATATATAGCAAGTACTGTATATATCACCTACCTGGCGTTTCAGCACGATCTTGAACCGGTTACCTGGAATGCGCTTTTCTGGATACTGATAATATTTATATCAATGTTTGCTGCTTCGGGCAGTTTTTCAGGCAGAGAAGGGGAGATGCTGTACATATACACACTTGTTTCCCCGGCTCGGTTTATCCTGGCAAGGCTATTATATAATGGCATATTTATGGTTATAGTAAGCATTATTACCTTGTTCGTCTATATGATGTTTACCGGAAACCCGGTGGGTAGTATTGCTGTGTTCATGGCTACCGTTTTATTGGCTGTATGGGGTATATCATCATTACTTACTATGGCATTTGCAATTTCAATTAAAGGTGGCGGCGGGTTTACCTTAATGGCAATTATCAGTTTTCCATTGCTTGTTCCGCTGCTTATTATTGCTCAGCATCTTTCTTCACAAAGTATGCAACCAAATCCATCGGAATACTTAGGGAACCTTGCTGCTTTACTCTCATTAGATGCCTTAATTGCAGCCCTGTGCTATTTATTATTTCCCTATCTTTGGCGCGATTAAAATTCCCCTGAAAGGGATATTATATGACACAAGGTATTCTTACAGCAAAGTGGTGGAAAGTTTTATGCGCTTTGCTGCTGATATATACCGCAACTGCAGGTTTTTTAATTCCAGTGCCTGCTAAGCCTATTTTACACGAAACGATCAGAAACCTTTACTTCCACGTGTGTATGTGGTTTGCAATGATGTTCATTTTTACTGTGTCATTGGTGTATAGTATTAAATACCTCATGGACCCTAAAAAAGAGTTTGATATTATAGCATCACAAACTGCAAATACAGGAACGGTTTTTGGTATACTGGGATTAATAACGGGTATGCTATGGCTAAGGTATACCTGGGGAGAAACAGGTAGAGATTGGTGGGCACCAGATCCTAAACTGAACGGAGCTCTCATTGCCTTGCTTAGCTATTTTGCATATATAGTATTGAGAATATCAATGGATGATGAGCAGAAAAAGGCCCGCGTGGCAGCGGTTTATAACATATTTGCATATGTAATGATGATAGTGTTTGTTATGATATATCCTCGTTTAAGCAACGTAGATTCTTTACACCCTGGCAATGGAGGAAACCCGGGCTTTAATCAATACGACCTTGATAATCACATGCGTATGGTGTTTTACCCTGCCGTAATGGGGTGGGTGTTGTTATCTGCCTGGATAGCATCTATCAATATTCGAATGGAAAAAATAAACAGCTATCATCATAATAAAATATGAGAATAATCAGGAACTTTGCAACCTTTATTGCCGTACTTTGCTCTACAGTATTATATGCCCAATCATCGGCCGATGGTAGTATTGAAATGGCGGACAGATTAAAGGCCGATGGTAAAATATATGTAGTGGTTGGGGTGGTATCTATAATACTAATAGGATTACTATTGTATTTAGTAATGATAGATAGAAAGGTGGCAAAAATGGAAAAGGAAATTGAGGCAGACAAAAAATAAGTAAAATGAAAAAGACTCATATAGTAGCGCTTATTGTTATTGCAATTGCATTTGGAGTGATACTTACTTCATTGTCCAATAACAGCACGTATGCTTCTTTTAAAGAGGCAAGTGATCATCCGGGTAATGTTTATCACGTAGTAGGTAAGTTAGATAAATCGAAGCCGTTTGAATACGATGCACATGTAAATGCAAATCTCTTTACCTTTTATCTTATTGATAGAGACGGTTCTGAACGCAAGGTATCTTTAGGCAAGCCAGAACCGGATGATTTTGAAAAGTCAGATCAGATAGTTGTGATTGGTAAGGCGCAGGATGGAAATAGTTTTGCTGCTGCCGATGTACTTATGAAATGTCCATCAAAATATACAGTCGATAGCATTCCTTCACAGAAGAAGCAAAGCTCAATGTAATTCTTCAACCGAACGTGAACGAAGTAACATATATTGGTGAAGGAATTGGCTGGCAAACCGCTGGTAATGCATCCATCTTTTTATCTTTTGTTGCATCTTTATTTGCAGCCTATTGTTATTTCAATTCTGCAAATAACGATGAGCTCGAGAATGGCCCATGGAAAAAATTAGGGCGCATTGGTTTCAGGCTGCATTCATTAGGAGTGATTGGTATTATGACCACATTGTTCTGTATGATATTCCGCCATATGTATCAGTATCATTACGTATGGGAATATTCTAACGATGCAATGCCACGCAGGTATACGCTCGCTTGTTTCTGGGGTGGTCAGGAAGGTAGTTTTCTGTTATGGACATTCTGGCAAGTTGTTTTAGGTAATGTACTTATTCGCACGGCAAAAAAATGGGAAGCACCTGTAATGACTGTTGTATCTGTTGCGCAGGTATTCTTAGCATCTATGCTTCTTGGTTTTTATATTTTCGGTTGGAAAAACCCTATAGGAAGTAATCCGTTTACATTACTGAAAGATACTCCCGGTTTTACCGGTTCACCCATATTCAGTATGCCCGACTATCCTTCAAAATTAGCAAACACAGCCACGGGCCTTAATCCATTACTTCAAAATTACTGGATGACCATTCACCCGCCAACTTTATTCCTTGGTTTTGCTTCTACTGTTGTTCCGTTCGCATATGCTATTGCAGGTTTATGGAAAAAGAAATATGGTGAGTGGCAATTAGATGCACTTCCATGGACATTCTTTGGCATTATGATATTAGGCACCGGTATTTTAATGGGCGGTGCATGGGCGTATGAATCTCTTTCCTTTGGCGGTTTTTGGGCATGGGATCCGGTTGAGAATGCCTCGCTTATTCCATGGCTTACCTATGTTGGCGCAGGTCACGTAATGATAGTTCATAAGGCAAGAAAAAATTCTGCGCTCTCAACATTCTTATTCCCGATAATAACTTTTATTCTGGTATTGTATTCTACTTTCCTGACGCGTAGCGGTATTTTAGGTAATACATCTGTTCATGCATTCACCGATCTGGGTTTATCGGGCCAGTTACTGATATATCTATTCTTCTTTATTCTTCTTTCAATTATTTTGGTGATTGTAAACTGGAAAGGAATACCAAGAGATAAGCAAGAAGAAGACCTATGGTCAAGAGAGTTCTGGATGTTCCTCGGTGCATTGGTGTTGTTAATGTCATGTATTCAAATTGTAGCAACTACTTCTATTCCTGTTACTGCTAAACTATTTGGTTTTTTAAGCAGGCATACTCCTGTATTTAAAGAATCATTGGCAAAGCTTGCAAACCAGGCTCCGCCCGTAGATCGCATTGGTTTTTATAATAAATGGCAGATTCCTTTTGCTATTTTGGTGTTGCTGATATTAGGTTTCAGCATGTATTTTAAATTTAAGAATACAGATATGAAACAATTAGTAAGGCAAATGACTATACCGTTTATTGCTGCTACTGTATTTACCATATGCAGTGTATTAATGCTAAATGAAACAAACGGATTTTATATTGCTTTGCTGGCTATGAGTTGGTTTGCAGTATGTGAGAATTTTTTTTACTGGATAAAACATAAGAAAACGAACTTCCTGAAGGGTGGCGCTACATTTGCTCATGTTGGTTTTGCATTGGTTATGATGGGTGCGCTCATATCAACTTCAAAAAAGGATGTGATCTCTGTCAACACTTCTAAAAAAAGTGTGAAGTCAATTGATGAAAGTTTTTCTGATGCTACAAATATCCGGATGGACCAAGGAGATACATTGCGCATGGGCGATTACTACGTTACCTACACGGGCAAGCACAGGGTTGGAAAAAACATTCTTTACAACATTGAATATTTGACAAAGGACATTGAAACAAAAAAATATACTTCTCAATTTACATTAACTCCGCTTATTCAGCTGAACCCTCAAATGGGCAATGTTGCAGAGCCTTCTACCAGGCATTTCTGGAGTAAGGATATATACACACATATAACATATGCAGACCCGAACAGCCTGAAAGATGAAAACAAGGAAAGCGCGTTTGCATTAGCAAGAACATCAACCATATCGGTAGGTGATAAAATTTTTGCTTCACGAGATACAATTGTACTTAGTTCGTTAGATAGTCATATTGATCTGAAGAAATATAACTTGAAGGAAGGAGACATTGCTGTGGGTGCAGTTTTGAAAGTAATGGATTCTAATCATGCCACTTATTCAGCGGAACCAATTTATGTGATCTCAGGCAATGAAGTTCATTACATTAATGATACGTTAAAAAACTTGGGTATGGTGTTTTCGTTTGATAAAATTGACCCTAAAACACATAAGCTTGATATATCGGTTGCTGAGGCTAAACATATTGCAAAGGATTATATAGTAATGGAAGCGATTGTGTTTCCTTATATTAATGTATTGTGGATTGGTTGTTTAATAATGATATTAGGTACTACTCTTGCCATACGGCAGAGAATTTTAAAGAGCAGGGAAGCGAAAGCTGATAATACCTCTTTGAATGAAATCAAAGCGTAATAAAATTATATTTATTGGTGCAGGCAATGTGGCTAGCGCCATGGCTAAGGCTTTGCATACAAAGCATGATATTGTTCAGGTTTATAGTAAAAGTAATGCTCATGCTTTTTAATTGTCTTTTTATCTTTTCGCAAAGCAGGACCAGTTTGAACCTGAAGTGGTGTCCTTGATTTTATTTTAGCAATTGTTTCTTCTATCAGTGGTAGTAATAAACTAAAGGGAATCTTATCTTCCTTCAGAATGTCCTCGGCAATTGCAAACATGTGATTTGTAAAATTATTTACAAAAACTGCCGCCATATGCAATTTAGCCCGTTGTTTGGAGCTAAGCACATTTATCTTTCCACCTAATTCTTTTACCAGTGCTTCGAGTATTTTTTTCACACTTTCATCAGAAGCCTCAATACAAAACGGAATACCTTTTTTTACTAATGAATCTTTAGAAAACGTTTGCAATGGATAGAGTACTCCA
>JABCZY010000085.1 GCA_013289395.1 Bacteroidota bacterium
AAAACAGCCTTGTAACCGGTGTAGATAAAATTGAACAATTTGCAATTAGCATATATCCTAACCCGGTGAAGAATGAACTTTCCATAGTATTGCCTGAGCAGGGGAAGGCGATAATTAGTATATACAATATGGTAGGGCAGCAATTAAATAGTAATGAGTTTAGTGGCAATACTAGGTTGAAAACCATTGACATAGGCAACTTGCCACAGGGTATGTATATGGTTCGAATTGAATATGGCGGCGAGCAGATCACTAAGAAAATAGTGAAGGTCAACTAAGTAAATAGCCTACTTAATACGATAAGCCTTATTGTAATACATTTGTCGAAAATTATCAATATGTGTTTGCTCAAACGCTTTTCTTTAAATAGAATATTATTAGTACTTGGCCTGTTATTATCTATTAATACAATGGCTGTAAAGCCAACCTGGTCAATTGAGGTAAAAGGCACTGTTACTGAGAAAGGGCAAAGCCTGCAAGGAGCTGTTGTTTCATTGTTTTCCGATAGTAATTTATTGCAAAAAGTTACTTCACCCGATGGCGATTTTAGTTTTACTCTTCATGCCGATACCGAATACATGTTCACGTTTTCAAAGCCAGGCTATGTTTCAAAATGCATTACATTTTCTACTAAAGATGTACCCATGGCACGTGCTAAGCAGGGGTTTTCACCGTACGATATTGAGGTGAGTATTTTTAAAAAGATAGAAGGAGTTGATATTGGCCAGCTATTGCAAGCCCCATTGGCACTCATTCGTTTTAATCCTGATTTGAATGAAGGTGGCGACTTTATGTACGACGAAAAATATGCAAAAAGTATCAAGCCCTTTTTAGCTGTACTTGATTTTGAAATAAAACAGGAATTTAAAAGAGCCGAGCAGGAGAAACAAGTTGCTGTCAGAGATGGTGAATTAAAAAAACAAAAAGTACTTACATGGTCAGCAATAATAGTGTTATTGCTGGTTTTGGGCTTTGCAATATATGCGTACAGAAGCTTCAGGCAGAAACGTAAAATGAACCATGAACTTGATTTCCAGAATAAAAGCATTGAACAAAAGAACCGAGAAATTACCGACAGTATTAGTTATGCAAAGCGAATACAGGATGCTATTTTACCTACCTCTGAAACAGTTAAGAAGGTATTGCCAGACAGCTTTATATTATTTAAACCGAAAGATATAGTTAGTGGTGATTTTTATTTCTTCCTGCATAATAAGGAAAAGATTTACTTCGGTGCCGCAGATTGTACCGGCCACGGCGTACCGGGTGCGTTTATGAGCCTTATAGGGTATGAAAAGTTGTATGACGCTTCTCATACCACAGATAATACAGGCGATATTTTATCAATGGTAAATAAAGGTATTCGCAAATCGTTGCGCCAGACAACCGATAAAGATTCAACACGCGATGGAATGGATATTGCATTGTGCTGTATTCAAAAAGAAGATAAGGGAATGAAAGTATCTTTCTCGGGTGCCAACAGGCCATTATGGGTTATACGGAAGGGCGCATCGAGTATTGAGGAGTTTAAACCTACCAAAAAAGCTATTGGCGGTTTTACTGAGGAAGAACAAGGCTTTGATCTTTTTCAAACACAGATCAATGAAGGTGATACATTATATATGTTTTCTGACGGATATGCTGATCAGTTTGGTGGTGATAAAGGCAAAAAGCTTACTACAAAAAAATTCAGAGAGATATTACTTGAGATAAAACACTTAAGTATGAATGACCAGTTGAAGCACCTTGAAAGCTTTATTGATAGCTGGAGGAACAAAGAAGAACAGTTAGATGATATATTAGTATTGGGAGTAAGAGTATAGTCTCATGTTGCTTTACTAAAATAAAAAGGCGCTCATTGAGCGCCTTTTTTAATAGCCAAATTCCGTTTTATTTAACCATAAACTTACCGTGGTCAATAACGTTACCACTATTATCAGTAATGTTATATAAGTACATACCGCTTGAATAGGTTGTTGTATTCAGTATAGTATTATTGTTCTTCATTTCAATCTTTGTTAATTCTCTTCCTGCAACATCATATACAGTAACATTCTTTGCCTGTGTATTGTTATCATTCAATATGAAATTGATCTGGCTGGTACAAGGGTTAGGGAAAGTATTGATATGGTTGTTGAAACTTACTTCATTAATGCCTGTTGGAGCCGCTGTAGTATCCCATACTAAATTCATAAATGCACCGGTTGAAGCGTTTACATTCATTTCAGCTAATATGTATCCTGCACCATTGGTAAACCATTGATATTGATGAGAAGTAGTGCTAGTAACACTAGGTGTTCCCCATGCTCCACCAGAAGTGTGTTCCGAAACACTATCAACATCTACTTCGTGATGTGTTTTACGTAATACATTAAATGTACCTGTTGGTAATGTCAATGTTCCCCATGCATCAACTGTGTCAGCATAAGTTATGTTGGTAATGATTCTCACGGAATCATAAATGATTAAACTCTTAGCCTGGTCTTGTTGGCCTCTGCATCTTCCATGGAACTCTTCACCATACACACCCGGTAGTTGCGCTTGTACAAATTCAGTGTCGAGGCTTAACTCTACCTGGAAGGTAACAGTAATTCCCGATGTTTTGTAAGGAACAATTTGTTCAGAACCCTCTACTTCAAATACATTGGAATTGATATTAAAAAAATTATATCCATTAATAGCTACATTGTTATTTGTTTTTCCTGCAGTAGAATCGCACAGGTTTGCCTTAGCAAAAGCAGGTACGCTTTTATATTTTGTTGCTGAAGGAAGCATGAACATGATCTCAGCAGTCAATTGTTTTTTTGCTGTACTGAAATTCCAGCTTTGGCTTGCACCGGCTGCACCCGCCATAAATGCAGAGGTAGAATCGGTTGCAGTAACAAGTGTAAGGCCTGCATGAGGTAGATCAGCTGAGCTGAGTGTAATTTGTGCAGATGCATTTGTAGCCAGTAAGCCTAAAAAAGCAAGAGCACACAATTGAGTAATTTTTTTCATGATAACATTCATTTGGTTAGTAGGGTACAAATATATATAATGCAACGTAATATTTAAAATACGGAGTATTTTTTAAATTAATGTTTCTTTATTGTTAGTTTAAATTCAATATTTTTATCTTTGTCAAAAGCTCAGATATTGATGGAAAAATTCTACACGTTACTCAGGCATGCAAGGAATTTTAAGGGATACCTTGTTGGTTTCGCATTCATACTTTTTATAGCACATAGCCCAAAAGCTCAAACCATATTAAAAGGTATTGTTAAAGACTCTGTTACACAGGAAGTTTTAGTTGGTGTAGTGGTAGCTGTTGACAGTACACAATCTACAACCACCGACCTGAATGGACATTATAAAATAACCTTAACACCCGGACCACATACGGTTACTTTTTCATATGTAACGTACCAGGGAAAGGTGATGCAGATAAAAGCCGATGGGAATGATGCCATATATGATATAACATTACCGCCCGTTTCACAGAATTTACAAACTACTGTTGTTACAGCCAGTATGTATGGTAAAAATATTCAACAGGAAGATGTATCTATGCAGGTATTAAAGGCACAGGATATTGAAAATACAGGAATGCGCCAGGTTGATGAAGCTATGTGTAATGTACCCGGTGTAGATGTTATTGATCAGCAGGCAAACATACGTGGCGGTAGCGGGTGGACGTACGGTGCAGGTAGCCGCGTACTTATACTGGTTGATGGTTTGCCCGAATTAACACCCGATGCAGGTGATGCTATATGGGACTTTTTACCAATGGAACAGGTTTCGCAAATTGAAGTGATCAAAGGAGCATCCTCTGCTTTATATGGTTCTTCGGCGCTTAATGGTGTTATTAACCTGCGTACAGCCTGGCCAACTTCAACACCGGTAACCAATTTTAGCTATATGCAAGGCGTATATGCTAATCCTATTGTGCCTGATTCCGTTCCCTGGAAGGGTGGGCAGCAGCCTTATTACGACAATTTTTCGTTTATGCATAGCCAGCAGATTAAGCAACTCGATTTAATTGTTAGCGGAAGTCTGGCTAATGAAAAAAGTTATTTGTTTGGTTCATATGATCAAAGAGCAAAAATATGTATGTCTACCCGTTATAGGTTTAAGCATATAGAAGGTTTAATGGCGGGTGTTAAGGTTAATTATATGTACCAAAATAATGGCACCTGGCTGGTTTGGGCAAATGATTCAGCCGGCATTTTAAGGCCATTTGGTGGGCTAAGCGGCCCTAATTCCTCATTGGTGCAAACTTTATTAAGGCGGTTGAATATTGACCCGTTTATAAATTACAACCTGGCTGATGGTAGTCGTATTTCACTTCAGGCAAGGTATTTTTTATCGAGTAATGTTGATTACGGAAGTGACAAAGGCTCAATAGCCCAATCGTATTATTATGAATTACGGTATCAAAAGAATTTTAAGTATAACATCAATTTTTCTGCAGGCCTTGTAGAAAGCAAAGATATTGTTGTAGCACAGCTGTATGGGAACCACACTTCAATAAATCAGGCTGCATATATGCAGTTGGAGAAAAAATTATTGGATGACCGACTTGATCTAACTGCCGGAATTCGTAAGGAATCAAATGTAATTGACGATACATCTAAGGAAAATTCACCGGTGGTTTTCAGAGCAGGTGCTAACTATAAATTAGGGGAACATACATTTATACGTGCGTCATACGGAGAAGGGTATCGCTTCCCTTCTATAGCAGAGAAATATATTAATTCAAGTGTTGGCCCTGTAAGCATATTCCCTGATCCAAATTTAATACCTGAAACGGGTTATAGTTCTGAAATAGGAATAAGCCAGGATGTGAAGGTAGGTAGTTGGAGAGGTATAGTAGATATTGCTGGTTTTGAAACGGATTACAAAAACCTAATTGATTTTTCGTTTGGTTTATGGTTGCCACCTAATCCTACCCCTGCTCAATTGGCTAATGAAGCTCCTTTTTTAGGGTTTAAATCAATAAACATTGAGCAGGCACAAATTTCCGGTGTTGAACTTACAATTACCGGTGAAGGTAAAATTGGTCCCGTACAAGTTCGTTTTATGGGAGGCTTTACTGCCATTGACCCGATTAACCTGGCGCAGAAGGATACAGTAAATAAATATGAATCGTCGCATTCTAATCTTACACCTGATCAAAAAGACTCTTTGAATCAAACAGAAATATTGAATTACCGTTCATTAT
>JABCZY010000086.1 GCA_013289395.1 Bacteroidota bacterium
ATCAGTAACAGAAATATTACCGACTGCTAATTGTGCTTTATTAATTTTCATCCACTCTGTTACCTGCCCTTCTTCATTTTTAAGTTGCTCAATTAATTTTGCAGCATCAACCAATTGTTTTACCAATGATGTACTCTGGGCAGAATGCGTCTTTGCATAAAACTGCTCGTAATTAGATCGTACTCCTTCTGAAATGGCCAATGATTTGTGTTTCAGCTCCTTTTTATGTCCATCATATATCGGAATATTAAGGTTCAAACCAAGGCTATTACCAAAACTTCTGTAAATAAGATCGGGGCGTGATGCCTCAATACCCGCATCGGCATACCATGAAAGATGCGGATAATATTGTGCATCTAATAACGCTTGCTGGCTCGCTAATTGCAGGCTATCATATTGAAATTTCTGATACCCTATTAATTGCTTTACATCATTCTGCTTATATAAATCAATATGCGGAATTGCGAATACATAATTAGTAGTATCGTTCAGGCCACATGCCTGATTTAATTCGCCAATTGATTGAGAAAGCTGCACTTTTAATTGTGCCACCTGCACACGTTCCGATTGTTCCTCTACCAACAAAGCATAGTAGTCTGACATGCGATAGATACCTTTATCTGTTAGTGTCTTTAGCGTATTTGTTTCACTTATAAGAAAGGTATCACTCTTAGCGTAAAACTCCGCTTGCTTCTGTAGCAAACAAATATTCAAATACTTATCCGTCACATTTTTCCGCAATTCATATTCTGCCTGCTTAACCTGAACGGACAATGATTGATGCTCATAAGAACTTATAGTATGGTTTAATTTAATTTCTTTCCGCGGAGTGATTATTTGCGTTGCACTTACAACTGCACTATACGTTCCGCCATTGGTTATTGCATTATCGTAACCAAATTGCCCGTAAGTAGGAGCTGCTAAAGCTTGCCCATTAAAATTAATTTGTGGGTTGTAGGTTGTGCTTGTCAGGGCACTGTCAATAGTGTTCTGCTCTATTTTCGAAAAAACCTCTTTTAATTCAGGCGAGTTTGCAATAGCAGCATGTACATATTCATCCAACGTCTTTACCTGGGCATGCAACCCTACAGAAAGCAGTATTGCGCTTCCTATCAGTAAAGAATAATATTTAAAACTCTTTTGCATATTTCGCTGAACTATCATTCCAAAAGTATTCCTTTGCTATGCTAAAAAAGCCCCGCATACGCGAGGCTTTTTAACTGTATTCTGTTAGTATCAATCGTTATCTTTTTCTTTCTTCAGAAAGTTACCTTTATCGTCGAAGGTATAGTCCACCTCATCAACTTCAGCTTCATAGGTGATCTTCCCGGTTGCATCCTTAATTTGAGAAGCCTCCTTTACCTTTTTACCGGCAAGGTTTTTGCTTATATAATCAGATGCTGCTTTAGGAAGTGCTGAAGCTGCAATTGTTGTTTCAGTTTCCAAAAGTTTTCCCGAAGCATCAATCGTTACTGACATTTCAGTTGTACCCTTTTTGAAATTTGCTTCGTAATTGCCTTTTTCTTTTTCCCACTTTGCATCTTTAATATCGGTGTAAAGCGATTTAAATTCAGCTTTAACAGCTGCTGGAACATCAGCCTCAGTTGTTTTTTGCGCATTAACATATAATGCTCCTGATACAAGTGCAACTAGTAAGATCGTTTTTTTCATGGAGGAAATTTTAAGATTTATTATACAATGCTACTATCCGATTCTGGATATTTTCTGTACTTCAGAACGAAATGGTAATAGTATGTACCATATTGGCGTACATATATTGAATATCAAACCCATAGGCATCGCATATTTCCTTAACTATAGCCAGACCAAGACCCAGTGAGTCGGATGCATCAGAAGCTTTACGGAAACGATGAAATAGCTCATGAGGAAGCATTGAAATCTGCCCACCGGAATTACTGATCACCAAGCTTTCCTTGTTTAGTTTAATACTTATTCTACCTCCCTCAATATTGTGTTTTATTGAATTACCAATAAGGTTAGACAACAGAATATCTGCTAGTGTTTGGTGCAATTGCAAAGTAACAGGTTCAATATTTCTCTCAACAGAAAGATTCTTGTGTTTTATTAACTCCTCAAATGCGTTCAGTTTACTTTCAACAATTTCATTCAAGGCCACTTGCTTGGTTTCTACAAACTGCCTGTTCTCTATCTTAGCCAATAACAATAAAGCCTGGTTTAATTTTGACAAACGTCCGGTAGCCTCATAAACAACCCGTACTTCCTCCATTTGATCGGCAGACAGGTTCTCTGCCTGTATCATCAATTCTAATTTCGACTGAATAATAGAAAGAGGGGTCTGCAGTTCATGCGAAGCATTTTCAGTGAACTGCTTCAGGTTCTTATAATCTGCCGCAATTTTATTTGTCATTGTCTCCAGCACAGCATTCATTTCACTAAACTCCTTAATGGAGGTTTTACTAAAACTCACAGAGCCTTCTTTTGCCAGATCGAATTCCTTTATTTTTTCAAGCGTTCTATGAAATGGCTTCCATACAAAACGGGAAATAGCGAAATTAGCAAGTACCATTACTATAACCAATATGAGAGAGACTATTGCAATAGCCTGGAAAATTGCATGCTGCAAATCATCTGCCTCAATCAATGGCTTAAAAATAACCGCGCGGTAATTTACCCCTTTTAAAGAAACATTAAATTCAAGTGTTTGGTAAGGCTCGTATTCATTTTCTGACGGGTTCAGGAATTTAGTACGTCCTGTTTTTTCCGTTGCCGGAGCCACTACCTGATAAAATGCAACAGTATCTCCTAATGAAATAGTGTTTTGTGGAAGAGACTGATGAGAGGACACATAGGTTAGTATTTTAGTTTTTTCATCTTGCAACCTTTCAGTGGCATCTTCCCTGGTAATATTCCTAAATGTTTTATAGAACACTGTACCACCAAGTGTAAACACTATAAGCGTAAGCCCGACGAAAAATATATTTGTTCTTGTAAGTAGCTTCACTTCTTTGCAAATTTATAACCCATTCCATATACTGTTTGTATATAGTCATCTCCGCCTTTCTCCATTATTTTCTTCCTCAGGTTTTTAATATGAGAGTAAATGAAATCAAGCGAATCTATACCATCCATTTCTTCCCCCCACAAATGCTCAGCAATTGATTCTTTGGTAACCACTCGATTTGTATTAGCCAAAAAATACAACAATAAGTCGTATTCTTTTCTTGTAAGTGAAATTGATTTTTCTTTTACCGTAACAACTGCATCTGCAGGACTTACTTTTATTTCATTGAAAATAATTTCATTTCCACCACCAAAACTCCTGCGGCGTATAACAGACTTTAATCGTGCATTTAATTCTGATAAATGAAATGGCTTTGTTAGATAATCATCAGCCCCCAGATCGAGGCCCTTTACTTTATCATCCAACGAGTTTTTTGCTGAAATTATAATTACCGCTGCACCGGGTTTCTTCTTCTTCAGGTTATTTAATATGTCCAGCCCGTTACCACCAGGCAGGGTAATATCAAGTAACACGCAATCATAATCTGCAACCTGCACTTTTTCATCACCTATTATAAAACCATTTGCCACCTCGCATATATACCCTTCCTGCCCGAGGTATAAGGAAATTGACTCGGCCAAAGTCTTTTCATCTTCAATAAGCAGCACTTTCATCTTTCAAATGTAAGTATTGATTTTAGAGAAAATCTGTAGATATCTTTATAATTTGAACCGACAATGGTTAATTATCTTTATTAATAGGTATTAAGGTTTTCGTAGTTTTGCACGATGAAGTCATCCCCATTATTTCAAAAAATATTAAGTACACGGTTACATCTTAGTCCTCGTAATTTCTTTTTATTACTAAGTATTGTAGTTGGTATTGTTGGTGGACTTGCAGCAGTTGCATTGAAACAGGCCACACATGGGCTAGATGCGTTGCTTGAAGTCCACAAAAAAGGAGTTAATTATTGGCTGATTATTTTTCCTGTTATTGGTATTTTGCTTGCTACGGCTTATACATGGATAGTTCAAAAAGGCAAACTTGGAAGGGGTATCAGTAACGTGGTAAACAATATTTACCACAAATCGAGCTATATGGAGAAGGACAAGATGTATTCTCATATGATCACATCTTCCTTAACTGTTGGTTTTGGTGGCTCTATGGGGTTAGAGGCTCCTATTGTAGTAACAGGCTCAGCATTTGGTTCGAATATTGCAGCGCTTTTCAACCTGGACTATAAGGACCGCACATTACTACTTGCCTGTGGTGCAGCGGCCGGGATATCAGCTATTTTCGGTGCTCCTATTGCAGGTGTTTTGTTCGCTATTGAAGTATTACTTGGTGAATTTTCGACCGTAAACTTTGTGCCTTTGCTTATTTCATCTGCAATGGCATCAGTCGTATCTCAATTACTTTATAGTAATGGGCAACAAATATTCTATTTACGTACACCCGGGTGGGATGTACATGCACTTCCTTTCTACATCATTATGAGCGCAATGCTTGGTTTTTATTCCGTATATATCATGAAAGGAATAGCATTTTCAGAAAAATTGTTAAGCCCTTTAAAGAATCCATATAAAAGAGCGATTGTTGGCGGGCTGGTATTAGGTTTATTAATATTTCTCTTTCCTCCTTTGTATGGTGAAGGATACCATACGGTTCAACACTTACTGGATACAGATTATACTTCATTATTTAACGGAAGTATTTTCTCACGCTTGGGTAATGATTACAGTGCACTGGTTTTACTTTTCTTTACACTGGGTGTATTATTTATAAAAGTAGTAGCCGCACAGTTAACTGTAAGTTCGGGTGGTAACGGAGGATTCTTCGCACCTTCTCTGTTTATGGGTTCTATGGCTGGCTTCTTTTTTGTGTATAGTATAAACTATTTTAATATTTGCAAAATACTTGGTATTGAAAAAT
>JABCZY010000087.1:0-651 GCA_013289395.1 Bacteroidota bacterium
AACCTGCGCAACTGCTACTAATGGTACTGTTTGTACTGCTTCATTATCGGGCAGACTATATACTGACAAATTGTAACCATCAGGGCTTGCTGTATAAAACTTTGATGCACCCTCAGTTATATCTGAGTTAAATGGCATATCGTTCCCGAACTTATAGGTTTTTGCATAATTGTTTCCAAACAATATAGTTGTTGGGCTCGACCAATTGTTAGAATCGTTTGACAGAACAAAAGTTATAGCATTAGGTTCATCAGAAACTTCTACCACAGCCTTTTCAGGTCTTAGCATTGAGGCATCTATAGCAGTTTTTTGGTTTTCCTTAAAGTTTATTGTCGCTGCACCTGATGCAATAACCATAAAGCCTTGACCCATTGGTATACTTCCTGCCGCATAGTAGTGCCATGAACCATCTTCCTGTCTTAAGCCAAAGGTTCCGCCAAGCGAAGGATTAGCGGCTTGAAAGGTTGTCCAGTCAATAGGTGAGCAGAAAGGATTGCCTAGCAAGTTATATCCATTTCCATCAGCTGCACCACTATTGGTAACGCCAATTGAAATGCCTGCTGCAGGAGCAATAGAAGGTATCCCATTTGTTAAATAAGTAAATGGATTTGACATGGTAGATAAACTTGTGCCCAACCATAAATATATACC
>JABCZY010000087.1:661-3370 GCA_013289395.1 Bacteroidota bacterium
TACCATGACTACCGGAACACTGGCAGCAAGTGGCGCAAATACAATGACACTTTTATCGAATGCAGCACGCCCAACCATAAATATATACCCTGACCTGGTGTAACCATATATGCATTTCCAGGAGTTGCGTAACTTGTTATTTTTACAAAATTTCCGGCCCCGCCACTTCCATGCGGGTTGGTTTCCTTGTATAAGTAAACTGATACGTAACTACTTGCTGTTCCATTAGGCCCACCTACACCACTCATATAAAATTTGTTTGGTAACGTTTGGTTGCTGTTATTCCAGTCTTTAATAGTTTGGGCCGATTGCACCGGTGATGAAAGTGCGGCATACGCAGCTGAGGCTCTGCCTGCAAAGTAACGCTGTATTACAAATTTTGCTGTAATACTTGTATTTGCAGGAGTTACAACCTGGGCTATTCTGGCTGTGCGTGCTGCATTCGATAAAAGTGTCATTGTATTTGCGCCACTTGCTGCCAGTGTTCCGGTAGTCATGGTAAGTACATCCTGAAAACTTTCGCTTGTATTAAGTGTTACAGTTTGTGCACTTGAGGTTTGATTGATTCCTAAATCATAGAAGCTGATAGCATTACCACTAATGGTTTGTGTGGTACCCGTCATATTAACTGCGCCTGTCCCACTGTTAAAAGTACCACCCGTATTATCAAGTGCACTGCCTGCACCTGCAATATTCAATATCCCTGCACCTGTAAATGTGGTTGTTCCACTATTGGTTAGTCCGTTCAATAAATTTCCCGTACCGCTTGTAAAAGATAGAGTAGCTGCATTGGTTACAAGCCCTGTAGCATTATAAATACCTGTAGTAAAGGAAAGAGTACCTGCAGTTAAGGAAGAAGTGCCTGTAACAGATATAGTAGCGGTTCCTGCTGTAAAAGTACCACTATTTGTAAGTGTTGTACCAATTGACATCGTTCCGGCACCAGTGTATGTAACAGTTCCGGTATTGTTGAGGCTTGCTCCCAAAGTACCCGTCCCTGAGGTAAAAGAAAGTGTACCTGCATTAGTTACTGCACCTGTAGCATGATATGTAGCTGTTGTAAAAGAAACAGTACCTGCAGTTATTGATGAAGTACCGGTTACCGATAAGTTAGCGGTGCCTGAGGTATATGTACCGCTATTAGTAAATGTGGTGCCTATGGTCATGCTCCCTGCACCTGTAAATGTAACAGTTCCGGTATTGTTAAGGCTTGTGGTTAACGATCCTGCGCCAGTTGTAAATGAAAGTGTTCCGGCATTAGTAACCGCCCCGGTTGCATTATAGTGTCCGGTTGTATAAGTAAGCCCTCCATTTATAGTCGAAGTGCCTGTAACCGACACGGTGTTTATAGTTTCGCTCAATGTTGCATTACTGTTAATGGTCAAATTCCCTGCAACTGTAAGGGGTGTGCCCGTTGGTGTTTTGGTAACTGCTGAGCCGGCATCAATAATCAAATTACCATATGTAGGTGAAACCGAAATTGTTTGTGTTGCAGTATTTGCTAAATATTTAACAGTACTGGTCGAAGCAAGTGAAATATGCGCCCCAGCTGTGAAATTTGTAGGAAACGCAACATTTGTTGCAGAGGCCGTTGTTCCAAGTAATAGGGTAGAGCCTGCTGCAAGCGATAATGTGCCAGACGCATTACCCGTTAATTGAAAGGTTTGGCAATCGAATGTCCCACCAACTACTGTGAAGTTATTTGTAATGGTTTCATTACTGGCAAGTGTAACTGTTTCGGAGCCATTACCTGAATCAGTTAAATTATAGAAAGAAGTTGTAAAGGTACCTCCAATAGTTTGTCCGGCTGCCCCATTAAGAGTAACGGTTCCTGAACGAGGTACGAATGCAGCAGCAGCAGAATTATTAGTAAAGTTACCACCAACAGAAAGCGCATAGTTAGAAGCGCTTACATCAAGTGCACCTGTGCTTATTAATAAGTTATTAGAAACTGTAGTGGCACCTGCTAAACTCAATGTATTACCCGAACTTGTAGCACAAGTCAGGTTATAATAAACCCCGCCTGAAGGTTTCGTAATTGCGTATGATGAAACACCTGTAAATGTAACAGTATTACCCGATGCAGAAGCCACAAGACTATTGTTTGCCTCAGTGAAAGAAGCCACTTTGAGTGTTAAGTTAGAATTTGCAGCATTTGTCCATGTAGAGGTATGAGAGAGGCTATTATTTCTTAATTGATTAGCCGATACACTTCCATTGTTTATCACAGACACGTTGGAATTAGCACCAGAAATATTCAAAACGACATTTCCAAAATTTACATGTGTGGCAGTAGATGCAATTGTTTCAGAACTGCCGTTAAAATAACACCCGCCAGAAAATCCAGCCCAGGCACCACCACCTGATATTATAGTTATACCTGAACCCTTGAATCCAATAGTACCTGCGCCTGTAATAGTACCGGTGTTATTAAGTAAACCATAAATCGTAAGGCCTCCTCCACTTGTATTGATAGTTAAAGTACCCTGAAGAGTAAGATTATTTATGCTACCTGTAGCAACAGTAATATGATCGCCGGCAATAATAGTTGCGTTATCTGCAGCGCCAGGATAAGTCAGTCCTCCGTCAATTGAACTCCACGAAGAGGCGACGGCCCAATTGCCGTTAGCTACTTTTGAAGTGTAGGTGAAACACTTTCCTATAAACGGAAATAATATTAACCCTAAGAATATTGCTTTTTTCATGAAA
>JABCZY010000087.1:3420-4664 GCA_013289395.1 Bacteroidota bacterium
CTACAAATATAGCTTTTTTTACTTAAAAACGTAAGAAAACAGTTAAGGTTACATCAAAACAAGGTAAAATATTAACAATTTATGGTTTTTTTTGAAAAAAATTGAATATTTGCCTGATTGCATTAGTATTTGGAGCTGCAGGTAAAGGGCTATTTGTTAATTTTTCATTGAAATATTTTAAGCCGTATTGATATAATTGAATATCCAGCATATTCATCTTCTCAATAATTGAAATTTCTTTTGAACTCAGGGCTGTTTTTTTCTCCACGTTTACGTTAAGTTCAGGAAATTTTATGTGTTTCCATTTATATAGCCTACCTAGATACGAAACACTTTCTTTAAAATATTCCTGTATTCCAATAAAATCGAAATGATCTTCAATGTTCTTTATAGCTATCTTTAAAAGAATCTCATCATTTGAACCATAAATGGCTACCGACTTATTGCTCATATCTGCCTGGGCTGTAAGCATACGTACCTGTCCATTATTTAATTCAAGGCTTATTCCCGAACTCACATAATCCTCAAGGCTCATATTGTTTTTATGAATAGTATTGTACAAATAATGGGTGGGTGTACGTTTAGCGTAGTAATAATGCGATACGACACGGCTTATTGGATCTCTTAAAAAAGTAAAATACCGCACTGTTTGCCCTTGAAAGAAGTTATGTATTCCAAATTCAATATGACCCGATACAAACAGTATTTTCCTTTTTCTTTCTTCCGAAAGCCCGGCAATTTCACGTTTAATATCAGATAGAATATTATTGCTTACTGAATATCGTTCGAGAGGGGTATAGGTTTCCCGAATAAGATTAATAAGGCTAGCACCCCCAGTTTTAGGGTTATGTAAAAAGCATATTATATTATTTGTATCCGATCTCATGCATTGTTTTTGAATATTTCAAATTAAATGCTGCCAACATTTCATCATCAAAATGATTTTTCCAATCTCCTAAAACTCCTTTTCTCACAAATCCATAACCAGTGTTCTGAAAATTACGTACCTGTTTCAGGTAGTCATGATTCATTGATTCAGTTTGCTGCATGTTTTTTAAAGACGAATTATTTAAAGCCTTATTTATTTTTTCGGTATTAAATTCAAGTTCCGAATATTTCAAAATCTTTTTAAATTCTTTCTCCGTGTCTCTTAACATGTCTTCATACTTTATAAACAATACATTTGATGCCGATTTCCATGAATTTACGTGTTCTCCCCAGCCACCGAATTTCAAATTCCCTTT
>JABCZY010000088.1 GCA_013289395.1 Bacteroidota bacterium
CTTGATAGTGCCAATAGGTATTGGTGGGCCGTAAGCGGAACCATTTCTGTTACATCATTCAATAAAGCTACCGGTTTGTTCAGCGGTGTATTCAATTGTGTAATTCAGAAAGATTCTGCCTCTGGTAATGGGCAAATAGCAGTTACAAAGGGTGTATTCTCTAACTTCTAAAGCAGAGTAATCTCTTTCATCGTTAATGGATTTGAAATGCTTCAACTTAGGTTTACCAACAACAATTCCTGCTTTAAGCAGGAATTGTTAACCAGATTTTGCCTCTTACTTAATACAGCTGAATTTTTCAGTATAACGGGCATTCCCAGCTTGAACTGACAGCATATACATTCCGGCAGATAAGGAACTCAGATCAATTTTACTAGTGGTTGTTTTTAAGGTGCCGCTCAGCACTGTTTGCCCCATTAGGTTATAAACCTGGTATATGGCATCCTTAGCCTTAATATTGCTAAATGCAACAGTCAATTGATTGTGTGCAGGATTAGGATACACATTAATTCCCGCAGATGGTTCAGTTAATTGATTCACTCCTTCATCAATCGTAGGGCATACTATCTGGCTAAATGTATGGGTTAATCCCATGGATAGTTGAGCCGCTATAAACGCGGGATGATACGCCTGGTAATATAAATTAGCAATAGTGGAATCGTGCACTATTACTATGTTTTCATCATTTACCTGGTCTGCTGAGCTGCTCCAGTTATGCGACCCTGTTTCAACCATTGGTTGTGCCATAGGACTGCTCCAATAACAAGGATCTACTATCATGTATTTATTATGGCACAAACGCATAGGGACTGCACTGTTACATGTTGGATTGGTTCTGCTACCTTCGCTATATATCTGCACCATACTATCAATTGCAGGCTTGAGCAATACATAAGGCTGATCTCCTGAATATCCGCCATCTATAATACAGGCTACATAAATACCTCTTTTGTGTTCCGCTATCATTGAGTCGGCATTTACATTATATGAAAATGCATACATACAAACGTCAATTTCACTATGTGCCTTTGCCATAGCTGCCAGTATGCGTGAATTGGTACCGTATTTTGCATTACCGGCACTGTCTTCAGGACTGAAGTAAGCATCAACCGGAATTTTATTGTTCCCTACTAAAAAATGGTGATTCCCTATAAATTTCTTCGCACTTCCCCATTTTTGATTAGCTGCATTTGTAGGTCCACCTTCAACAGTATCGCCCCACATCTGGTTAAACTCACCGGTATATGCATGTGCAACTCCCGAATCCTGAATGATGATAATGTTATTCAGGTCCTTTGCTAATTGGCCCGGTTCAATGTTCATGCTTCCTGTCCATACGATCGGGTCGCTGGGGTTAGATGATTTTCCATCTATTACTATAAATTTATTATGCATAACGGCAAAGGAACTATTAGGCCTTGCAGCTTTAGGTATAGCAGGGTTGATAGAATCTAAACCATAGTTAGGTGTGTATGCATTACAGAACCCCAGGTTAGAATCTATTGTATTGCTTATCCAGCGGATCTTCACGCCTCTTGCATATGCATTGTTGATAGCAGTATGTATAGGTGGAACATAGCCTTCTTCAAACCAGTTGCTGTCTTCTTCATAACCGAAATAACAAAAATCGAGGGTGTACTTTGCCCTGTTAATATAGGCTATCATGGTATCTCCTGCAGTAGAATGAAGCAGGGCAATTGCCTTTGTACCATGCGCCAGGGTTGTGTCAACCGGGCTGGTGAAATAACAATTTATTTTGGTGGCAGGGTTGAAAACCTGCGATTTTACTGATAGTTGGAAAAGTATTCCAAAAGTGATCAGTGTAATTATTTTTTTCATTGTGTTTGAATTATGCTCCTATTATTAAGGATATAGTATTATAAAATGTAAGGTTTTGCCAATAATAGCCGTGAAAATAGGGGCTATTGCTTTAGCCACAGTGACCAAAGCGAAAACTTAACAATTTCTTAAGTTTTAGGTTTAAAATGGCATGGTTGCTTTTTACGCCTGAATGGGCTTAAAGCTCTTCAACTCAAGTTTATCGCCATCGAATACCGCATAACTGCTATAGTTGATCCATTCGCCTAAGTTGATGTAAACTGAATCAGCTATTTTCATTTCAAGCGGAAGGTGCCTGTGTCCGAATATAAAGTAGTCGTAATGCTCTTTCAGTAGGGTCTTTTTAACGAACTGCACTAAGTATTCATTCTCGTCGCCCTTCCATTTGTCTTTTTCAATGCCGCCACTGCCGCGGCTTTGGCCCGACCAGAAGTTAGCAATGCCAATCCCCGTGTTAGGGTGTATGCGTGCAAACATCCATTGTAAAAGCGGATTAGCAAATACCTTTTTAATGAACTTATATCCATTATCGCCGGGGCCAAGTCCATCGCCATGGGCAAGGAAGAATTTTTTGCCATTGAATTCTTTCACAACAGGCTTGCGGTATATTATTACCCCCAATTCATCCTGCAGGTAATCGAACATCCACATATCGTGGTTGCCGGTAAATAAATAAACAGGAATGCCTGAATCGCATATCTCTGCCAGCTTTCCGAGCAAGCGTGTAAATCCTTTAGGTACTGCGTTTTTATATTCAAACCAAAAGTCGAACATATCGCCCATCAGGTAAATCTCTGCTGCGTCTTTACGGATCTCGTCAAGCCATTGTACAATAAGCTTTTCGCGCTCAAGGCTTTTTTCGCGGGTAGGCACACCCAAATGAAAGTCTGATGCGAAATATATTTTGCCTTTATTCATATAAGTTCTATAGCGCTTCTTTCTTTATATCGTCAACAACGGTAGGGTCGAGCAGGGTAGAGGTATCACCAAGATTGCCCGTTTCCCCCTCCGCAATTTTGCGCAATATACGCCTCATTATCTTTCCCGACCTTGTTTTTGGTAAGCCTCTCACTATTTGTATCTTCTCAGGTCGCGCAATTGGGCCGACCAGCTTTGTAACCACATCCATTATTTCTTTTCGCAGTGCAGGTATATCTTCACGTTCCTTGGTGCATATTACGTAGGCGTAAATGGCCTGCCCTTTAATATCGTGCGGATAACCGACTACGGCAGACTCTACCACATCAGGATGTTCATCAATGGCATCCTCAATATCGGCAGTACCTAAGCGGTGGCCCGATACTTTTATTACATCGTCCACACGGCCTGTTATGCGGTAACCATCGGCATCGCGCTTGCTGCCATCGCCTGTAAAGTACATATTGTTGTACGTGGTAAAATAGTTCTGCCTGCAACGTTCATGGTCACCATAGGTGGTGCGTATCATACCCGGCCATGGAAATTTTATACATAGCCCGCCTTCTACATCATTGCCTTGTTGTTCCTTTCCTTCGGCATCAACAATTGCAGGTTGCACGCCCGGTAAGGGAAACGTAGCATAGCTTGGTTTGGTTTCGGTTATGCCTGCAAGCGGAGAAATAAGTATTCCGCCTGTTTCGGTCTGCCACCATGTATCAACCAATGGGCAACGGTTCTTACCAATATTGCCATGGTACCAGTGCCATGCTTCTTCATTTATAGGTTCACCCACACTGCCCAATACCCGCAACGAATCGAGCTTATAAGGCTTTACAAATTCATCGCCCGCAGCCATTAGCGAACGGATAGCCGTTGGCGCAGTATATAAAATATTTACCTTGTGTTTATCAACCACCTGCCAAAAGCGCCCGGCATCTGGGTAGGTAGGTATACCCTCGAACATAAGCATGGTTGCACCTGCTAACAATGGCGCGTATACAATGTACGAGTGGCCCGTAACCCAGCCTATGTCGGCCGTACACCAATACACATCGCCTTCGTTATACTGAAACACATTAATGAACGAATACCAAGCATACACCATGTAACCCGCCGTGGTATGCACCACGCCCTTGGGTTTACCCGTTGAGCCCGATGTATATAATATGTACAACATATCTTCCGCATCCATTTCTTCAGCGGCACAATCTGTTTTGGCTTTTTCCATTTCTTCGTGCCACCACACATCTCTTGTATTGCGCATGGTTACAGCTACGCCGGTATGTTTCAGTACTATTGCTTTTCTTATGGTAGGGCAATGCTCCAGTGCTTCGTCAACTATCTTTTTCAGTTCGATGGCTTTGGCACCACGGTAAGCACCATCGGCAGTAATAACTACCTCGCAACTACTATCGTTAATTCTATCGGCCAACGATTGGTACGAAAAGCCTGCAAACACCACCGAGTGTATGGCTCCTATACGTGCACAGGCAAGCATAGCCACCACCGCTTCGGGCACCATAGGCAGGTAAATACAAACCCTATCGCCTTTTTTTACACCGTTATTTTTCAGCACATTGGCAAAGTGGCACACCTCAACAAATAATTCATGGTAGGTAATATGCCTTGTTTTGCCTTTCGGATCATTCGGTTCCCATATAATGGCAGTCTGTTTAGCACGCTTGGCAAGGTGCTTGTCCAGGCAGTTTTCGGTAATGTTCAGCTTGCCACCGGCAAACCATTTTATATTGGGGCCTTTAAAATCCCATTCCAATACCTTATCCCATTTCTTTTTCCAGGTAAACTCACCAGCTATGTCGGCCCAAAAGGCCTCAGGCGCATCTACGCTTCTTTTATAGTCGCTATGGTATTGTTCTATCGATGTTATTCTTGC
>JABCZY010000089.1 GCA_013289395.1 Bacteroidota bacterium
CAGGTTGATCGATTTCCCAACCGATATCTTTGCTTTACGCAGATCGTCGCGGCGTTCAAATACTTCTACTTTGTATCCGCGTTTTGAAAGGTAAATAGAAAGCAGTGAACCTACAAGCCCTGCACCAACTACTACATAAGGACGATCGGCCCCCCCATCCCCCCCAATGGGGTGGTTCTGCGAAAATATTTGATTCATGCTTGAGAGAGATTAAAATTGATTTTTTTCATGATAATGATTTTAAAGCCTCCCCTTCGGGGAGGTTGGAGGGGCCTTTTCTATTTTCCTTCCTTTTTTTCTCTTGCTCTTTTATAAATGGCAATAGCGCCCCACATCATGAATCCGAAAAGCAGAATACCTATAACGCCCCATATCCAGCTAAGCTTATCCTGCATGGTTACTATAAATACAATAGACACTAAAAATATTGTAGCCAGTTCATTCCACATACGCAGTTGGCCCGATGACCATGTGATATTATTTTTCTGTAGTCTGCTGAATATTACCTGGTTTTGTAATTGATAAAGCGTTAGGCCAAATACAAAGCACAGTTTAATAAGCAACCAAGCCGGAATACTCATACCATATAAATGGTAAATGAGCGAGAAGCCAAATACGTAGGTCAAAATTGCAGATGGCCATGTAATACCATACCACAGGCGGCGCTCCATAATTTTATATTGCGCCTGCAAAATACTTTTTTCAGGCTCAGCTTTCTTTTCAGCTTCGGTATGGTAAACAAATAAACGCACTATGTAAAATAAACCTGCAAACCAGGTTACTACAAATATGATGTGCAAGGGTAAAAGATATTGTGACATAGGTTACTTTACTAAAGGATAAAATGCGTTAGGAATATGCTGAACTTTATAATTATCGCCCGACTTAAGAATAGATACAATATCAAACCGGACCTCTAAATTCAAATTATGTTTATCAATGTAAGCTCCGGCGGCTTTAATTAAATGCCTTTGTTTTTGTTTGTTCACAAATGCTTCCGGTTCGCCAAAATAATTGGTTGAACGGGTTTTTACTTCTGCCACTACTAAAAAATCTTTATCGCGGGCTATTATATCTATCTCTTCCTGCCCAAATCTCCAGTTGGTTTCCAAAACTTCGTACCCCAGGCTTCGTAAGTGCTCTGCAGCCCTTGATTCACCTTCGGTTCCGGTTTTCTGTTTGTCGTTCATTTTGCGAATATAACCATTGCTTTTCGGGTGATTGTATGGATATTGTAAAAAAAAACTAATTTAGTGCACTATAACCGGTAAAAAATAAACCAAACATGAAAAAATTACTTTCTATTTCAGCTGCACTTGTGCTTTTTGCAGGAGCTGCATTTGGACAAAAACCTTTTGAAGGCCAGATCGATTTCTGGATGTATAACAATGTTGATACAACCTATTACTTCTACTATGTAAAAGGTAATCACATTAAGATCACCAATACAGATCCAAAAACAAATAACGATCAAGGTTACTTCCTTATTGATTTAAGTTCTAAGAAAACCACTGCGTTAAGTGCTCCTTTCCGTCATACATATTTTGATCAACCTTCTCCTGCACCTGTAAAACCTGCTGGTACACCAAAGGTTAATAAAACCGGAAAATCTAAAACTATCAATGGTTACAAATGCGAAGAAATTGTAGTGGAAGATGCTGAAGAAGGATTAAAGGTTTCTTTCTGGGTTGCGAGCGGAGGCTTTGATTTCTTTGTTCCTATGATGGATATTCTTAACCGTAAGGATAAGTTCTCTGAATACTACAAAGCAATTCCTAAAACTGCTGGTATGTTTCCAATGGAAGCTACTGAAACAGATATGGCAGGTGCTGCTAAGGGTTCAATGAAAGCAACATTAGTAAAGGCTGGCAGCGTGTCTGACGGTACATTTGCTATTCCTGCAGGCTACAATAAAGTAGACAGGAAAGACGACGGTAAATAATTCATTTATTTATATAAAGAACCTCTCTCAAAGAAATTTGAGGGAGGTTTTTTCTTTTACGGAAAGTTCAATCTCTCTGCCTAAAAAAAGCGGATAGTTCTTGGTTCCATGCCCGGCAGGGAAACCAAAGCAAACCGGATATTTGTATTCCTGAACGGCATCGAGTATTATTTCTTCAGCTGTTTTGCCAAACGGTACCGTATTATCTTTCATATCAGAAAAATCACCGACTACTAAGCCCCTTAACCCCGCAAGTTTGCCTGAACGTTTTAACTGTATCATCATTCTGTCTATATGATACAAGTATTCGTCAAGATCCTCAAGAAAAAGTATTTTGCCCTCAGTATTAATATCAGATTTAGTACCTGCCAAGGCGTAAAGCAATGAAAGATTACCGCCTACCAAAACGCCTTTGCAGGTTCCTGTTTTGTTGTATTTATGCCAGGGTGTAATATAGTTTAAAGCTTTTCCGAACAATGCTTTTTCAAGAAGCTTGATTGATTCAGCATCTTTATTGAAATTAATAGGCATAGTTGCATGCAATGTTTCTGTACCAAGATTTGTATGTACATGGCTGTGCATTACGGTAACATCACTATAGCCTATTATCCACTTCGGATTCTTTTTAAACAGCGTAAAATTTAATTTGTCAATTATACGAACGGTACCGTACCCGCCACGGGTAGATATAATGGCTTTCACATCTTTATCATCCAGCATATCCTGGTAGTCTACCGCGCGTTGTTTGTCGCTGCCGGCAAACTGGTTCTGGGCTGCAAAAATATTTCGCCCGAGTTTAACTGTTAATCCCCAGTTCTCTAAAATGGCAATTGCCGGCGCAAGTTCTTCAGCCGATATTTTGCGGGCAGGTGCAACAATGCCAATAGTATCTCCTTCTTTAAGAAAGGCCGGGCGTATGATAGCGTTTTCTTGCATAATATAATTGTATTCAAAAATAGGAATGTTATAGCAATTTATTGGCAAATATTTTATATTTGTAAGGCAATGCTAGTAACCAAATAACCAACATATCATGGGAACAGGAACTATTAAAACAACAAGCAATCCTCCACCAACTACTGCAGAACCACTTCCACCACCTCCATCTGCTCCAAAAAAGGTGTAATTGAATTGAGTAAGCGAGGCCTGCCTCGCTTTTTTTATGCCTGCCAGAGTTTTTTTAGATTTGTTGTTAATATGGTAAAACATACAAGGCTCATCATCATTATTGTTTCATTGTTCTGTTTTGGAGCATCTGCTGCTCCCTTGCCCTATATCGATTCGCTGAAAGAAAAATGTAAAAATGAGCCGGACGATACAATAAAGGTAAAGTTGCTGAACAAAATTGCCTGGTACTTTAACAGTGAAGGCTCAGCCAGTGAAGAAGCACTAACAAGCGCACAGCAAGCTTCGGAACTATCACAAAAACTTAATTATGCAAGCGGTGAATCATATGCACATATTGGGTTGGGTGGGTACTACCAACTGAAAGGCGATAATGAAAATGCATTGCACGAATTCCTAAATGCGCTGGATATTTTTGAAAGAACAAAAAACAACCGCGGCCTCATAGAGATATACGACAGACTAAATAGTTTCTACAGAGAAACTATGAAGAATTACACGAAGGCACTGGAGTATTCTGAAAAAGAAATTCTGGTGAGCAATGAAGTGGGTAATAGGTTTCTGTTTGCTACTGCATTGAATAACAGGGGCAATATTTATTTCGACATGAAAGACTACGACCATGCCCTGGAGGATTACCTGAAGGCTGTAAATATTTACGATACACTGCATGCTACACGAAATAAGGCAGACATTGAAAACAATATCGGAAGCGCATATGTTGCTATGAAGGAATATGATAAGGCAGCAGATTATTATCAGCAGGCGTTGGCATTATACAATGGCTTAAGCAGTAAAGCTGATATAGCAATGTGTTATGGCAATATTGGAAATGTATATAACCTGAAAGGAGAAACAGATAAGGGAATTGAGTACACGGAACAAAGTCTGCAACTTGCAAGGCAATTGGATGCAAAAGATTTGATTGCACAAGCATATAGTTTTTTGGCAGAAGGATATGGTAAGCAAGGTGACTTTAAGAAAGCATTTGAAAATGAAGTGGCATTGCTAAATATTAAAGATTCAATCTTTAGCCAGGAGAGTGCAAAGCAAATAAATGATATGCAGGTGAAATATGACACCGAGAAAAAAGAAAAGGAGAACCAAATACTTGCATTAAGCGTGAACCGGCAAAAAATTATTACCTACGCTATAACTTTTGGGTTGTTGCTGGTAATAGGCCTTGCATTTTTTATTTACCGTGGATACAGAGATAAACATAAGGCAAATATGTTGCTTGAAGAAAAAAATAAAATAATTGAAGAGAAGAATAAAGACATAACAGATAGTATAAATTATGCACAGCGTATACAAAGCGCTATACTTACCACACCCGAATACCTGAAGGAATCATTAGTTGATCAATTTGTTTTATATCGCCCCA
>JABCZY010000090.1 GCA_013289395.1 Bacteroidota bacterium
AAGTTGTTTTCGGGTTGTTTGAATTAGCGTTCGCGTTGAAATTTTTATCTACCGCCGACTTGGTTGGCCTGCACATTAAGTTCCTGCACTTCCATATAAACGGGCCTATTGGTATTTTAAAGCGCGAAATATTCCTTGTGTTGTGGATCATCATTTTTATCATCATGGGCTTTTATTTATTAGGCAGAATAAAGTTCCACCACGATTCTGATATAAAGCATGTTAGTGTTACACGCTTGTTGCTTGCCATTCTTGCTTTTTCATTTTCACTCTACTTAGTTCCGGGTTTGTTTGGCGCTCCGCTTAAGCTTATTGGTGGCTTTCCTCCTCCTTCTTTTTACAGCGAGGGTTGGGGTTTGTCTGAATCTGGAACTTCAGGAAGCAATACAAGTGTAACTGTGCCGGGAGCTAAAAAGAAAATAGGTTGCCCGCTTGGCCTTAATTGTTTTAACGACTACGATGAAGCGGTAACATATGCTAAGCAGGTAAACAAACCAATTATGATTGACTTTACAGGCTTTTCATGTGTTAACTGCCGTAAGATGGAAGTGAACGTGTGGTCGGACCCAAAGGTGCTTGCTATTATTAAAAACGATTACGTGCTGGTATCGCTTTATGTAGATGAAAAGAATGAACTACCGACAGATATGCAAATAGTTTCCAAATCAACAGGCCAGAAAATTGAAACCTATGGCGATAAATGGAGCGATATGGAAACAAGTTTGTTTCAGAGCAATACACAACCACTTTACGCATTGGTTAATGCCGATGGTAGTTTACTAACTCCTGCACGCGGCTACACGCCCGATATAGAAGAATACACAAAGTTCCTGCAAGAGGGTAAGAACAATTTTCATCCATCAGCGGCTGTAGTTAAATGAAAGAGACGATAAAAGAAATGTGGGAGAAACGCCCGCTGGTACTTATACTTTTCCTTGGTGGCCTTTTCCGGATGCTTGCTGTTATCTTTTCAAAAGGGTATGGCATGCACGATGATCATTTTCTTGTAATTGAGCCTGCACAAGCCTGGATAGACGGGTACAGCTATACACACAACTGGTTGCCCAATGCCGATGCTCCGCGCCCCGATGGATATACCTTGCTTTACCCCGGGCTTAACTACATAGCATTACTTATTTTTAAAATAATCGGCCTCAACGATCCGCAAAGTAAAATGTATGTATTGCGGTTCTTCAATGCCATGTGGTCGATGCTGGTAATTGTATATGGCTACAAAATAACCAACCAATTGGCCGGTATGAAGGTAGCAAGGCAAGCAGGAATGATATTGGCTCTTCTGTTCTTTATGCCCATGTTTGCCGTGCGCAGTTTGGTTGAAGTAGTAACCATGCCATCTATGCTTATTGCTACCTGGTTATTGATAGACCCTGCACGTAAGGAAAAACTAAAGACATACGCATGGGTTGGTTTCTGGTGTGGCATTGCATTTAATACACGTTTTCAATCTGCCTTGTTTGTAGCGGGTATGGGCTTGGTAATATTATTCAGTAAAAACTGGAAAGGCTTAATAGCATTCGGTCTTGGCGGTATTGCAACAGTGCTTGCTGTGCAATTGGTTGCCGACCAGCTTATATGGCATCATCCTTTTGCTGAGCTAAGTGCCTATATTAAATACAACGTGGAGCATGCTACCGAGGTTATTAATGGCGAATGGTATAATTACCTGTTGCTAATAGGTGGCTTGCTTATACCACCAATAAGCTTGTTCATTATGTTCGGGTTTGGCCGTTCATGGAAAAAATACCCGGTCCTTTTCTGGCCGGCATTTTTATTTTTTGCTTTTCATTCTATCTTTCCGAATAAGCAAGAACGTTTTATACTTCCTGTAGTTCCACTCATCATTGTCTTAGGGCTTATCGGCTGGTCAGAGTTTTATGCGAAGTCTAAATTCTGGCAAGGCAGGCCAAAGCTTATGCACTATTGCTGGGTTTTCTTCTGGACACTCGACCTTATTGCACTGCCTGTAATATCAGTTACCTATTCCAAGCGTACGCGTGTGGAGTCGATGACATACCTGGCTCAGCAAAAAGATATGGCTAATTTCATGATAGATGAATCGAATGATGAATCAGCTGTACAAAGTCCTTTGTTCTATCTTGGCCGTTGGGATGTGTACATACCACAGGTTACTAAAACAGATAATCTTGCCAAAGAATATTATGTAAATGCTGTTGACCTGCCTAAGGCTGAGTACCCCAATTATATTGTGTTCTATGGTAAAAAGAACCTGGAACAAAGGCTGGCAGACTTTGAAAAGGTATACCCTGAAACTACTTATGAAACTACCATTTACCCGAGTTTTATTGACAGGCTGATGGAATTCCTGAACCCGATAAATAAAAATGAAACAGCCTTTATTTATAAGTTCGGGCATGTTAAAGTAAATCCTCCATATCACTTTGCAGCAGCTTTAAATGGAGCAAAAATTGGCAAGACATCAAGCCTTGCAGTGCGTAATTTACCTTGGGTATACTGATAGCTTTAAGCCATCGAAGTAACATTCTTTCTGAACAGACGGAAAGCCATGGTAGAAAGAACAGATCCGAATAAAAACAATACCAATACTTTTTTCAGAAACACAAAATCGGTTATGGGCAATTGCCTCCAGAAGATATCGTAAAACCCTTGAATAGACCAGTAGTTGATAGATGCATGCCCTACAGTTTGCATCCAGCTTGGCATAAGGAAACTTGGTACCATACTGCCACCGATTACCGACATGCTGAGAATTGCTAATGTGCTTAAGCTCTGCAACTGGTCACGGCTTTTTACTACCGATGCCAGGAACATTCCAAAGCCAGAGCATGCAAATGCAGTAACTACTATCAATAACAATACAGCTGCTATTTTAGGTACCAGTACCAACCCGAATACCATGGATGAGAACGAGAACATAATGATCAATTGTATCATCGCAAATAAAATTGAAGCTAACATCTTCCCTCCAAGTATATCACTTGCAGTTAGTGGAGAGTAGAGCAATCTTTTTAATGTGCCATTCTCTTTCTCTTCCAATAGTCTGCCGCCCATTGCTGTAAGGCTGAACAAAAGCATCATAACTGCAGTACCAGCAACAGCCTGTACTATACCCGCATTATCCGGTGCTTTTTCTATTGGCTCACTTTTAATACGCATTATGTTCTCTCTTAGTTCCTGCATGTTTTTGGCCCCTGCATCAACATTTTTTTTCATTTGCCCGATGGCCATCATCATACTTAAGCTATCCATACCTGCAAATTGCTGTTGCATATTCCTTAGCATCATACGTTCATTCATTCTTTTGCCAATGCTTGCATATAAACTCTGGAAAAGGTATTGCTGCATCATTTGCATCTCTACCGATTGTGCTACATCATATTTTAATTCCCATGGCAAAGGTTTCACCGCATTTGCCGAATCGGTAAAGCCTTTGTGAATGATAAATGCGGCAGGGTATTTACCATTCTTTATCAGGTCAATAGCTGAATCTGTGGTAGTGGTGGCAGTTTCAAAATTCTTTACTGAATCAATATCGGCAACCAGTTTTTGAGAGAAGATTGTTTTGTCTTCATCACAAACAAGTAAACGTGTTTTCCTGTTGCTCTCTTTATTCATGCCGCCAAAAGCCAATGAAAAAATCGATATAAGTATAATAGGCATTAACAGGCCGAGCATCATTGCTCTGCGGTCTTTGAAGAGCGCCTTTAATTCTTTTTGTAATATTTTAAACATAGCTGTTAGTTTTAATCTCTTAGTTGTTTACCGGTCATTTTAAGGAACACGGTTTCCAGATTTGCCTTTTGTATATCAATGCGGGTAATTCCATAGCCAGCATCGGTGCATGTTGTAACAATGTTTGTCAGGTCTTTCTTTGAATCGTTTGATAATATAGTAACTGTGTTCTCATTAACTGCAACATTTGTTTTCAGCTTGTCTGAAAGAAATTTTTCGTCTGGCGTTTGGGTACAATCCACTACTATCATATCGCTTACTGCACTCAGTGTTTTCAGTTCATCAAGCGTGCCTTGCGCAATTATCTTACCATTATCCATAATACCTATCTTATCGCAAAGCTTTTCAGCTTCCTCCATATAGTGTGTGGTATATATTATGGTCATACCATCTTTATTCAACTGCTGTATCAGTTCAAAAATAAGGTTGCGGCTTTGCGGGTCAACACCAACAGTAGGCTCATCGAGCAGTAATACTTTGGGTGAATGGAGCAGGGCACATGCAATATTTATACGGCGTTTCATTCCACCTGAATAATCTTTTACAAGATCTTTTCGACGGTCAAATAAGCCAACCCATTTTAGTAATTCC
>JABCZY010000091.1 GCA_013289395.1 Bacteroidota bacterium
TTTTTCCAGGTCAGGGTTGAATTCTTTGTCAGTACCTAATACGCGTACATCTTTCCAGAATTCTTCTCTCAATGCCCTTACAGCTGCTTTCGCTTCAAGTAAGCCCTTTTCATTACGGGCCATACCGCAGTTGTTCCACATTATTTTTCCTAAGCGTTTGTGGAAATGCTCTACGGATGTTTTACCCTTAACTGACATCAGTTTTTCAATACGATCCTTAACTGCTTTTTCAGCCTCTGCAAATGCAGGGTGATCGGTAGGTATAGGTTTGGTTGCTATCTCATCAGCTAAGTATGCACCTATAGTATATGGCAATACAAAATAACCATCAGCAAGGCCCTGCATTAATGCAGATGCACCTAAACGGTTTGCACCGTGGTCAGAGAAATTACATTCGCCTAGCGCATATAAACCCGGTACGGTTGTCATCAGGTTATAATCTACCCAAATGCCACCCATTGTATAGTGAATTGCAGGATAGATACGCATAGGAACTTTATACGGATTTTCGCCTGTTATCTTTTCATACATTTCGAACAGGTTGCCATATTTTTCACTTACAACCGATTCTCCAAGTCTCTTAATAGAAGCGGCAAAATCTAAATACGCAGCTTGTTTTGAAGTACCTACTCCAAATCCGGCATCGCACCTTTCCTTAATAGCCCTTGATGCAACATCGCGCGGAACAAGGTTACCAAAAGCAGGGTAACGTCTTTCAAGGAAATAATCTCTTTCCTCTTCAGGAATATCTTGTGGCTTACGAGGGTCATCTTTCTTTTTAGGAACCCATACCCTTCCATCGTTACGTAACGATTCTGACATCAGGGTAAGCTTAGATTGGTGGTCACCTGAAATAGGAATACATGTAGGGTGAATTTGTGTAAAGCAAGGGTTTCCGAAGAAAGCGCCTTTCTTATATGCCTTCCAACCTGCGGTTACATTACAACCCATTGCATTGGTAGATAAATAGAACACGTTGCCGTATCCACCTGAAGCCAATACTACTGCATGGCCGAAATGCCTTTCAATTTCGCCGGTAATTAAGTTACGGGCAATAATACCACGTGCCTTACCATCAATGGTAACAACCTCAAGCATCTCATGGCGGTTGTACATCTTAACCTGTTTCTTAGCTATCTGGCGATTAAGTGCACTATATGCACCTAATAATAATTGCTGTCCTGTTTGTCCGCGTGCATAAAATGTACGCGATACCTGCACACCACCAAATGAACGTGTGTCAAGCAATCCTCCATATTCTCTTGCAAAAGGAACACCCTGGGCAACACATTGATCAATAATATTGGCACTTACCTCGGCAAGACGGTAAACATTCGCTTCTCTTGCACGGAAGTCACCACCCTTAATAGTATCATAAAACAAACGGAAAGTGCTGTCACCATCGTTTGCATAGTTCTTCGCAGCATTTATACCACCTTGTGCAGCAATACTATGCGCACGGCGTGGGCTATCCTGGAAACAGAAAACTTTCACTTTATATCCCAGCTCTGCCAGTGAAGCAGCTGCCGATGCACCTGCAAGGCCCGAACCCACCACAATAACTTCGAGGTGGCGCTTGTTAGCAGGGTTAACCAATTTTACAGTTGAACGGTAGGTTGTCCACTTATCTTCCAGCTCTCCGCCGGGAATCTTTGAATCTAATGATGCCATACAGTCAGTTTATAAAGTTCGTAAAGTCAAAAGTTTATATTACTATTGATTTTCCAGCGATACCGAAGTAAAAAAGGATGGGGAAAGAAGCAAAAGCTATCCACATGATCCATGCGAATGCACTACCTGCCATTTGCCATACCGGTGTGTACTTTTTATTGTTCAAGCCTAAGGTATGAAAAGCTGACCTGAATGCATGGTTCAAGTGAAAGAACAAAAAAGTAACACCTATTACATATATAGCTACATATACAGGATCTTGAAAACCAATTTTAACCATTTGAGAGATAGTGTGCCCATTGGTATTGTGTAGAATACGGTAAGGGAAGAAATAATGGTAAAGGTGAATTACAATAAAGAAAAGTACTACTGAACCTGTTAAGCCCATATTACGGGAGAACCATGAGCTGCCCTCGTGTGAGGTTGGCACGGCGTACTTTATCGGACGGGCTTTTCTGTTATCGTTGGTAATTATAAGCGCCTGCACAACGTGAATAATAATTGCGGCAAACAATACTATTTCTATAATACGTATAAGAATGTTCCGCACCGCATCGTGCGAATATTCATCAAAAGCCTTACCACCATCGTTAAAGTAAAGCAGTATGTTGCCATACAAATGTTCAATTAAGAACACGCACAGGAATAAACCCGTTGCGGCCATTACTACTTTTTTACCTACTGATGATGTGAGTTGTTGTTTGAAGGTCGTCATATAGAATACTTTTTTTAGAACTGCGCCCCAAATTTACACTTGTTTTAATACGGTACAACGTGAAAAATGAATCTTTATTCAACAGGTCAATAGAACGCAGATACCGCAGATTATTAAGATTATTTATGTAAATGAAGGGGTTTCAGGGGGTTTCCGTTTTTAGCCCTTTAAAAATCAATAACTATTTGATTATAAGAGCTTTATGTGTTTCAGTGGCTCAAAAAATAGAAACCCCCTATTTGATGTTTTTTATTTGCTCGGTTTTATGGGCTGTTAATAATTATGTTACATACTATAAACGTAATGTTTATATCCGATTGATATTTGCCTTACAATTACCATTCATATCATACATGGAAACAACCGAATTATCTAAAAATAAAATTGAAGCTCTTTTCAAACAACCTTTTATAACTGCCGAAGACTATAATAACCTTAGTCCTGATGAAAAAGTACTATTCAAAGAAGAACAGGCGCGGCTTTTCAAAGAACTGAAAGGGAAGGAATTATCTGCTTTGTTAGATAAAGTGCATGAAACCTTACCTGCAAACTTAAATGAGGAACTATGGGAACTAAACCATGACAAGATATGTTCGGTTATTAATAAGGCTTTGCTGACAAACAACCGTATGCCATCGAAAACAGAAATAGCAAAAGAAACAGGCCTGAGCGTAGTAACTATTCGCAAGCATTTGAAAGAACATGCAACGAACCTATTGAATATTGAAAGAAAAGAACAATACAAGTTTATGGAATCGGCACTGATGGCTGCACTTTACAATAAAAGTATTATGGGCGATGTAAATGCCATGAAATTCTTTTTTGAAGCCACAGGTTTACACAATACCAGCGGCAAAGGCAACAATATTATTGCCAACCAGCACAACTACATTCAAATAAACAACCTGAAACTAAGCCAGGAGGAATTGGAGAAGTTAAGCCCTGAGCAGTTAAAACAGATAGAGGCGATTGTGAGGGAAAATACTATAGGTCGAAATAACTTCGTTATAGATTAATAAGGGCTTTTATTGTTTTTCACAGTGATAATACATTATTAACCAAACAATTTGCACCTCACAATTGAAAGAAGGTATATTTATTACATTTGCAATGACCAATTTATTTGATATATAGTGGAGCAGAATAAAAAAAATGAATTGTACTTAGATACTGTCAAGTTATCTGGGTATAAAACGATAAGGAATTCAATAGTTCAATTCAAACCTGGATTTAATTTAATTATTGGAATAAATGGGGTTGGAAAAACGAATTTTTTAACATTCCTTTATCAAGTGTTGAGTTTTAACATAAAAAACTTGAAAGAGGTATCTACTAGCCTGCTTTTCAAAAACGGTAAAACTATTGAAATAAGCTCAAAAAGTAGTATTGATGAACATATTCTTGGTAGCCAAAAATCAGAAAGGGTCGCTCTGCCTGAAATAAAAAGTACCCTGAAAATCGATGGAGCAGAAATTGAATATTCAAATGAAAAAAAAACAATTCATGGAGATGGTGAAGTAATTAATTACTTAACTACAAATGATCTTTTCATTATGCCCACTCTCATTCAACATGGCATACCCTTAAATGGGATGACTTTTATCGATAAGCCTTATACATTTAGTGTTGATGGCAAAATGCCTGATATTCCAATATTCGATGATGATAATACCCCATACTTTATTAAATCTCTTATGGGTTCTCTGTTCTTTGAATTTATTGATTTGGATGAGGAGGCAGAGAAGAAAGATGTATATAGCACCGAAGAAAAGATAAGAAGTGCTGTCGATAGGGCTTTTAAATTTACAGATGCCATCCGTCCTGCATTAAATAAATATTCACCTATTGAGGATTTTAGATTTAATGAAAACATAAATATTGCAATTGATAAAGAAAAG
>JABCZY010000092.1 GCA_013289395.1 Bacteroidota bacterium
GTGGCGAATAAACAGTGGATAAATGAAAACATATTATACCTAACCCGTTACCTCCAAGTAAACCCAGGTACTAATCAATTAACGAATGAATATAAAGGTGGGCCTGTTTCCATGAAAATTTCAGCGATAGATGACAAGACGGTTGAGGTGACTGTATCTGAAGATGGATACGAACTGATAAAGAACAGATATAAAGTAATGCAAGGATTTATGTTCTGCAAATTATCTGCATGGAGGGATTTCACAAACTTTACTTTATCTGCAAATATTAAAGTACTGCATAAGGAAAGATAATTCCCTTGCAAAAATAGGAACACTTCGCCATTACCCTCTCTCATTTTTCAAGGAGAGGGGTTGGGGTGAGGTAAAATCCCTATGTTAAATTTAGTTAATACTATACTTTACCTGAGATCCATCATACGGTTAATTGCGTATAATTATGTAATTTCACGCCTCAATATGGAGAAAGAGATTTTCGATAAATACGAACCGATAATAGGTCTTGAAGTACACATTCAGTTGCTGACTAAAAGTAAAGCCTATTGTGGCGATTCAACCGAGTATGGCGCATTGCCAAATTCACAGGTAAGCCCAATATCATTGGGGCACCCGGGCACCTTGCCCAAGGTGAACGAAAAAGTAATAGAGTATGCTATTTTGCTGGGCACTGCATGTAAATGCAAAATTACCCGCGAAAACCAGTATGCCCGTAAAAATTATTTCTACGCCGATCTGCCAAAAGGCTACCAGATAACACAGCACCTTACCCCTATTTGCACAGGCGGATTTATTACCATAAATACCCCTACTGGCAAAAAGCAGGTAGAACTTACCCGTATACACATGGAGGAAGACACGGGTAAGAGCATACACGACCAGGACCCTTACGATACCCTTATTGACCTTAACCGTGCCGGTGTGCCATTGCTTGAAATGGTTACCGAGCCTGTTATTGCCAATGCCGACGAGGCTTACCAGTTTGTAACCGAACTGCGCCGCCTAGTACGTTACCTTGAAATTTGCGATGGTAATATGGAAGAAGGCAGTATGCGTTGCGATGCCAATATATCGGTACGACTGAAAGGCGCCAAGCAATTCGGTAAAAAGGTTGAGGTAAAGAACATGAACTCCATACGTAACGTGCATACCGCTATTAACCACGAAATAGAAAGACAGATAGGCGTGTTGGAAAGTGGAGGAACACTATACCAGGAGACCCGTAATTTTGATGCAGCAACAGGTACTACTGCTACCATGCGTAGCAAAGAATCGTCGGACGACTATCGTTATTTCCCTGAACCTGACCTTGCACCCGTTATAGTTACTGAGAAGGATGTAGAGCGTGTAAGGCTTACACTGCCACCTTTGCCTGATGAACTACTTGAAAAATACACAACACTATTTAACCTTAGCAATTACGATGCCTCGGTTATTATAGATAATAAAGAGTTTGCCTTATACTTTGAAAAGCTGACAAGCAGCACAAACAATTACAAAGCTGCTGCCAACTGGATGATGGGTGATGTAAAATCGTACCTGAATGAAAATGCTGTTACCATTGATAAGTTTCCGTTGCCTGCCAATAAAATAGCGGAGATCATTTCACTTATAGAAAGTGGTAAGGTAAGTTACACCATGGCATCGCAACGCATATTCCCTGAAATGGTGAAGAACCCGGCCAAGACGGCTGCGCAAATTGCTGAAGAAAACAACCTTATGCAGGAAAGCGATAGCAGCGTGTTGGAACAGTTTGTAGCGGAAGCAATTGCTAAGTATCCTGAAAAAGTTATTGAATACAAGAATGGCAAAAGCAGCCTCTTAGGCCTATTTATGGGCGAGGTAATGAAATTATCTAAGGGTAAGGCCGACCCTAAAATGGCTAATCAATTAGTAAAAACTGCACTTGATAAAAAATAAAAACATGATAATGAAACTAAAACACATCGCCTTTCTTTCAGCAGTAACATTGCTTGTTGCATGTAATGAAAAAAAGAAAAGCGGGTTTGAATTAAGCGGAACACTTACCAATGCCAGCGAAGGCGTAAGCGTGTACCTTGACAGGTTAACCACGCAAGGCACCAACCATTTAGATTCTACTAAAATGGATAAAGATGGCAAGTTCACTTTTCATACCAAGGGCGTATACAAAGGCTTTTACAACCTGCGCATTACCCAATCAAGCTATGCCACACTTATCCTCGATTCTACGGAACAAGTTACCATTACCGGTAATTCCCAGTTACTTGGCGATACCTACAAAGTGGATGGCTCGACTGATTCAAAGCTTTTCGGGCAGATGAACAGCAACATGAAAACTGCTTCATTTAAAATGGATTCTATTAAGAAACTATACCAGGCCTTATTAGGTACCTATGGTAACGATACTGCTAAAATGGATTCACTCAGCCATGTATTTGAAAAGCCCTATGATGCTATTATGGCAGACCAGAAGGCTTACATAGCCAAGTTTGTAAAGGATAATCCATCTTCATTTGCCTGCCTTGCTGCTATTCAGCAACTGCCTTACGAAGAATACACTTCGTGCTACACTACCTTAGATGATGCCTTAACAAAGGCATACCCTACTTCAACATACGTTACGCTGTTCCACACCGATGTGGCAAACCTGAAAAGAGTAGCTGTGGGTTCGCCTGCACCTGATTTTACATTGCCAGATACCGATGGCAAAGATTTTTCACTTTCAAGCCTTAAGGGTAAAGTGGTGCTTATCGATTTCTGGGCTTCATGGTGCGGACCATGCCGTGCTTCATTACCGGGCATAGTGAAAATTTATAACAAGTACAAAGACAAAAACTTTGTTATGCTTAGCGTGTCATTAGATAAAGACAAAGATCATTGGCTGGCCGGTATCAAGCAATTCGGGCTTACATGGACCAACGTAAGTGATCTGAAATACTGGGATTCGAAGGTAGTACGCCTGTATGGCTTCGATGGAATTCCTTTCAGTGTAATTGTAGGCGCTGATGGTAATATTGTAGCTAAAGGCCTTGAAGTACCTGCCGTAGATGCAAAACTGGAAAGCCTTTTAGGTAAATAATTTTAACAACAAACATAAAACACATATCATGAAAACATTCATCGCAGCTGTATCACTAAGCTTACTTAGCTTAACAGCATTTGCGCAAGATAAAACAACAAAAACTGCTGCTAAACCGGCTGCTGCAAAAACAACTGCTTCTGTAGCTTACCGTTGCCCTGTTTGTGGAGCATCGGCTGCAAAGGCAGGCGAATGCAGTAAAGATAAAACTGCCTTTGTAAAAGTTGGCGATTACTATTGCCCAGATTGCTATATGAGCCAGAGTAAACCAGGCAAATGCAGCATGTGCGGTGTTGATATGAAAAAGATGGAAACATCTTCGGTTATTCCTCCTGCTAAGAAATAAAGCTTGCTTTAAATTTATAGGCCTCGGTTGCAAATCATATTTCTTTCCACTCATGAAATATGGCCTCTTTACACCCATAACTAACGGGCTTTTTAAGGGTCCCCACTTCTTTATGGCATTGGGTGCATTTAAATTTCCGGTCGCCTTTAAGGCCCAGGTTAATCCACCGGTGAAAAGGAGACTTGCTGCAACCTCCCTTCCCCGGTGAAATAAGCCTGTACTCAACTTCAGCACACTCTTCGCAATAATATACATGCAATGGCATGGCTATTCTGTTTTATAGTGCACTACCAACTAACGTTTTAAAATCATTATCATTTTTAAACTTTACAAACTCGCAATCCGAAGCTGCCATTTTTTTAAGTGATGCATCCTGGCCTATAGCCTGCTGCAGATTACTTATCACATCGGCTTTATTGTTTTCGCGGGCTGCAATAACTGCCTTAAGGTAATACGCAATTCCGCTTCTGTTACCCGATGCATCAAGAGATGTTTCAGCGCCATGCGGGTCATTATTAAGCAACATAGCAAGAGCAGTATTAAAAGAATTGATGCTGCTCATATTAGCAACCGCATCAGAATAATTGCCTTGCTTAATATCAATAAGGCCGATATTACAGCCTACTTCAGGCCCGGCAGACGATGCTTTTTTGAAATAAGCCAGTGCAGTAACCATATCATTATTCATAAATGCAAGTGCGC
>JABCZY010000093.1 GCA_013289395.1 Bacteroidota bacterium
GGTACCCCAACACAATTCACTAATACATCCAATCCATTATCGGGGGCTGGTGTTAAATTCTATTGGGATTTTTATGGAACAGGGACACACAATGACTCTACCCTCAGCCCAGCTTATACGTATACTGCATCCGGAACATATAACGTAAAGCTCACGGAAACAGATGGGGCATGCAGTGCCCTTGACAGTGCTAAGGTTATTGTAAATGCACTGCCAACTATAACCATAAGCTCTTCTATTGCCAATGATACAGTTTGTTCTGGTGGAGCTATTACCTTATCAGGTAACGGAGCTATTTCATACGCATGGAGCGGTGGCATTACCAACGGAGTTCAATTCTCTCCTCTATCTTCAAGTAAATACATTATTACAGGAACAGATGCTAACGGTTGTAAGAATAAGGATAGTGTAACCGTTGTTACAAGTGTAAATGCTTTACCTACTATTACAATAACATCTTCTCCTGCAAATGATATAGTTTGCCCAGGCAGCCCTGTAACACTTTCGGGTAATGGAGGGAAAACATATAGCTGGTCAGGTGGCATTACAAATGCTACTCCATTTACACCTACCTCAACTAATAAGTACATACTAACAGGTACCGATGCAAATGGTTGCAGTAATAAAGATAGTGTTCTCGTTACAGTAGATAAACCTGCCATCACCATTATAGCATCTCCTGCAAATGGAATTGTATGTACAGGTAACAGCATTACGCTTTCAGGAAGCGGAGGCACAGGATACGCATGGTCAGGTGGTATTACTAATGGTACTCCTTTTACTCCTGTTTCATCAGGCAAATACATTGTTATAGGTACCGATGCAAATAGTTGCAGTAATAAAGACAGTATTAATGTTACAGTGGATAATGTTATTATTACAATAACCTCGTCCCCTATTAACGATACAGTTTGTACCGGTGGACATATAACTCTTTCAGGTAACGGAGGCACAAATTATGTATGGAGTGGCGGCATCACTAACGCAATACCTTTTTCACCAAGCTCATCAGGTAAATATGTGGTTACAGGTACTGATGCAAATGGTTGCGGCAATAAAGACAGCGTGAATGTAGTTGCGGGCACAGGAGCGCTTCCAACAATTACAACCACATCATCTCCGGCCAGTGATACAATCTGCAAGGGAAGCTCAATAACCCTTTCAGGTAATGGAGGTTATTCGTATGGTTGGTCGGGTGGTATAACTAATGCTGTTGCCTTTACTCCTTCCTCATCAGGCAAATATATTGTTACGGGTACCAGTGCTAATGGTTGCAGTAATACAGATACCGTAAATGTGGTAGTGAACCCATTACCGGTTATAACAGTGGGTGGCCAAAGCCTTATAACATCAGGAACGCTCGATACACTTACAGCAAGTGGAGGCGTTTCGTATATATGGATTACAGGCAGCACTAATGATACTACAATAGTTGCTCCTACTGTTTTAACCAAATACACCGTAACAGGTACCGATGTAAATGGTTGCTCCGACACTGCGAGTTTTACAGTTACTATAAAAACAATAACCGGTGTAAACAATATCGATATTACTAATGGAATGAATCTGTTCCCTAACCCTGCAAGCCAGGAACTGAACCTTACTTTTAATTTAACTGGCAAGACATTGGCAGTCGTGATTAAGATTGCTGATGTTTCGGGAAAAGAATGGATAACAATGAAGACCAACCTCAACGGAAATCAAACAGTGCCGGTAGATATATCTAAACTTGCCACCGGTACATATTTTGTGCGGGTAGAAACAGGTTCATCAATAAAAACAATTAAGTTTATTAAGAACTAAAAACAGCGAAATTAAAAGCAAAAAAGCCCCGTAGCAAATGCTACGGGGCTTTTTTATTTAAACCATTTCTTTTAGTGAAGTTTCGATTCAATAATGCTCAAAAATTCCTTGCGTGTTTTATCGCTTGAAAGGAATTCGCCTGTAAAAGCTGAGGTAGTAGTAACTGAGTTTTGCTTTTGCACACCACGCATTTGCATACACAAATGCTGTGCCTCTATAACAACAGCTACACCCATTGGCTCTAATGTATCCTGTATACAATCACGTATCTGGTCGGTAAGTCTTTCCTGTACCTGAAGCCTTCTTGAAAAAGCATCAACCACACGTGGTATTTTACTTAAACCCACTACTCTTCCGTTAGGTATATATGCAATATGAGCCTTGCCAAAAAATGGCAGCATATGATGTTCGCAAAGCGAGTATATCTCAATATCTTTTACTACAACCATCTGGCTGTATTTTTCCTTAAACATAGCCGAACGCAGCATCTCAGCCGGATTCAGTCCATACCCATGCAATAAGAACTGCATGGCCTTAGCCACACGTTCAGGGGTTTTAAGCAGACCCTCACGTTTTGGGTTTTCACCCAGGTCTTCAATAATGCTCTTATATTTTTCCGAAACAACTTTAACCAAGTCATGATCGTAGTTATCGTGCTTAGAGTATCCCTTAAATTTTTTAGCTTGTTTTTTTGCAGCCATGCTTATTTATTTTCCGCCAAAATATTCCGCAACGTTATTCTCTGTCTCTTGCAATTTAATACTATGTAGCTTGCAACCCAGCTTGGCAATTGGCTTTTCCAATTGCTCCCAAAAAGCAACAATAATATTTTCAGTGCTCGACATTTGCCCTTTCAAAAAAGGAACATCAAGGTTGAAGTTCTTATGATCAACCTTATCAATTATCTGCTTCTTTATAAGAACGCTTAATGCTCTCAGGTCAACTACAAAGCCTGTGTCTTTATTCATATTACCTTTTACGGTAACAAAAAGCTCGTAGTTGTGTCCATGCCAATTCGGATTGGCACAGGCACCAAATACTTCATTGTTCTTTTTATCACTCCATTTCGGATTGTAAACTCTATGTGCTGCATTAAAGCACTCTCTACGTGTTACGTACATCATAATGGGCACAAAGGTATCAGAAAATTGTTCTCGTTAATTCTTCTTTTCACTACTTGGTTCATCAATAAAAGCGTGCTCAAGTTTAAGCGGGTTCTTTACGAACTCATCCAGCAAAGCATAGTCAAGTACTTCTCTCATTTTATCTACGTAAATGAACTTAAGATCTTTCAAATACTTTGGATTGATATCATCTATATCTCTCTTATTGGCAGCCGGAAGAATAATTTCCTTTATACCTGCACGCTTTGCAGCAAGTATCTTTTCTTTTATTCCACCAACAGGTAATACATTACCACGCAAGGTTATTTCACCGGTCATAGCTAAATTCTTGCGCACCTTATGTTGGGTAAATGCCGATGTAAGCGCAGTAAGCATAGATACACCTGCCGATGGACCATCTTTTGGTGTAGCACCTTCGGGAACGTGAATATGTATGTTCCACTTTTCAAATGCCTTATGCGGAATGAATAATTCTTCTGCATGAGATTTTAAATATTCCAATCCCAATACAGCCGATTCCTTCATTACATCCCCAAGATTACCGGTAAGTGTAAGCTGGCCTTTGCCGCGGCTAAGACTTGCCTCTATAAATAATATATCGCCACCTACGGGTGTCCAGGCTAAACCCGTTACCACACCTGCCACATCATTGCCCTGGTATTTTTCTTTAGGATGAGCCGGAGATAGTATTTTATCGAGATTTGCTTTCTTAACTACGGGTTCGTACTTTTCCTCCATAGCTATTGACTTACCTATATTACGAACTATCTGTGCAATCTTCTTTTCCAGGTTACGTACACCCGATTCACGTGTATAGTCCTCAATAACGGTTTCTAATACATCTGCAGGAATAGTTATCTGTGTTTTCTTTACACCATGTTCTTCTAATTGCTTAGGAATTAAGTGGCGCTTAGCTATCTCAATCTTTTCCTCTACGGTATAGCCATTCACTTCAATAATTTCCATTCTATCTAATAACGCAGGGTGAACAGCACTCAGGTTATTAGCGGTTGCAATAAACAACACTTTAGAAAGGTCGTATTCCACTTCAATAAAGTTATCGTGAAACTCCGAATTTTGTTCAGGGTCCAATACTTCAAGCAATGCTGAAGCCGGGTCGCCATGAAAGGAATTACTTATTTTATCAATTTCATCTAACACAAAAACAGGGTTCGA
>JABCZY010000094.1:0-1525 GCA_013289395.1 Bacteroidota bacterium
CCTGATCTCAAATGATGGTAACGAAATTATTTTCACCTCGCGCAGGCATAGTAACTTGAGCACTGAACTAAGCACCATAACAGGCGAATACCTTGATGATATATTCGTTTCGCATAAAAAGAACGGAAAATGGGATACGGTTACTAGCATTGATCCGCCTGTAAATACTATAGACGATGACGATTGCGCATTTTTAAGTCCTGATGCCAAAACATTATATATAACGCGCAATAATCGTAGCGGAGACCTGTATAAGTCTACATTCAGCGATGAGCATGGATGGTCTTTGCCGGTAGTGTTAAGTGATTCTATTAATTCCATGTACGCTGAAACATCAATGTGTATTTCACCCGATGGAAAAACCATGTTCTTTACCAGCGACAGGCCGGGTGGAATAGGCAAGAAAGATATTTACACCAGCAAAATGCAGGCAGATAGCTCCTGGAGCACACCTGTAAACATGGGCAGTACTATTAATACTCCGTACGACGAAGAAGGTGTGTTTATGAATGGTGATGGCAAAACGCTTTACTTCAGTTCAAAAGGACATAACAGCATGGGTGGCTACGATATATTTATGACCACCAATAAAGATGGTGTATGGTCTGAACCGCAAAACCTGGGGTATCCTATCAATACACCTGATGATGATGTGTACTTTACAACTTCTGATAATGGTTTGTATGGGTACTATGGACGCAATACGGACAGTAACAGACTCGATATTTATAAAGTTACCTTAACTGCTTTTATGCCGAAAGAGTGGGTGTACAAGGGCACTATTACTGATTCCGTTTCGCATAAAAAACTTAGAGTTGGTTTTGAATTCTTCGATAAAGCTTCCGGTAACACTTCGCCATTTGGTGCTGATACTATTACAGGCGAATATTCTGTAACCATGCCCGCCGGCCATCAGTACACTATACGAGCACGTGCGTTTATGTATAAAGATTATGTAATGGATGTTAATGTGCCTGATACCTCATTGTATAGCGCTGTTATGCAAAACATAGTAATGGTAAAAGAAAAGCCAAAGCCTCTAATGGCAGATTCTTGCATACCAACCATGGCGAAGATGATGAAGATGTTTAAAGGTGGCGTAAAGGATACAGAAATAGTACGATACGCTATTGCACACCTTGATGGTAAGTTGTGTTTAAAGGATATGCGCTTTACTATTCAGTTAGGTGCCTTCCATTCATTGAAGAGCTTTAACTACAAAAAATACGTAAAGAAAATTGAAACAGAAACTACTCCCGGCGGAGTTATTCGTGTAACATCAGGTTCATTCGAAAATTATGAAGAAGCCCATAAGGCCCTTGATAAGCTTAAAAAGAAAGGCTTGAAAGATGCCTGGATAATGGGCACGTATAATGGCAAAAGGTATGTATTAAAAGAACTTTTGCATCCGCCTACGGGTAATTAAGTTAGTCTAGTATTTGGGGCGGCTCTTGCGCCCTGCTTGCCTGAACTTCCTATACTCGCATCATTTGCAGCTAACCCGCGCCCACCTTTTACCTAGTTC
>JABCZY010000094.1:1535-4022 GCA_013289395.1 Bacteroidota bacterium
ACCTAGTTCTGTATTTGCGTTAGGGATAGTAGCGTAAAGCCCACAGCCGACCATAGGAGGCGAGGACTTGCAGCGTATAGCCCGACCCGAAGGGGAACGCCCAAAACATTATATTCTCAGTATTTATTAGTATGAGATATTAGAACGCCCTGCCAATACCAACTACCCAACGCATCTGCACATAGTTTTGTTCAACAGCAGGGTAACGGTTAAGTACGAATGGCATATCAAAGCGGATGGTTAATGGCTTTACCATTTGCAAAGGCCCCCAACGGTTTACCGTCAGTGCAACACCAAGGCCTGCATCGGCATGCAAAGAACCAAATATAAGGGCTGATGAGTTAGTGAAAGGAGTTACGACAGGTGTAACGTTCAGTATGCCTGCATCGCCAAAAATATAGGTGGCAAGTGAAAACATATTCCGTAAAAACTTTGGATTGAAATGCACCAGGTGGTTAAAATCTAGTTCACCATTAATAGCAGCACCCGTTGATCCGTTATAATTATATAACAATTCATACCCACGATAATAGTAAGGCAACAGGTAACCGGCAAAACCTCTCAGGTTAAGCCCGCCGCCTTGCTGAAAATGATTTATATCGGCGCCATACCCAACCCACGATTGAGGAGCTATTCCTTCTGCACGTGTGAAAGCATTATCCATTAACTGTTCAGGGTTTGCACCTGCTGCGTATAGGGCAGATTCGTTAGGTATATTACCTGTGCCATATTGGCCAAATAAACGCGCATGCAAGGTCAGTTTTTTACCTAATTGTTGCGTGTTGGTAAGGGTTAAGGTGGTTTGCTGGTAGCTATAGAAAGAATTAAGTGCAGAACCACGCAGGTTAATATCAACATTGCCTCTGCCTGAAGGTGAATACCTGTAGTCGTGGCGAACACCTATACGAGCAGTGTTATTATATTTTTTAGGCACCCATAACTTTGGATATAACAGGTAATTGGTATCCCATTCGTGCGGGCGATACATAACCTGTACTTCCGTATAAAAAGTATATTTTTTTGAATTGTCTTTCATCTGAAAACGCACCTTGGCTTCATCAAGCCCATCCAGGCTTTGAGCATATAAGTTAACCGATGAGTTATGTATGAACTTATCTGTTGATGTCTGGTAACTAGCCATTCCGCCTACCATTTGGTGCGGGTAGCTACCTAGCCCTTCTTTTTGAAATATGCCGGTATTTAAAAATAACGTTGCACTAAGGTTATGCATGAACATCATATAATCGCCATGCATATGCACACCAATTTCAGCTCCGTCGAAGCCATTGTACCAAAGCGATGGCCCAAAGAATGCTTCGTAATTGGCCCAATCAGGGCTGTTTGATATTTTTGAGTCGAAGTAATATTTAATCGGGAATGGCTTGGTATTGTTCAGCATGTTAACATCACCCAGGCACATGGTAGTATCTATCTGCACCTTTGCAACTCCACCGGGTATGCGCACATGGGCATCGTAATAGGGTTGAACTTTTCCCCAGCCGATCCAACGTGGCAATACCTTCGCCTTTGTTTTCTTTTCGAACCAGCTATTGGGTATGTAGAAATTATAAATGCTGTCTTTGTTCGAAGTTACAGTAAAGTCAACAGGCATTTGCATTTCACCCTTTCGTACAAACCGTACAATGTATTGGTCCTTGCTTGTGTCCTTACGTATTGATTGTATGCCATAATCAAGGCTTTTACCTGTATTAAGCCATTCATCAAAGAACCAGGTAAGGTCAGTATGCGTGTATTCTGTAATAGCATTCCTGAAATCTTCGAGATAAGGATGGCATATCTTCCATTCATTGAAGTAATGCCGCATAGCGCCAAAGAATAATGAGTCGCCTAATACATATTGCAGATTATAAAGCATAGTGGCTCCTTTTGTATACACCTGCGAATAGCCGCCATCGTGGCCAAGCATACTATGGAAATCATCGGACTGGGTGTTGAGCGTAACATCGCGCAGGCCATAATTAGTTCCACCGCGTGCCGCCATGGCTTTCCCTTGCAGGTTTTCTGTGAAATCACCTTCTCCCCATATATAGTCGTACAGGTAACCGTAATAAATATTATCCATTACAAAAAGATCTTTTCTGTAATTATCCCTTACATATTTATTGATTGGTTCACCTTCTACTGCATAAGGCCCGTTTAATTGCTGATAGGTCCAGCTTTCGGCAAATTGCGCAAAGCCTTCATCAAGCACAGCACGGTATGTTTCATTGCTGCCAAGCATTCCAAAGAACCAATTGTGGCTCACTTCATGTGTGAATGTGCTCATGTATCCCGGAAAAACACCGCCATCTAATGTAAGCATAGGGTATTCCATACCATCGTTAGCATCGGCAACAATAATTTTGGGGTAGGCATACATTCCAAAGAAATGTGAGTTGCATGCTATAACATTTGCCGTGTAGTCAGCTGCATTTTGCCAGCCACTGGCATGCATTTCTTCAGCATAGGAATAGCATTGTATTCCGT
>JABCZY010000095.1 GCA_013289395.1 Bacteroidota bacterium
TTTGGGTTTAAAAAAAACAAAGCTTTCAGGCAACAACGTATGTATCTCCTCACTGGCCGGCAACATCGACCTTTGTATTCTTTCCGCATAGTTGATGCTTTGGGTTATCTGAAAATTCTTTGCTTCTATCTCTTTATTGTCTTTCTTGCGCTGTATGTTGGTTCTGAACACAAATATTGAAAACACTATAAGCACCAGCAAAATAACAGAAGCGAAATATGTAACAGCCTTGTTTCTTTTCGTTTCTTCATTTTGTAATGCCAGTTTTTTTTCTTCTTGCGCCTTTTGCGCTGCTTCTTTATTCTCATTGGCGTAATTCATTTCAGCACTTAACGTTTTCAATGTACTTTGTTGGTTAAATATACTATCTCGGGCAATAGTAAATGCCTTATAGTGTATGAGGGTATTCTGCCCGTCACCCATTTTCTCATATATCTGGTAAAATGCTTCTTCTGCGTCCATTATACAATCGAGGGCAGCTATTTTCCTGCCAATTTCAAGCGCTTTCTTTTCATAGCTCAAGGCTTCGGTGTACTTGCCATCTGCAAGTGAAACCAATCCTAAAAGATGGTACGAGCCGGATAAGCCATCATTATCATTCACTTCTTCAAATAATGCCTTACTCCTCAATGCACAGCTACGTGCGCTATCGTATAGCTTTTCATTTTTATATGCTGTGCCTGAAAATAGCAACGCAGAAGCCAGGCGTTCTTTATTATTGTGGTTAAAGAACATACTAAATGCTTTGTTATAATTCTTTAATGCCAGCTGTGGGATGCCTGCTTTATCGTACAAACGGCCAAAAGCAAGAAAGGTAATAGCTATATTATCGGTATCTTTTTGAATGCTGAATATGTTCAGGGCTTTATTATAGTAACCCAGGGCTTTTGCCGTATCGCTTTGATGCGCATATACTGATCCTATAAATTTGTATGAAAGCCCCATTCCGTCCTTGTCATTTATATCCTCATATAACTTCAACGATTTTATCAGGAATTGAAGGGAATGTAAATAATCGCTTTCGTAGTTTGCCAGAATACCTTTACTGTTGTAAGCATTCGCAATTCCTGCTTTGTAATTTAAAGTTGTAGCCAATTGCAACTCCTCGCTAACAAGTGAGTCGGCTATTCTATAGCCGCCTGTGTACGTTAGCTGCAACACAAGTTTATTTATAATTTTTACTTTACTGGTATCATTTCTGCTGTTGTTTATAACTGCCCGAATTGAATCAACATTTGGCCTCTCTGATATTATCTGAGCACGAATCATATTCTGCCCTGTTAAAAGGAACAGAATTGCTACCAAATATGTTTTAAGATACTTCAACGATTTAGTTCTTCTTCAACAAAAATATCTTTTCCACTGACATTTTCAAAAAACTAAAAAACAAGAATTTCGGGTTGAGTTTATACTTTAACACCAACTACCAGCATATCATCAAGTTGCAGATTATTACCTCTCCAGGTTTCAATACAAGTTGCCAACTCTTTTTGCTGACTTTCCATTGGAAAGTTATGTATAGATATTAAAAACTCTTTGAAGCGCTTCAGGCCATACTTACGCCCCGTTTCGCCACCAAACTGATCAACATACCCATCTGTGAACATATAAAACACATCGCCTTTATGTAATTGAATTATATAGGTAGCATATTCCTGGTCATTGGGTGTAAAACCACCTATTGTCCTTGGTGTAGGGCTTATTTCCTCTACTTCATTAGTTCCGCTTCGTATGATCCATAATGGACGGAGGGCCCCTGCAAAATTAAGTTTCATGCCATTTACAACAGGATGAATAACACATAGTGCAATATCCATACCATCGTACATAGAATCTTCGCTACCCGATTGGTGCAGGGATGATTTAACACCCTTGTTAAGGTGCTCCATAATTTCACCTGTGTTCTGGGTTTGATAAATAGAGTCACTCAGTTTTTCCGAACACAGCATACTCATAAAGCCACCGGGCACGCCATGACCCGTACAATCGGCTACGGCCAGAACAATTTTATCGTCCTTTTTCTGAAGAAAATAAAAATCACCGCTTACTATATCCTTAGGCTTGAATAAAACGAAACTTTCAGGCAACAGGCCATGTATTTCCGATATATCGGGCAACATAGCTCTTTGTATCCTTTCAGCATAATCTATACTTTGCGTAATCTGAAAATTCTTACGCTCAATTATAATATTGGCTTTTTTACGCTGCCTGTTTGTACGGTACATAAATATAACAAACAACGTAAGTACCTTAAGCACACCTAAAACGCCAGTTATTACAGCCTTATTCCTTTTTATTTCTTCAGCATGCAGTGCTTCTTTTTTGTCGTCGGCAGCTTTTTTTGCCGCTTCCTTTTTTTCATCAGCATAGCTCATTTCAGCGCTTAATGTTTTTAAGGTATTCTGCTGGCTGAAAATACTGTCGCGACTGGCCATATATGCCCTATAGTGCATAAGTGCATTTACTCCATCGCCTTTTTTTTCATATATGTCGCTCATTGTTTTTTCAGCGATCATGGTGCATTCAAGCGAGCCTATTTTTTTAGCCAGGCTAAGGCTATTATTCTCATAGGCTAAGGCTTCCGCATATTTATTATCAGCCATTGAAATAACACCCAATAGGTCTAATGATCGTGATATACCATCATCATCCTTCAGCTCTTCGAAAATTTGCTTTCCGCATAACACATAGGTACGCGCACTATCGTAGCTTTTTTCATTTTTGAAAACACCACCTATATACATTAAGGCAGAAGCCTCACCATCTTTATTATTGATCTTACTAAAGAACCTGAATGACTTCCTGAGATTTTCCAGCGCATGGGTATGCATGTTCTCTGTTTCGTACAAATTACCCATACTGATAAGGGTAGATGCAACATAATTAGTATCTCTCAAAGCATTCAGTGTAATTACCGCTTTACGGAAATAATCGAATGCAGCAGAGGTATCGCCCTGGTGAGCATACACAGCACCAATATATTTGTATGATATACCAAGGCCATCGGTATCGCGCAAGGCTTCAAACATTTCAAGCGATTTCAATAAGTATTCAAGTGAATGGGAATAATCGCTCTGGTAGTTTGCTACTACACCCATGCTGTTGTAGGCATGTGCTATACCCCGCTTATACTCTAAGGCATTGGCTAATTTAAGCTCCTCGTTTACCATTGAATCGGCCATGCGGTAACCACCAGTATATACCAATTGCAACACCAGGCTATTCATGGTATGTACCTTCAGGGTGTCATCTTTACTGTTATTCAGCACAGTAAGCATAGAGTCTATCTGGGTTTGCTTACTCACAATCTGTCCATGCAGGTTGGCCGCATTATTCAAACAAAACACCAGTACCAACAGATATAATACTCTCTTTTTCACACGCCTGTAGTTCTCCTACAAAAATATCTTTTTCTTTCACATTTGCAACAAACCGAATGAAAATCAGGAAAAGTGAATAGCTAAGAAAATAACCAGAGAATGAAATATCATGCTGGTTTCAATAGCCATTGGATAAAAGATATCCGGGCGACTTTTTTTACTCAGCGGTACAACAATGGCTACTTCAATGGCCGAAATAATAAGTGCAACAGTAGCGGCATTGCTGAGATGGTAATAGCGGAACTGAATAACCACAAAAAGACTGAACACCATCAGCAGCCATATCGCAAGCTTGATTGATCCTTCGGCCCCTAATAATACCGGGATGGTTTTCAATCCGTTTTGTGAGTCATGCGACATATCCCTTATATCGAAAGGTATTACGAGTATGAACACAAACAATACGCTTCTTATAAATACGAATAAAACAGGGGGCTCAAACAATCCATGAACAGACGTTTGGTAGGCCACGGGAATAACTGTTGTAATCCATCCATAGGCAATAGCTATCCATATTGATTTCAACCATGAAAGCTCGCGTAGTTTTTTCCAGCCTTTATTGGTGGGAAT
>JABCZY010000096.1:0-2114 GCA_013289395.1 Bacteroidota bacterium
CTATACTATTCAGCCAATGTGTATTAGCCGTGCACAATGCTTCTACATACCAAAAGTGTTTTACGTTGTAAAAAGAATATGCTTCGTCGTGCGTAACATCAACAGTAAATGAACGTATGGCAACGTAGAGAATTACAAGGCATACTGCAATTACTATACCGTAGTTCTTTTTCATTTACATGTGAATGAAAAACCTTGATCGATAGGTTAATCTTTACTTTCTTCCTTGCGTCTGTTCTTGTAAGTAGAATAGCCTATGAATAGTGCAAGTATTATAAGGAAGTGAATAAAGTACGAACGGGAAATACCTTCGGAGTTAATGAATGTAAAGAAACGGCCCCAGCGGAATTTTTGTTTGAATGGCACATGCGATTTCATCGACAACCAAATGAATGATGCTTTACCCACTACATGATCCTCGGGTACAAATCCCCAAAAGCGTGAATCTTCTGAATTATGGCGGTTATCACCCATCATAAAGTAGTAGTTCATTTTAAATGTGTAGCTATCAGTTTCTTTACCATTTATGAAAATTTTACCATCCTTTATTTCTAATGCATTGCCCTCGTACGCACTTATTATTCTGCGATAAATGGCAATATTCTTCAGGTTGAGTTTTGCAGTAGCACCAGCCTTAGGAACCCAAAGCGGACCAAACTCATCAGGGTACCATTTGTAGTTAGGTGAGTTAGGGAATATACTGGTAGGCATCATAGGTATGGTGCTATCCTGCACATGCAGTGTTACCGATTTTATACCTATAATATGCCTTAATGAATCAGCATTTTGTTGGGTAAGTGTCATTTCAAAACCTCTTATGTCGTGGTTATGCCCGTCAAGGAAAGAGTAGATAGGAACGCCATCTGGGCCTACCGGCCATATAGGTTCGGTAATATCCATTTTACTGAGCATGTCCTTATTAATAACGGTTTGCCCTTTATACGAAATGTCATACTGGTAGCCTACGGTCTGGTCATTCTGATCCAGCACTTTTTGCACGTTGTAGAATTCAGGTCTGCCTTCACCGGTAATAAGGTATTTAAATTCGCATTGTCCAGGCAGGTCATCAACCTTACCATTGATATATACTTTGGCATCTTTAATAGTCAATGTATCGCCCGGTATGCCAATGCAACGCTTAATATAATTTTCTTCTTTATCAATAGGTCGAGCTGATATTTTTCCAGGTGTGGTTCCGTTTGTAAGAATGTCATTGTTCAATACATGTGCACGTCCATCTGGGTCGTTCTCACGGCAAAGTTCGTAATAGCTTGGGTTGTCATTACTTGCATAGGTAGTATCGCCTTCGGGCCAGTTAAACACAACCACGTCATGTCTTTTTACATGTCCAAAACCCGGTAAACGAATGGCAGGGTATTCGAGCCAGGTTAAATATGAATCGGTGGTTTTGGTAAGCGGTAATGTGCTTTGTACAAAAGGAAAGGAGATAGGTGTCATAGGTATGCGTGCACCGTATTCTACTTTACTTACAAACAGGTAATCGCCAACCATCATCGATTTTTCCATGGATGGGGTAGGTATGGTGTATGCCTCAAAGAAGAATGTACGGATGATGGTTGCAGCAATAACTGCAAAAGCAATTGCTTCGGTCCATTCAATAGCTAAGGAAGGTTTCTTTTTTTTGTCTTCGGCAGGTAGTTCAAATTTGGTATCAGTAAAACCAATATATGGTAGGCCTACAAAGAAAAAGATCCCGAACAGTATCATTTGCAAAGGGTTCTTCTTGCCCATTACTTCACAGGTAATGCCAGTTACTACCATGGTCATCATAAAGCCAACACCGGGAATGATGAATATGAATATCCACCACCATGGGCGCTTAAGTATCTTAAGCCATATATAGTAGTTGTATACAGGCACTAATGCCTTCCAGCCTTTTTCACCGGCTTTTTCAAATATTTTGTAAAGCCCGGCAAACGTTGCAAGGATTATGACATAGATAACAGGCTGAATATGAAACATAGGTGAATGTGAAAAGTCAAAGATAGAATCTCTCTATAATATAGAAGCGTTAATAAATGTTATTTTTCAAAGCCAAGCAGGTCGTTCATGCCATAAACCCCTTTTTTGCCAACCAACCACAGGGCCGCTAC
>JABCZY010000096.1:2124-3822 GCA_013289395.1 Bacteroidota bacterium
CCTTCTGCAAAGCCTATACGGCTATAGGCTTCGTGGCTTATACTTATTTTATCACAGTCTGATGTATAACTTACAATATGTTTTCCTGGCACTTCACCTTCACGTTTTGCCAATATTGGCAGTTCGCCTTGTTTTGCCTGTTCTGCCAATGCCCATTTACTAATGCCACCATGTTTCTTAATCAGCCCTTCTGCCAGTGTTATACCTGTTCCGCTTGGCGCATCTTTTTTATGAATGTGGTGTATCTCTTCCATGCTCGGCACATAGTTCTTATATGGCTTCATTATAGTTGCGAGTTGCTCATTGAGCTTAAAGAAGAGGTTAACTCCAATGCTATAGTTAGATGCATAAAAGAAAGCTTGTTTTTTATCGTTGCAGGCCTGCTTTACCTCATCGAAATGCTTCAGCCAACCTGTGGTGCCGCAAACCACCGGAACATTAGCTTCAAAACACTTGTATATGTTATCTACAGCACTATCAGGCGTAGTAAATTCAATAGCAACATCTGCCTTTTTCAGGTTTTGGGCTGTAAGTTCGGCGGCATTGCTCTCATCAAACTTCCAAACCACTTCATGGCCTTGTGAAAGAGCTATCTTTTCTATCTCTTTCCCCATTTTACCGTACCCTATCAGTGCTATCTTCATAATTGTCGATATTTGGGTATAAAGATACAATATGACACAAATTGGCTGGTTTTATGACAAAATGTTAGTTTGGCATACTAATTGCTACCTAAAGGGTGTTTTAATAACATAAACAGAGCGATATGAAAGATTTTTCGGAAAAAGAAGCCTTACAGATAATGAGACTGGACAATATGAACGATGATGCTGAATTCATTCCCCTTTTAACCAATGAGGAAGAGAAGAAGATAAACGCGGAAAAGATACCTGATGAGATACCTATTCTGCCATTACGTAATACAGTCCTGTTCCCGGGTGTGGTAATACCCATTACCGTAGGAAGGGATAAGTCCATTAAGCTTATAAAAGATGCCTACCAGGGAAATAAGACCATTGGCGTAGTGGCACAAAAGAACGATAGCATTGATGATCCGCATATTAACGACATACACTGGAACGGAACTATTGCATTTATTCTTAAAACCCTAAAAATGCCTGATGGTAGTACAACTGCTATTATACAAGGCAAAAGGCGTTTTGAAATTACAGAATTAACCCAGCACGACCCTTATTTAAAAGCCAAGGTTAAGCCGGTTGAAGATATTACTCCCGCTAGCGATGATAAGGAGTTTGAAGCAATGATATCATCATTGAAGGATATTGCGTTGCAAATAATAAAGCAAAGCCCTCACATACCTTCTGAAACCAGTTTTGCTATACGGAATATAGAGAGCAGTAACTTCCTTATCAACTTCATATCCTCGAATATGAATGCTGTAGTGGCAGAAAAACAAAGGATATTGGAAGAGCCTGATATGAAAAAGAGGACGGCTCTTTTATTGGCTCACTTGAACAAGGAATTGCAAATGCTGCAATTGAAGAACCAGATACAATCGAAGGTTAAAGAAGATATTGACAAGCAACAACGCGAATACTTTTTGCACCAGCAATTAAAAACCATTCAGGAAGAATTAGGTGGCGATACATTTGACCAGCAAATAAAAGAATACCGCAAAAAAGCTAAAACCAAAAAGTGGAATAAGACTGTGAAAGAAGCTTTTGAAAAAGATATTCA
>JABCZY010000097.1 GCA_013289395.1 Bacteroidota bacterium
ATGGGCGCACAATTGTTTGGTAGTACTTTTGCGGTGTAATATAAATTTCTCTAAAAAAACGGAGAAGTCAATTAACACTTGCTTCTCATCATCTCCACTGAATGAACGCAACTGAAACGTATCCTTTTCAAAAAAGCCTGCTACAATACAAATTATCTTTCCGAACTCGGCATACAAACCTGCTCTGCCATACGATTCTTCTATGGTTTCATTTTCCTTTAATAACCGCTGACGGGTTAGCTTTTCAGCCCATAGCTTTTGCAAGGGTTCAGGCACTTGGTTGAATTCAGCAAACTGCGGTGCTGTTTCAATATCTATAAAAAGTAGGTTTTCCGTGTTGCTCATGTATGATATATACGCTATGACAAATGTACAATTTTCAGTTTGTGGCAATATTTATATTTGTTATGCTATTCCATTACATGTTCAAAAGCATTAGTAAACAACAATTACCCTTTTGGCTGATCACTATTGCGGTGATGATTGGTCTTACATTGCCCATATTAGTAAAGGATGGCATGTTTATGGATGCCATGTTATATGCAAGTGTGTCGCATAACCTGAGCCAGGGAATAGGCACTTTCTGGTTTCCCCAGTTCAGCTTGCGGAATATGGCTGGCCTTTCATCTTTCCATGAGCAACCGCCATTGGTATTTGGTATCCAGGCATTGTTTTATAAAATATTGGGTAATAGCATGTATACCGAACGCATATATACTTTCATTACCATGTGCATTACGGCATGGCTTATCAATTTGCTTTGGAAAGAAACTTGTAGGGACGAGAAAATAAAGCAAATGGGCTGGCTGCCTATACTTATGTGGATAACTATGCCTGTTTGTTTTTGGTCGTATGCAGGCGATATGCAGGAGAATACAATGGGTATTTTTACGCTCGCTGCCGGAATATGGGCTTTCAGGGCATTGAAGAGTGAACAGCTGAAAGTGTTGCAATACCTATATTCCGGACTTTTTATTTTCCTGGCGACCTTCAGTAAAGGTGTGCCGGGTTTGTTTGTTGTTACCATGCCATGTATGTATTGGTTGGCAACACGCAAAATAGGCCTTGGAAGAATGGTTGCGGCTACTGCGCTTATTCTTATTGTTCCGGTTCTATTATATGGTGTCTTGCTTTTATTTCCTGATAGCAGAGAAAGTTTGTCGGTGTATTTTTTCAAAAGGTTACTGGGCAGAATTAATGATGAGCCTACAGTAAGTTCACGGTTTGAAATACTCGGGCATGTATTCACGGAAATGCTTCCTCAACTAGGGCTTATTGTTGTTTTGTTTTTGATAACAGGAATGAAGAAAGTAAAGAGCCTGTTTCAACCGAATGACAAACAAATGATATTGTTCTTTACGCTGGTGGGCTTTTCAGGCACTTTGCCTTTAATGCTCACACTTGTGCAAAAAGATTTTTACATGTTGCCTGCATTCCCTTTTTTCGCAATTGCATTTGGGATTGTGATTGCTGCAATGTTTGCAAAACCTATCCTTGAATTTGATACGCAGAGTAGGGGATATAAAATATTAAAAACCATTTCATTTATTGCGATACCCATTGTATTGGTTATAAGCCTTGCACAAATAGGTAAAACCACCCGTAATAAAGAAATGCTGCACGATGTGTATGTGATTGGTAATACGGTACCAAGGCTTTCTGCCATAACCATTCCGCATAGTATTTGGGAAGAATGGGATCTGCAATGCTATCTTATTCGTTATTTCAATATTAGTGTTGACCCCGATAAGAACTACCAGTACTATTTATTGGATTGCCAATTGCACGATGCTGCTCCTGCAGGATATAAAAAGCTTGACCTGAAGCTGGACAGGTATATGCTTTATGAGAAGCAATAATTACACCTGTAAGGCTTTATCAGGGTACTTACTCTTTAGCCCCGAAGCATTTATTGCCAGCATAATAAAGTTTGCGATAAGGTAAAGCACACATATCAGCAATGCCCAAATAACATTATCGCCTTGCGAGAAAAATGCAAGGCAGAATATTAATGCCAGGCCAATGCGGCATAAGGTGCCAAGCATAAACAATACACTGCTTACACGGCCAATCAGGTTATTGGGTACATGGTGGAAAATGTATGTGCTACGCAGTATGCGCGATGCTGCATTGGTTATGCCCAGTATAAATGAGAATGAAAAATAAACCAGTACACTTGTTGAAATTACACAGGTACTAAGTGCTATGGCAGTAATGGCTATCATAAACAAAATAGCTTTTACAGAATTTGTTCTTTTAAACACATATTGCGCAAAAGCTCCTGCGAGCAAAGCTCCTGAGGCATAAAATACATCGGTAAGTGCATAAATGGTTACAGGTTTGTGCAGGTGGTTCATTACATAAACAGGGACAAGTGTATTGAAATGCAATAACAGGAACACAAAAATGGAAAGTGAGCTTACACCGAAAATCATGATAAGCGGATTAGCGCGGAGGAAGCTATTGCCTGTCTTGAATCGTTCCCATATGCTCGTATCTTCCTGCGGATGCTTTTCGGTATGCGGAGTATACTTTATCATAGAAATGAGAACAATAGAGAAGAGGTATGTAAGTCCATCCACCAGAAATATACGGCTCAGGCTCCACGCTTTTATATGCAATGCAATAGGTATAACAATGCTGCCAAGGTGAATAGAGTCCATGTCGATACCTTGCAAAAGAATAGCACCAACACCACCCGAAGCAATAGTCATGGCTTGCGATTGTATTTCGAGTAACGAGTTTACTCTCGTATAGTTTTTTGCTTCGGTAACCTCTTGCGCAAATGCATATAGGGCAGGGTAGTAAATGCCATTTATGTAGGCTGTACATACAAAAACAACTACTACCATATAGGTCGGTACCCCTGTAGGGTAAAACAAACCACTTACCGATGCACTGCATAATACTATACCGCCAATAAGGGAGAATACCAGGAATATTTTTTTACGTGCGTATTTGTCAATTAATGTGCCCGAATACAAACCCCAGAATATGCTGCCTACTAACATAAGCATATACATTAGGGTAAGCTGTTGCGGTGCATGCAGCATACTCATAAAATACCATGGAATGGCAAGCATACTTATACCCTGGGCAAAGCCTGATATAATATTACTTAGAATAAGAAGGTTTAAGGGCCGCGAGGCTCTCATAATGTGCGTATTGGACTAAAATGAATCAGGCTCCCCCGTTTGCCGGAGAAGCCTGATAAACGTTGATTAATATTGGAGTACTATCCTCTTGAATGGTACTGGTTAATAGTTTGTTGCGGATTGGCACGTGAGTCTTTGTATGCATCGCAACGTTCACTTGATTTACATGAGGCAAGAAACGAAACTGCGAGTATTGCCAAAACTGCCAGGATAGATAAATTCTTTTTCATTATAAATATAGTATTGATTCTAAATATGTTCCTCTTTGTGTGCAAATGTAAAATAATATTTTTAATTTATCAATATTATTTTATTCTTTATTTTGCACAATACATGCAACCCTTTCTGTATCCCTTTACAGGTCAGCGGAACGGTAGATGTCCTTGTTAAGTATACCTACCACTTTACCCTTCAGTTTTTTGCCCAAAAAAGGGCTGTTTTTTGAAATTGATGCAGCCGATTTCACATCGAACACCCATTCTTCAGTCGGGCTGAAAAAGGTAAGGTTAGCCATTTCACCTTCTTTTATGGTAGGTACTTTAAGCCCTGCTATTTTCCTCGGGTTTATGGCTATCTTTTCAATTATTTGTTCGGTGCTGAGCTCGCTATGCATGTTTATAAGCGGGTAGAGTGTTTGTAT
>JABCZY010000098.1 GCA_013289395.1 Bacteroidota bacterium
TATTTTTTGCCTGCGCATGTGGTCAATGCAATTGTTGGTGGCAATTTTAAATAACCATGTGCTGAATGCATAATCGGGGGTATAGTGCGATAAGCCTTTAAATGCTTTACCAAATGCTTCCATTGTAAGGTCATCAGCATCGTCCTTGCTGCGTACCATTTTAAGCATCATAAAGTAAATGGAATCATAATAACGTTTCATCAGCTCGGCATATGCCTTCTGATCACCCTCTATGGCTTGTTTTACAAGCTCAAAGTCGTGATAAGCCTTAGCTGATAAATGTTCTAGGTCTTCCATTTTGGTTCTTTAAACAGTATATTCGAAATTGCTACTCCAGGGTAGAACCCGAAAAGTAGCAATCCCTCTATAACAGGCGAATATAGTAATAAATCGCTTTCGCCCAGCTTTCTCATTGCTTTGCCATAAATAAGCGTTTGCAAGAGCAGCCTTACACTGAATAAAGCCACTGCTATGTTCCACCAAGGAGTGAATAGCAGTGCAACGAAACTTAACCAGAAGAAATACTGACTGAATGTTATAGTACCCAGAATGAACAACGTGGAGCCTTTATAGTATTTGGCAGTAGAAACGTGTCTGCGTTTCTGGTTAACCCATTCTTTAAAACTACCTTTGGGTTCAGATATGGTTATACAATCGGGGCAGGCGGCTATGCGTGTATTTAAACGGCTAGCCGCTTTGTTTATGAACAGGTCATCGTCGCCTGATGCTATGTGGCTATATGGCGCGAACCCTTTTTGCTTAATGAACAATGACTTTTTGTAAGCCAGGTTTCTACCCACACCCATGTAGGGCATACCAGCTAATGCCAAGGACATGTATTGCAGCCCTATCTGAAAGGTATCCATACGGATAAGTGAGTTTACCAGGCCACCTTTGCGGGCATAAGCCCCATAACCTAACACGATCTCTGTATCCGTATCAAATGCGCTGATAAGGTCCTTTAACCAGCCTTTCCCTGCCGGGCGGCAATCGGCATCGGTAAATACCAGGTATTCGTATTGGGCATTCTTTATACCAATCGTTAGGGCTAGTTTTTTTCCATGCTTGAATTTATTCCCTTCATTGATGATAAGGCTGCGCAGGTTAGGGTGTTTTTTCTGCATCTCCTCCAATATCTCTTGCGTACCATCGTTCGAACAATCATTAACTACTATTACTTCAAAAGCAGGGTAATCCTGTTCCAATATGTAACGTAAATTATTTTCAAGAAATTTTTCCTCGTTTTTTGCGCAAATAATAACCGAAATAGAAGGTAAGCCAATGCTTTTAACTATGCTCCTTTTCTTCCTGAAAGCAAAGCCTGAGTTAACGAACAGCAGAAAAATGAGCTGAATAAGAAAGCAAATTCCGAATGAAATAAGAAGAATGTTTACAAGTGTTAAGGGCATTGTATTTTTTGTTTATGCAAAGCTACCTTGATTCATGAGCGGGAATCCTGCTAATTTTGGCACGATTTCAACAGTTTAATTAACATAATGTGTCATTCAAGCTAAGTCATAAAGATACTCAATCAGGTGCACGTGCAGGCACTGTTCACACGCCTCACGGCGTTTTTGAAACTCCGGTTTTTATGCCGGTTGGCACCATTGCTTCGGTGAAGGCCGTTAGCCAGCAAGATTTGGTGAACGACGTAAAAGCCCAGATCATTTTAGGTAATACCTATCACTTATACATACGTCCCGGTATGGATATTATGGAAAAGGCAGGTGGCCTGCATAAGTTCATGCATTTCGATGGTCCAATACTTACTGATAGCGGAGGTTTCCAGGTATATTCTCTTTCTCCTATCCGTAAAATACGGGAAGAAGGAGTGGAGTTCACTTCTTACCTCGACGGTTCAAAGCATTTCTTTACACCGGAAAGTGTACTGGATATTCAACGGACAATTGGCTCCGATATAATGATGCCGCTTGATGAATGCACTCCTTACCCGGCTGATTATGATTATGTGAAAAAATCAATTGCACTGACGCATAGATGGCTAAAACGCAGTGCTGACCATTACAGAAAAAGAAATGACGACCTGCCGAAGCAATTACATTTTGGTATTGTGCAAGGTGGTGTATATGGTGACCTTAGAGAAGAATCAGCTAAAGCTATAGTTGACATGGACCTGGATGGTAATGCAATAGGAGGCTTATCAGTAGGTGAGCCCGCTGAAGAAATGTACGCTATGACCGAAAAAGTAGTTGCCCATTTGCCTGAAAATAAACCAAGATATTTGATGGGAGTAGGTACACCGGAAAATTTATTGGAATCTGTTGCGTTAGGTATAGATATGTTCGATTGTGTAATGCCAACAAGAAATGCCCGAAATGGCTGGCTTTTTACCCGTAATGGTATTGTGAACCTTATGAATGGTAAGTGGAGAGATGATTTTTCACCACTTGACCCGGATGGAACATCGTATGTTGATACTTTTTACTCCAAAGCATATGTAAGGCACCTTCACCATTCACGCGAAATACTTGGCCCGCAAATAAGCAGTATTCATAACTTAGCGTTTTATGTATGGCTAATGCAGGAAGCCCGCAAGCATATTATAGAAGGCGATTTTGCAAGCTGGAAAAAAGATATGGTAAAACGGGTAACTAACCGTTTATAGATATATGAAAAAGCATTTTAAAATACGTGTTCATGGTAAAGTGCAGGGAGTTTACTTCAGGGCAACTGCTGTAGACAAAGCGCATACTTATTCAATTTCGGGGTTTACCCGTAATGAAGCTGACGGCACTGTTTATATTGAGGCTGAGGGCGAGGAGGACGGACTCGTGAAATTTATTGAATGGTGCCATATAGGCCCCCCGCGTGCTGTTGTAGAAAAGGTATTGATTGAAGAAGGCGACCTAAAAAACTACCAGAATTTTATTACAGTAAGGGTAATATGAAAATCCTGGATAAATATATCCTTCGCAAATTCATTGGCACTTTTATATATGCTATAAGCCTTATCAGTGTTATTATTATAGTATTCGATATTTCAGAAAAGATAGATGCCTTTGTTAGATGGCACGTATCATTAAAATCTATTGTGTTTGATTACTATGTCAATTTTGTACCATACCTTGTAAACCTATTCAGCCCTCTTTTTACATTTATTGCAGTAGTGTTCTTTACTTCCCGTATGACTTCCCGTAGTGAAATAATATCAATATTAAGTGGCGGCATAAGTTTCAGGAGGCTATTGGTGCCTTATATGATGGGCGCTGCTATGATAGCCAGTCTTTCGTTGTTCCTTAATCACGTTGTAATACCAAACGCGAATAAAACGCGTATTCGGTTTGAAGATATGTATGTGCGTTCTCAATATTACAATCTGTCAACCAATATTCACAAACAAATTCAACCGGGTGTGTTTATATACCTTCATAATTACGATGTGGTTCGGAACCTAGGGGTAAAGTTTGCATTGGAACGGGTCGATAAACAAGAGGTCCGTTATAAACTTATGTCGGAAACCATAATGTGGGATAGTGTTAAGCACGACTGGAAAATATATAACTACTTCACCAGGAAGATTTTACCTGGAGGTAAGGAGGTCATTTCATCAGGTATGCAAAAGGATTCAGCACTGGGCTTTGACCCATCTGAATTTAAAGAAAAACTTACCGATGTTGAGGCAATGGATCATAATGAGTTGAATCAGTACATTGCTCAACAACGCCTGGAAGGCTCAAATAATGTCAAATACTTTGAAGT
>JABCZY010000099.1 GCA_013289395.1 Bacteroidota bacterium
TTGGGGGCTTTGTCCGCGATTTTATTTTATACCGCCCTTGTAAGGATATAGATGTAGTAGTAGTAGGTAAAGGAATAGAACTGGCACAGAATGTAGCAGCACGCCTGGGTGATAAGAAAGTGAATGTATTTAAGAATTTCGGCACGGCCCAACTTATATATGAAGATTACGATATTGAATTTGTAGGTGCAAGAAAGGAATCATATAACAGAGAATCGCGCAAGCCGGTTGTAGAAGATGGCACCCTTGAAGATGATCAGAAACGCAGAGATTTTACCATTAATGCATTAGCCATTGGCTTAAATAAAAAAAACTACGGCGTTCTGCTTGACCCTTTTGACGGAGTGGGGGATATAGAAAGAAGAATAATTCGTACACCGCTTGACCCGGACATAACCTATAGCGATGATCCCTTGCGCATGATGCGTGCTATTCGTTTTGCAACACAATTAGATTTTCAGATAGAACCTAAATCATTTGAATCTATTTGTAAGAATAAGGAGAGGATAGAAATAATTTCGAAGGAACGTGTTATTGAAGAACTCAATAAAATAATACTGGCTGATATTCCATCCATTGGGTTTGAATTGTTATTTGATACGGGCCTGCTGCATTTGATATTCCCTATAATGGTTCAATTGCATGGTGTAGAAATAATCAATGGAATGGGGCATAAGGACAATTTTTATCACACCTTACAGGTACTTGATAATCTTTCTTTGCGAACCAAAGATTTGTGGTTGCGCTGGTCTGCTGTATTGCACGACATTGCTAAGCCAGCTACCAAGCGCTTTGATACTAAGGTGGGCTGGACCTTCCATGGCCATGAAGATAGGGGAGCTAAGATGGTGCCCAAAATATTTGCCGACCTGAGATTGCCGCAGAATGAAAAAATGAAATATGTGCAGAAGATGGTAATGCTACACTTGCGGCCTATTGTATTGGCACATGAAACAGTTACTGATTCGGCAGTACGGAGGCTGTTAGCTGATGCAGGTGATGATATAGATGACCTGATGCTGTTATGTGAAGCTGATATTACCACAAAAGATTTCGGGAAGCAGAAAAAATATATGCGGAACTTTCAACTTGTAAGGCAAAAACTGAAAGAAGTAGAAGAGAAAGATAATTTACGCAATTGGCAACCACCGGTTAGTGGTGAAGATATTATGAAATGCTTTGGCATAGGTCCCTCATTACAGGTGGGAATAATTAAAGAAGCTATTCGCGAAGCTGTGCTGGAGGGTGTAATACCTAATAAGCGTGAAGAGGCTTATAAATATATGGTTGACAAGGGAAAAGAAATGGGTCTAACCCCTGTTCAAAAAGCCTGATATTCATTCACCGACCTTTTCCGCCGTTTACCGATTTTGTGCTGTTAATTGCCTAATGGCTATTCCTAAAAAATGCTAACTGGTATAGTTTTGAATTAAAATATTCAGAACATGAAAGAAGTAAGAACAGAAATAAATATAAATGCCCCTACTGAAAAAGTATGGAAGATACTTACGAATTTTAAAGACTACCACAACTGGAACCCTTTTTTGAGATGGTTAACAGGGAAGGTTGCAGTAAATAATAAAATTGCGGTCAGGATTGCTCCTCCGGGTGCGAATGCAATGACATTCAATCCCAAAGTTTTGAAATTTGATAGAAACAAGGAGTTTCGTTGGTTAGGCCATTTGCTTTTTCCGGGTCTGTTCGACGGGGAACATATTTTCGAACTTACAGATAATGGAAATGGTACAACAAGCTTCGTACAAAGAGAACAATTCAGAGGTATTCTTATTCCTTTATTCAAAAAAATGTTGGATGTAAATACCAGGCAAGGCTTTGAGTTAATGAATGAGAAATTAAAGGAAAAGGCAGAACAGCAATAAAAAAGGGAGACTAATTAGCCTCCCTTTTAAATGTAAGCTGTTACACTTTATTTAGAGCAATGTCCGCTTTTTGACGAACAAGCTTCATGTGTGCATTTGCTTTTATCACATTTACCGGCACAACTACCGTTTGTGCAGCAGCTTTTATCGCAGCCACATTTGGTCGTACAAGCTGAACAACAAGGTTGTTTATCCTTTGTATTGTTAGTTGTTGTTGTACCATTCGATGCAAGTGCTGACAATGCAAGAAGCATAGCCGAACTTGCTATTACAAGTTTACGTTTCATGTTATTATGTTTTAAAAATTAAAAAATACGTTGATTCTTATCCTAATAGACAAGCCGTATTTTCAGGAGGCTGCCAGCATTGGCAGGTATAATGAAATGCGTAAGACGAATTATAAAAAATAGGATATTCCTGAAGTTTTTGGCTTGCAAATGCAACCTGGTTATTATCCGAAACTATAAAGCCGGTGCAACATGCATATTGGCCAAACGGATTACAAGACATATCGCCACACATTCCTTTCATTGGCTTAGGGGCCTTTTTTTGTTCATGATGCATGCAACACGATTTCGTGCAGGTCTTCATTTTCTGAATGGGTTCAGCAAGTGATAAAATTGGCTGAATCGTCAAAAAAGAGAAGAAGAACAATAATATACTTGCCACCGATTTCATAAAGCAAAGATAGGCCCTAACATGCCCATTTGCATATAGCTTAACAATCTTTAACACTGTAAAGAAGATGGTGCAGGTGTTTAATGTGCTTCCAGCCAGTTCTTTCCGATACCTACATTCACATCAATAGGTACATCTAGCTTAATAGCATGTTTCATCTTGTCTTCCACCATTGGTTTCAGTACATCCATTTCTTCCGGGTAAGCATCAAACACCAATTCGTCATGTACTGTAAGTACCATTTTAGAACGGAGCTTTTGTTTCTTTATCTCATTATGAATGTTGATCATGGCAATCTTTATAAGATCTGCCGCTGAGCCTTGTATGGGTGCATTAATGGCATTACGCTCGGCAAAACCACGCACAGCGTAATTACGGGAATTAATATCTGGTAGGTAACGTTTTCTGCCCATTAGGGTTTCAACGTAGCCGTGTGTCTTTGCAAATTCAATACTCTTATCCATATAGGCTTTTACAGCACCATATTGTGTAAAGTATTGGTTAATAATATCAGATGCTTCTTTTCTGGGAATACCTAATCGTTGCGATAAACCAAAAGCAGAAATGCCATATATGATCCCGAAATTTACTGTCTTTGCATTCCTGCGCATTTCAGAAGTAACAGTATCAATAGCTACATTATATATTTTGGCAGCTGTAGCTGAATGGATATCATATTTCTGATGGAAAGCCTCTATCATAGCTTTATCTCCGCTCAACGATGCAATAATTCTAAGCTCTACCTGCGAATAATCTGCTGACAGAAGCACCCTATGTTCATCACCCGGTATAAATGCCTTACGTATTTCTCTACCCCGGGCAGTGCGAATAGGAATGTTCTGAAGGTTAGGATCCTCAGAACTTAATCGGCCTGTAACAGCAACAACCTGG
>JABCZY010000100.1 GCA_013289395.1 Bacteroidota bacterium
GGGCCTAAGTATGATGGTGATGCAGCTGACCAGGTGAAGTATGAAACATTCCAATTCGTAAAGGTTTACATTAAATAATACAATTTTATAATGAAGAAAACATTGTTCATTTCTGTTTGCTTAGTAGTTTCTATAGGTGCGATAGCGCAGCAAAAAACAACTAAGCCTGTTGCGAAAACTGCGTCTAAAAAGCCAGCCATGTCGCCTGAGAAACTGAAAATGCTTTGTAAGCCCTGGAAACTCGATACAGTAGAAAACTTTGGTGTTCCTAAGCCTGCAACGGCTAAAGAACAAAGTGATGGAATTACCCTTTTAGCAGACAGCACCCTATTCTTAACTATGGAAGGAGCTGTGAAAACCGGTAAATGGTTTATGGGCTGGAGTCCTAAAATAATTAATACGGTTACAGGCGATGGTAAAGATAAAATGATGTTTACCATAATGACCTTATCAGATAATTATATGGAACTGGAATACCAGACTCCTGATCTGATAAGAACTCACTACTACTATTCTAAGAAATAATAAAGTATCTAATTAGTGCTATCAATTAAAAAACCCACCTATGGTGGGTTTTTTAATTGAATTATAATATCTTTTTATTTATTACTTCTTACCCTCAGGCTTCTTAACAGGCTGTCTTAAGCTATCGAAGAATAATTTAGCCTGAGCATTTGCCGGGTCTATTCCCTGAATTCGTTTAAACCAAACCTTTGCGCCCTCCATATCTTTTTTAGCTATAGCACAACGACCGAGGTAACTGAACGAAGCAATGAGTCCGTCCTTATTCTTTATTGTATCAGCGCCTATTTTCTGAATGTACTGATTACATATAGGTATTGCCAGTCCTGTTTCGCAATTTGAGTCAATGGCTTCTTCTGCATATGCCTTCCATTGGTACCCTATTAGCAGGTCATTTCTTTTTGAAATAACAGATGAGAAAGCGCTATCTGCAGCCTGGAAATTTTTGCAATCGTATGCTGCCTTACCTAAATAGTAATAGGTATTCACATCATTCTGATTGGTTTGAATGCGTTTATTGAAATACATCATAGCTCCGCTGCAATTATTATCGAGGTAATTGATAGTACCCATCTGGTAATATATGTCGGATGCATCGTTGCTGGCGCCCTGTGAAATCAACATGGTAGCTCCCTGATCCATTTTCACTATAGCAAGTGAATCCTGACCGTTTTTGTTAAGGATCTTTCCGTAATAGGTAAAATCAGATGCCAACATTTTAGTGTTATTCTTAGCTGCCTTTGCAAAGAACTTGGTAATGCTTACTAACCCGTTCTTATAATCTTTCTTTTCAAACTGTGAGTAGGCAAGTACACGATACAACACCGGGTCAGAGGAATCCTTTGCAATAACCTTTTGTATTTCAGTTATAGCATCATCGTATTTTTTTGCAAGAAACAGGAACTTACCATACCTGGCGCGTGCACTTAATGCATCATTTAACGCAAGGTATTTTTTATATTGCGCAACCGCATCATCAGCACGGCCCGAAGCGGCAAGCATTTCTGCCTTCTGGCGATATGCAGGTGCAAAGGTAGAATCTAACTGCGATGCCTTTTGATAATATTGGAATGACAGGTCCCAGTTTGCTGCGCTTTGATATATCATACCTTCACGCAAAATGGCGATCACATTCTTTGGGTCTAGTTTCAATGCTTTTTCATACGATGCAATGGCATTGGATGCATTGGTTGGGTCCGATGCCCATTGTGCATCACCAAGGTCAATGAATATATCCGCATTCTTAGAATCGAGCTGAACCGCCTGGTTCAACAGATCTAATGCTTGTTTAAGATCGCGATTTGGAGGTGTGGCTCCGGTGTACGCTTCTGCAATTTTTGCAAGCACTATTGCATCCCTTGATTTAGATAATGTTTTTGCTTTATAAAAATTATCGGTTGCATCCTGGGTTTTGCCCTGATACAACCTAACCTTGCCAAGCCCTGCATAATTTAACGGAGCCGTAGCATTCATTTTAATTCCCTTTGTATAAGCGGCTTCAGCTGAATCCATTTTACCCCAGGCAAAGAAATTCTCGCCTTCGTAAAAATAATTATCACCGTTATCAGACTTAGCATTTATAAGGCTTTTAAAGGCCTTATCCGCCTTTTCGAACTGTTCATTTTTGGTTAACTGAATAGATTGTTGCAGGTTTTGCCCAATTGACATTGCAGCAACCAACATACTTGTTACAAGCATCGCGGTTTTTTTACCGTGGTTTCCTTTCATAGCACTTAATTTGATAGAGTTCAAAGGTAAAAAGATTTGTTAAACTAGCAGTGTTAAGGGTTATAACACAGGCCCTAGTACTTTATTATTTCGGTAGGCACAGTAGCAGGCAAAAGCCCTGCTCTGAATACAATACGCTGGCCCTTATCGGCCGTTATGAAGGCTAAAAAGCCACTACCAAGCCCTGTTCGGGCCTCACGCTTAATTACATAAACACCTCTGCTCAATGAATAATCGCCCACTTTTAGGTACGCCAGGTACGGCTGGAAATAGTCATTTACATTGGTGCTTTCCTTTTTAGAAATACCTACTACCCTAACCTGTTTCAGAAAGCGCATTACAGTTGAGTCGTAATTATCACTTATCCAGTTTGCACTTATAACACCCATTGCTCCTGGGTTTTTATTTACATATTCTATAACCTGTTCATTGGTATGAACAGCAAAGCAATATGCCGGGAATTTTTTGCCGTGAATAATGCTGTCTCTGATATAACGTGAATTACTTGAATTCTCATGATCAAAAACAACCGATATTTTATCAAGTTTCGATCTGCTGTCTACATCCTTCCAGGTACTATCCTGTCCATTAAATATGGCTTTTACCTTATCCATCGTTAATAATGAATCCGGGTTATCATTATTCACGATCAATGCCATAGCATCAGTAGCTATTTTAACCTGCTCCGGGTAATATGTTCTTGAATGGAAATATTCTTCCTCGTCTTTTGTCAGTTTACGTGCAGCCACGGCAAACCTTACCGAATCAGATGCCAGGAGGTCTTTAAATACGGAATCTTCGGTTTCATACTTAACCTGTACATGGGCATCTTTGTAAAGCGAAGTGAAAACCTTTATTTCGGCATCTACCAATGGCTTAAATGCATCATCAGCAACAATATGAATAGAACCTGAAGTCGCAGTATCGGTTGGTGAGTTTGCATTTTGCCCACACCCCACAACAAGTGCAGCAAACAATAGTAAATATGTAGATTTGAATTTTATCATAACACGCTTTTATTCTTCTTCGCGCATTCTCTTATAACGCTGAAAGAACAAATATAGTCTGAACAGGCCATAGGCAAGTACTGCGCCACCTAACAATTTCGCAAGGGTAGCATCCAACCCCAGGGTCATTTTCCCTAA
>JABCZY010000101.1 GCA_013289395.1 Bacteroidota bacterium
ATAAACGTATGAAGGTTTTTAAATTCGGTGGGGCATCGGTAAAAGATGCCGCGGGTGTAAAAAACGCAGCAAAAATTTTGGGAATGTTCCCCAAAGATGAAATTGTTGTGGTTGTTTCGGCAATGGGTAAAACCACCAATGCATTGGAAAAGCTTGTTAAACCTGCTAGTGAAAGAGAGGAAAGAGAAACACTTAGTGAAATACAGAAATACCATTTCAATATTGCTGAAGAACTTTTTAGTGATAAAAGCGCTCCCCTATTTTCTGCTCTCGAAAACCTTTTTGATGAATTAGAAAAGAAAGTTTTTGGTACTACCATAGAAAATGCTGATGAGCGATATGATCAGATCGTATCAATGGGTGAAGTATTTTCAACGCATATTGTGAGTGAATACCTTGCCTCGCAAAAAATTGAAAATACGCTTTTACATGCTATTGACCTGGTTTGCACAAACGATAATTACCGTGAGGGCAAAGTAGATTTTGAAGCAACGGAAAAGAATGTGAAAACATTACTGGAACCGGCACTGAAAGCAAAAAGAATTGCCATTACACAAGGTTTTATAGGCCGCACAAACAACCATAAAACATGTACTCTTGGCCGTGAGGGTTCCGATTATACAGCGGCTATTCTGGCGTATTGTTTAAATGCGGAATCGGTTACAATATGGAAAGATGTACCCGGTGTGCTGAATGCCGACCCAAAATGGTTTGATGATACCATAAAGATAGACCACCTCAGTTACCAGGATGCTATTGAACTATCGTATTACGGTGCTACGGTTATACATCCTAAGACAATTAAGCCCTTACAGAACAAAAACATTCCGCTTTATGTGCGTTCATTTATTCAACCCGAGGCTGCCGGTACGCGAATAGATAATGATTCAACCCAGTTACCAGTACCTTGCTTTATATTTAAAGTGAACCAGGTGCTTGTTTCCGTGTCGCCTAAAGACTTTTCTTTTATAGTTGAGGAAAGCCTCAGCCATATATTCGATCTGTTGTCACAATACAAGGTAAAGACCAATGTAATTCAGAATTCTGCTATCAACTTTTCTTTATGTATTGATGATGATGCTGAAAAAGTACCTGCCTTGCTCGATGCACTGCGCAATGATTTCAGGGTACTTTATAATAAAAACCTTGAATTGGTTACTATTCGTTATTACGATCAGGCAACCATTGACCGCGTTTGTGTAAACAAGAAAATATTACTTGAGCATAAGAGCCGTTACACAGTTCAAATAGTGATGCAGGATAAGTAAGTTTACTTATTCCTCAACACTTTCTTCCAATGATCTTTGGTTCGAAAGCACCTTTGCAAATTCAGTAAATACTTTGTAAGCCGGGGTAAAATAGAAACGGTCCTCATTTACCTTTTCAATAATGTTCTTACGTGCCATGGTGCTGAAAATAAGCCTGCGGCGTGCCTCAGCATCCTTTAATTGCTTATTCGATTGTATAAGGTCAATGTATGATGAGTTGTCGAACAGAATGTTTATTTCTTCAAATGAGTACTCTGCATACTGCAAGCCGTCAAGGAAATTTTTACCCTGCTTATCAAGCTCATAACAGAAGATAGCGAAGAAAATACTTATATCCCTCGACATATTTTCATCAGTTTCCTTTGAAATAAGGAAAGCATATTCGGTTGTAATGTTCAGGATATAGTCAAAAGAAACCTTAAAGAATTCTGCATAGAATTCTTCTTTCTGAACAAGTTCTTCAAAATGCTTATCGCGCGACAAGATGAACTTGCCAGTTGTTAATTCTTCAACAATGCGCCTATGATTCTGCGGGTATTCCATTTTGTGTTACCTTAAGTTTGGGTACGTTTAAATTAGCTGTTTCGGTCTTTATTTTAACTGTTGCGTCTTTGTTATAAGCTGTTACTTCCAGGTCATCTTCAAACAACAAACAGGTTAAAGCAAATAGTTTTTCGTTGGTAATATGCTTGTCCTCACTCTTTAATTGCTTATTACACCATTCAAAGAAGTTTACGATTGGTAACGATTTTACAAGTTCCTCTTTATACTTCTTCTTTTTGAATATCCACCTTTCTGTTTCATCCTGATCTTCGTCGATAATAGCATCATCTGAACCGGTGAACTGCTCGAAGTATTCGAACGTGTTCAGGTATATCTTGTTTGAATATGGGCTATCTAATTCCATCTTCAATAACTTAGGCGGAGTAACCCTGTAAGGGTTTTTCAGGAACTCTATCCAGCCTGTCAATATCTGCGATTCAGTACGTATTCTTTCAATTAACGGCAACAATTCATTGGTCAGTATCTTCGATTGCCTTAATACATCATCATTGGTTTGAATAAGCAAGTGATAGAGTTTTTCAAATGCCTGTCTTACTCCCTCATCATCATAATTCAGCCTGCGTTGATTAGCAAACTCTGAAATATTCAGCAATTTGTTTGATATAGACTGGGAGTGGTTTACGTCCAATATTCTGTTTAGAGGAATAATGTAATACTCTATCCAGAAAGATGCTTTTTGAATTTTCTCCCTGTAATCAATTCTATGCACATTTCCTTTCAGATCCCTGGTTTCATTCAATAAGCGAATCGAGTTTTTCTCAACTGCATCACTGAACTCTTTTATTTGAACTGAAAGTGCTTTTAACCTTTCTAACAGAATATCACGATCACTATCAACACCCTTCTTTATCTTCCTGAACAACTCTGTAATGGCATTTCCGAACTTATCAATTTCCTCAGGCAATAATGGCCTGAATTCAAAAAGAATGAACTCAATAAGTTTGTAATACACATCGCGTAATTCGTAATCGTCGTTTACCTGGCGGACGATCTTGTACTCCATCAACTGAAGCTTTATGTCCTTTTTGTGCTGATGCAGCACAGCCTGGAATGCTTCTTTACGAATAACTTCATTATCCTGCTGAAGATCGAAAAGATCTCTCAGGACCTCGAAATAGGTCCACAGGAAGGATAGTATGGTTTTAGGTTCTGCCTTTATCATGCTTCCTCGTTTACTTCGGTTTTATCATGTGTCATAACATTCGGGTAGCCTTCGTTCAGGTTTACCTTTTTGCCCTTTTGCGGTCTGAACATTAAAATGTATTTGTCAAAGCCATCCAGAATTGTTTCTTCGGTTGAGGTACAAACCGGAATGAAGTTATGCTCTTTACAGAAGCGGAACAACTCAAGCCTGTTCTTACCATCTACACGTGCAATTTCGTCAATGGTTATGGTTACT
>JABCZY010000102.1:0-2275 GCA_013289395.1 Bacteroidota bacterium
CTGCACAGCCAGCTTGTTTTCCAGGTCTTCAACCTTAAGAGGTATAAAGCCGCGGGCAATTGTAAGTGGAATAGAATTGTCACTCAATGGGCGAATTAGTGATGCAGATACATATACTCCGGGTAGATCATCTTTGCGGATAGGAATACTGAGGCTGGCCGCTTTATTATCAGTGTGCACGAAATACTTTTCAAGCATTTCATTTTGTTCAACCGTTACAATCAATTCTCCGTCAAAAGGGCATTTGAAAAGTAAGTTTGCTTCTTCGCCAGGCTTGTATGAAGCCTGTTTTGCTACAATTTGAATATTGCCTTCTTTCTGCACTTGGAATGAATTGTACTGTGTATTACCTGAACCATATGCATAGAAGTAAGATGACACATATGTACTGCATCCTGAATAAGGCATAATGCGTATTTCATACTCTCCTGACTCAGAAGGTGTGAATGAAATTCCTGCACTGCCATTCTGGAATGGAGTTTCTTTATAGAATACAGTATGATTAACTTCCTGTGATTGATAGCGGTACGAATTGTAGCTGTTAGTCAATACTGTTTCCCATGTATGCTTTATGACTTGTACATATGCAGTATTTGAGCCTGAAAAAGCATTTCCATTTTTATCTACAGCAGCAAAGTTTACATTTAATGGTTTGTCAGTTCCAACCCAGGTATCAAAGTTCTTTATGCCATAGAATACTTTTTGAGTATATACTTTAAAGTCAACTTCACGATTCACTGGTCTGCCGGTTTCATCGAATACAGTTACAATACTCTTGCCGGTCAATAAACCGACATTAGACTGATCAGGAATAGTATATTCTATTGTTGCAGCACCCTTATCATCCGTTTTTCCATCAGCCGTTTGTTGCTCGAAGGTGATACTGTTAGGGCGAGTGATGTAGAAAGTATAATCGCTGAAATTCTTTGAATAAAAAGGAGTGAAGTTTAAATCGAGAGTTGATTGGTAGTTCTTGTTTGCAGCAGGTGGGCCGAATAATTCATTAGCCTGTACAAAAATCTTAGCTGTCTGGCCAATATCATATTGTGTGGCATCACTTTGTACACTAACCTTTATGCGTTGTGGCATAAACTCTTCAACCATAAACGATTGTGATTTTAAAAGCACATCATTACCTGAATACATAGTAATGTTGTAAGCACCGGTCATGGCTGCAGAAGGTACATTGAAAGAAATAGCGCATGAACCTTCTTCATCAAGTTTGCCTTTCAGCTCTTGTAGCTGCTTGCCATTTGGCATAGTTATTTTAAACTTAACAGGAACATCTTTCAATGTTTTCCAATCGAACGTGCGTACAATGCTGTTGATGTTAATAGTATCTCCAGGGCGATATAAGTCGCGGCAACCATACATGTAGGCATCATAAGGCACATTGGTAGTAGTTTTCCCGCCAATATCGAATGGAGACATATTAATCGTATTATCCGGTAAATTCATAAATGAAAAATCAGTGCCGCTGGATGCTATGATGGCCACAACGTCCTTACCCGGATATTTAGATCTATCATATTCAAAGGTTGCCATGCCATCACCATCGGTAGTCGCGCTATATATCTCCTGGTTATTATCACTTACAAAGGTTATTTTGGTTCCTGATAACTTGTTTCCCGTCAATATTGAATGACAGAACACATAAATATTATTCTGCCCTTTCTTTACAATCATTCCAATATCTGATACAACAAGTAGCTTACTGTCTTGTATCCATGGTTTCTTTTTGTCCTGCACCTGTACCATGTAAATTCCCTTGCGTGTATTATCAGCTTGAATATCGGCTGGGGTAATGTTGAGAAGGGAGGTCATGCCTGTCATAGGCAAGCTTGTTGTGTTAACATCTCTGCGAGTAATTACATCTCCAAAAGTTGTGTCAGCAGTATAGTCATCCGTATAATGATAGCCATCATCTCCGCCGTCATCACCTTCACTATTATAATTATAACTTCCATAGCTTTGGTATTGTTGTCCGCGGCGCAGGTAGTGCAATATATTGTTCTCGTATACCTTGTAAACTGTAAGCCTTACTTTAGTTACACTGATAATTTGAACCCCAATGTTTCTGTTACCTTGAGAAGATAGGTAAATGCTATTCTTGTCAGAGAATGCTATATATGGAGGAGGGGTGCCAAAGTGAATGGAGCCATTATAATCTTCTTTTAACTCAATTCCGAATATGTTTCTCAGTTTACCAGAAATAGTAAGTGTATAATCGATTTTATTTGAAAAGTCGCCTGTGATGTTAAACCCGTTTCCGGTG
>JABCZY010000102.1:2285-2962 GCA_013289395.1 Bacteroidota bacterium
TTAAAAGAAATATACTGATCAATATTTTCCGCAACTACTGGCTGTGTGGTTGTAACGTTAATATACGATTGGCCATTTTGGAATACTGGCAATGCGCTTTCTACCTGGAATTGATCTTTTGGTGGAATTTGAGATAAATAACTAATGGCCTGTTCTGTTTCTTTATTACTACCTACGCAACGAACACCTTTATCAATATCTATTGATAAAGCGCATGGATACTTCTCCCCGTCAACAGGTTTAAATAAAAGCTTTACCTGCATACCATCATCAGCTGATACAAGTTCAGGTTGTACCAACGTTTTGTCTTGTGTAAGCTTTAATTTTTGAAGTATTGATGAAGGTGAGACAGCATAATTAAAATCAAGATTTATGCCCACGTATATACCTGAAGAAGCATTGCCGTTCTTAAGCGTCCAGAATGTTTCAACATTAGCAAGCTTTAAATACGGAGTGTGGAAAGTAATAGCTTTATCATCAATTGGCATGCTCTTTTTGCTATGATTCAATAGCTTTTTGGTAAGCGTTACCTTATACTCAGTGCTAGGTAAAAACGATTGAAATGGGGAAAAAGTAAGTTGGTTACGACCTGTCCATTCGTATACACCTTGCACAGCAGGGCTGAAATTTAAGTAATGTGTGCTATCTGCTTTATATAATAATGAGTCTGCAACAAC
>JABCZY010000103.1 GCA_013289395.1 Bacteroidota bacterium
CTTCTACGACTATCCTTCTGCTAAGTTAAAACTGGTAGGCATTACAGGTACCAATGGTAAAACAACTACAGCTAGTTTGTTGTTCAAATTATTCCGCAAGCTCGGGTATAAAGTAGGTTTACTTTCTACCGTAAGGAACCAGATAAACGATAAAGAATTTTCTGCTGCATATACAACACCTGATTCATTGGAGTTGAACCGTATGCTGAGCGAAATAGTTGCTGCGGGCTGCACACATTGCTTTATGGAAGTAAGTTCTCATGCTATTGTGCAGAACAGAATTGCCGGAATAAGTTTTGTAGGTGGGGTGTTTACCAATATTACACACGACCATCTAGACTTCCACAAAACGTTCGATGCGTATATAAAAGCCAAGAAGAAGTTCTTTGACGAATTGCCTGCGACCTCATTTGCACTGGTAAATAAAGATGATGCTAATGGTATGGTTATGTTGCAAAACACCAAAGCAAATAAGAAAACATTTGCATTAAAGAGCCAAGCTGACTACAAATGCAAGATCATTGAGAATACCCTGGCAGGTTTGGTGTTGACAATAGATGGTAGGGAAATTTGGACAAAGATGATAGGTGCATTCAACGCATATAACTTATTGGGAATATACGCAACTGCAGTTCTGTTAGGCGAAGAAAAAGAAGAAGTATTGAAAGTATTAAGCGCACTTGAGCCGGTTGAAGGCCGCTTTCAATATGCAAAGGCACCGAATGGCACCATAGGTGTAGTTGATTATGCACATACACCTGATGCATTGGAAAATGTGTTATCAACCCTGCAGGAAGTACGTGCAGCAAGTGAAAAGATAATAACTGTAGTGGGCTGCGGTGGCGACAGAGATAAGGCCAAGCGTCCTGTAATGGCATCTATTGCATGTGGTAAAAGCGATAAGGTAATTCTTACATCCGACAATCCGCGTTCGGAAGAACCGGCTGAGATAATTCACCAGATGGAAAAAGGTGTGGATGTGTTAGGCAAAAAGAAAACGGTTTCAATTGTCGACAGGAGAGAAGCTATAAAAGCAGCATGCCAGATGGCTCAGAAAGGAGATATTATTCTGTTGGCAGGAAAAGGCCACGAAAAGTACCAGGAGATTAAGGGTGTGAAGCACCCGTTTGACGATATGGAGATTTTATGTGAAACACTTAATTTATTACAAAGCTAATGTTCTACTATCTGTTTCATTGGTTAAGAGAAGCGTATAATTTGCCCGGGGCGAATGTGTTCAACTACATTACGTTCCGTGCGGCCCTGGCTATTATTTTCTCACTTATCATCTCTGCATTTTTAGGTAGAAGGCTTATCTCGTTACTACATAAAAAACAAGTTGGTGAAACAGTTCGTGACTTAGGTTTACAAGGCCAGAAGGAAAAAGAAGGCACACCAACCATGGGTGGACTTATTATACTGGCGGCTATTTTAATTCCAACCTTATTATTTGCAAGGCTCGATAACGTATATATCGTTCTCATGCTCATTACAACCATATGGCTTGGTACAGTTGGTTTCCTCGATGATTATATAAAAGTATTCAAGAAAGATAAGAAGGGCTTAAGTGCAACATTCAAAATAATTGGCCAGGTGGGTATTGGCCTTATTGTGGCTTGTGTTATGTATTTCAATCACCATGTAGTGATACGTGAAAAAATATCGCGTGCAAAAGAAACTGCCATGATAAACGGCCAGGATGCCGGGTTTACTGAGCTGCCTAAATATGCTAAGGAAGAAACGAAGTCATTGAAAACAACACTGCCGTTTATAAAAGATAACCAGTTCGATTATTCAGTGCTGACCTCGTTCATGGGCACACATTCCAAGAAACTGGCATGGATAATGTTCATACCTATCATCATACTTATTGTAACATTCATATCGAATGGCGCCAATATAACGGATGGAATAGATGGTCTGGCAACGGGCACTTCGGGTATTATAGGTGCAACATTAATGATACTTGCTTATGTATCGGGTAATATGGTTTTTGCCGATTACCTGAATATAATGTACATACCAAATTGTGGCGAACTTGTGGTATTCATGAGCGCATTCGTTGGTGCTTGTATTGGTTTCTTATGGTACAATTCTTATCCTGCGCAGGTATTTATGGGCGATACAGGTAGCCTTGCATTAGGCGGTATCATTGCCGTATTTGCAATTGCAATACGCAAAGAGTTCTTATTACCACTCTTATGTGGTGTATTCATTATTGAAAATGTATCGGTAATGATGCAGGTGGGTTACTTTAAGTACACCAAGAAAAAATATGGTGAAGGACGCCGCATATTCTTAATGGCTCCTTTGCACCACCATTTTCAGAAGAAAGGAATTCACGAAGCAAAAATTGTTTCGCGTTTTTGGTTCATCGGAATAATGCTTGCACTTATAACCATAGTAACACTTAAGCTACGATAATGGCAGCGCAACGGAAAATAGCAATATTGGGAGCCGGCGAAAGCGGGGTGGGCGCAGCTATTCTTGCACAGAAGAAAGGTTTTGACGTGTGGGTGTCTGATAAGGGCAAGATCAAGGAAAAGTATCTGACCATGCTTCAGAATGCAAAAATTCCATTTGAACAAGGTTTGCATACAGAAGAAAAGATACTGGCCGCTGATGAGATAATCAAGAGCCCGGGCATACCTGAGGAGGCCCCAATGATAGTGAAGATACGCGGAAAGAAAATTCCGATCGTTTCAGAAATAGAATTTGCAGGAAGATATACCAATGCAAAGATGATATGCATTACAGGTAGCAATGGCAAGACAACAACTACCATGCTTACTTATCACATTTTCAAAAAAGCGGGTCTGAATGTAGGCCTTGCGGGTAATGTGGGTAAGAGTTTTGCATTGCAGGTGGCAACTGAAAATTTCGATTACTATGTCATTGAGTTGAGCAGTTTCCAGTTGGATGATATGTACAAATTCAAGGC
>JABCZY010000104.1 GCA_013289395.1 Bacteroidota bacterium
CTGCCATACACCCGAAGAGTTATATTCCGCAGCAAATATGTCCCAGGACCCAACCGAATTAAAAGTACCCTGGCCGTATTTATCGGCATAGCCGTTTAAAATACATTCAAAATTACCTATCAAATAGGCGTTACCTGAGCCATCAATAGCTATATCCTTTGATGTTAAAGAATTATTTGAAGCGTCAGCCACATCCCATAATAAATTGCCGCTTGAATTATATTTCGCAATAAATATTCTGTTTGTATATGCACCGGAAAGGGTTACCGTAGGGGAAGCAAAAAAGCTTAGTGTTCCGGTAAAATCTCCGGTTAAATATATATTGGAATTATTGTCAACTGCAATTGCGTTCGCAATATTCACATTACCTCCGCCTGCATCTGTAAACCATTGTTCTGCACCGCTGCTATTATACTTCACCAAAAATATGGCGTCGTACAAATTGGTTTTATGAGTTGAATTAAATGTAATTGTATCCGTAAATTGTCCTGTCACATACACATTGCCCGAAGCATCACATGCAACACCAAGTCCTCTGTCGGTATGTAAACCTGTCCCTACCTGAGCCCAAAGGAAATTCCCGTTAGCATCAAGCTTGGTTGTAAATACGTTTATATTGTTATTTAAACTGGTAAGCGAAAAAGAACCGAATTTAGCTGTACCTGCAAACTCACCGGTTACCAAAACATTACCACTATTATCTATTGTTATTGCATTTCCAATATCCGACAGTGTACCACCTGCACTAACCGCCCACAACAACTTTCCGGTGTTATCGTATTTAGCAATAAAAACATCCTGCAGACCAGCAGATGTTAATGTAGTTGCACCAAATGTAGCAGAGCCATTAAAATAACCGGTTACATAGCTATTGCCGGCAGCATCAGTTTTTATAGCAAGCCCTCTGCACGATCCGGCACCGCCAGCTTTAACGGCCCATTGAAAAACTCCATTCTTATCAGTGCATGTTACAAATACATCTGATATTCCACTTGCTGTAAGACTGAAAGGTCCAAATGCAGCTGTGCCCGAAAAATAACCAGTTGTATAGGTATTAGAGTTACCATCAAGTGAAATACTGTACGCTTCATCAATGGTACTGCCACCTGCTTTCTGCATCCAATAATTTTGAGCAAAGGAGGTAGTACCCATAAAAATGAGTATTACAAAACAGAAAAATATATTTTTCTTACCTCGTTTACACATTGGCATTTTGAGTGGGTGTTGCGCTAATAATTAAAAAAATCGGACAGGGTATTTCTATTTCCTTTGAAATCGACTATAAATATATCAATTATTACCGAATTTACCAGTATTAAGAACAAAAGAGGCTTACTTTGAATAGTTTATTGTGAGGTAACCCAGTTTATAAAAATTTAGGGTCATCATATTATCAAAGCCTGAACAAAGCAATGGCCTTAGTATCGGGGCATTCAGTCGGAATAAAAACCGAATAAAGGGAAGAAGCTTATATCTATCACATTTCGAATACGCTCTTAATAAAGTAACCTCTTTTACGAATACTTCGTCATCACCCATGAATAACATAATACGAACCAAATTAAGAATAGCAGACTCTGTATTTTCTACAAATTGTGGGTTTGATTGAAGATGAGCATGCAGTACAGGGTTATCAATATGGTTTACTGCTATATTTTTCAATTTAAGCTGGTACCCGAATAAAGTATCTTCATGCCCATAGCCTGTAACACGTTCATCGAGTTTTATTCCTTCAAATACCATTCGGTCTACAACAAAATTATTGGTCATGAATGAAGCATTCGGGTTCTTTTGCCGTTCGTTCGCGGGTTTACTTTCCTTTTCTCTACCGTATTTCCAGTGTAACCTGAATAACTTGGGAGGCACAGTATCAGAATACACCCTACCACCACACACTACCTTAGCGCCTTTCTTAATTTCAGAAATATACGCCTGCAGAAAATCTTTTTTTACTATTTCAGAATCGCAGTCCAGAAATAGCAGATGATCATATTGCACATATTTCAGAAAAAGATTCCTTATCCTGGCTCTTCCAATATTCTCAGGCAGGGCAATATATTTTACTTTAGAAGAAGCTAACGTACTGTTGTCCTCTGCGTACGTTTTTTCTGAGTGATCATCAATAAGTACTATCTCAGCAGGTACGTCGAGTGTTGCTATCTGTTCCTGCAAGGCACTGACAAGCCTACCAACTTTAACATTATATACAGGTATGCAAACTGACAGCATAATTACATTATAGAGCCACTAAAGTACGTAAGATAGCTAATGACATGGGGTTGTTTTCGAAAATTATTATATTTGGTTTATGAAACTAACGCACTTACCTCATTATTATTACGCTTATCCTTCTCAGGGTAGGCCGTAAGTGTATTGTATACCAGTTAACACAACAACAATATATTCCAGGCTTACTAAAAAGTAAGCCTTTTTAATTTCATTAAATCAACCAACATGAACAGACCAACAACACAAGTTTACCAGAATTACACCCCGCACGATTTTGCCAAGTAGTTCAACAGCCAGGGGATCATCGATATGTTCCAGTGCAATATTGCTTATGCCCTTAAAGAATTCGCAGTAGTTTGTATTGCTCAGCAGGGGTACATGGCCAAATACATCATGAAACATATCGGGCTCTTCAAGGTAGTCGAGCTGCTCCATAGTTCTGAGCCAGCAAGTTGCTGTAAATTTTTTACCCGAAAGAAGCTGGAAGAATTCTTTTTGCGGACTAATGCAAGGAACTACGTGCAGATTCCAACCTG
>JABCZY010000105.1 GCA_013289395.1 Bacteroidota bacterium
GCATCGGCAGGCAACGTGAATGACGTTTTTATATAAGAAGCAAAAATGCCTGTTTGTTTTATAGTTTGTCCATCATCCTGGTCTATCCACTCCGTTGGTCGGTCAGCGGTAAGAATTAGTAAAGGTATTTTTTGATAATAGGCTTCCACAATAGCAGGTGCATAATTCAAAACGGCTGAACCCGATGTGCATATCAGGGCAACAGGGCTATTGGTTTGCTGTGCTATACCTAATGCAAAAAAACCTGCACTGCGTTCATCTATCACTGACAAACACTCTACTTTTTTTTCAGCATCAAATGCTATTACTATAGGCGCATTGCGCGAACCCGATGAAATGACCGCATGCCTCAATCCCTTGGCCACAGCTAATTTTGCAAGTACGTTTACTATCGGTTTATTGGTGCTCATACAATTTTCAGGGTTGGGCCTATTACACTAAGCAGAGTTTGCGCTTTCATAATTGTTTCGTTCCACTCCTTTTCAGGAATTGAATCGGCTGTAATACCTCCACCTATAAACAGGTTTGCCCTGCCGTTAAATAATTCGGCACAACGCAAATTCACATACCATTCAGTTTTTCCATTCATATTACAAGGCCCAAGGTAACCCGAATAATACTTACGCTGATGTTTTTCTATTTCACGGATAAATTCCAACGCTTTTTCTTTTGGCAAACCACATACTGCCGGTGTTGGATGTAGTTCATTTAATATCTGGTACATGCCTGTATTAAGTGTACCGCTAAAAACAGTTTTCAGGTGAGCCACATTTCCTGCAACTACTTCTTCAGGGCCCGACATTTCCACATCAACACAATTATGCGCCAATGCACTATATATATAGTCAGTTACCATTTGCTGTTCAATCTTTTCTTTTTCGCCCCATGGCACTTCATTATTTGCCGGCTTGGTGCCTGCAAGTGAAACAGAACGAACGGTATCGCCTTCCAACGAAACCAATAGTTCAGGTGATGCCGTGAGCCAAACCGTTTTACCCGTAATAACCACAAGTGAAACAAAAGCAGTAGGATACTTTTTACAAAGCGCTACAAAATTTATAACAGGATTCTTTTCCGCCACGTTCACTTTCTCAACTCTCGACAGAATTACTTTTTCCAGTTTCCCTTTTCTTATATCCTTAACAGCTTTTTCAACCTGCAAACAAAAATCCTCTTTTGTTACCTTTTCATTTGCTGAATCTTTTCCGCAAACATCATCTATATTAAATTTTACTCCCTTCAGGTCATCTGCTTTACCAGCAAAGTGAATATCCTTTCGTATAAAACAAGCAGGAACTTTATCGCTACGGAGAAAAGGATTGAACATAAAACCGGGTGTCGGTGCAGGAACATTTACTCCCGGATTAGTCTCTGCCATAAAATGTACCTGGGAATCATCAGGCAGGCGATAGAAAACAAATGGTAATTCCTGCTTTATGCAGTCTTGAATAGCTTTCTGAATATTTTCCTTACTGATGTCCGCCATATAATAAATATCGGTCTGCAAATATATGTACTGTAAGTACTCAGTTTTATAAAGCTTGGGCTAAAGCCAATAATTAATATTACATTGTATATCTCAGGACTTTAGCTCAAATACTTTTTTGTATATTCGTTATATCATTTGCACCCCCGATGAACAAGAATAAATTGATATTGAGGTATTTATGCGGCACAAGCTTAGCCGTTTTATTAAGTACTAATTCCTATGCCCAGAAGGAGTTAAGTATGGGCAAAATGGCCTCAATACTCCAAGGACATTGGGTTTCAGAGGAAGATTCGAATTTCAGTATACTTATTAAGCATGATACCCTTATAGAGTTCAGGGGTGGCGAAAGAAAGGTCTTCGAATTCACCCTTAGCAAAGAAAGCTGTGACCCGGATTCAGATACCAAGCTGCAACAGAAAAAGACCACAGGATATTATATTAACGAAAGTGGTGACTACGACGGAGTTGAGTATTGTAATGTAATTGTAGCTATAGCAGATAGCTCAATGGCATGGTTTTCAACCGATGGAATGATGGACCTGGCAAAGAAAAAGTAATTTTTTACCTTATTTGCCGTCCGTATTCAGGATTTTCTTAAATTTGCACTCCTTAATTAATAAAAGTCATGAAAAAAGGCATTCATCCAGAAAATTATCGTCTTGTAGTTTTTAAAGACGTTTCTAACGATTACGCATTCCTTTCGCGCTCTACAGCCGAAACGAAAGATACTATAGCATGGGAAGACGGCAAAGAATACCCATTGGTAAAGCTTGAAATTTCAAACACCTCTCACCCATTCTACACCGGTAAGGTTAAGATGGTTGATACAGCAGGTCGTATTGACAAGTTCCGTACCCGTTACAACAAGAAATCGGAAACTAAAGAAGCTAAGTAAGCTTTCTTACACAAAAATGAGAACCCCGCTTTTAGCGGGGTTTTTTGTTTATTAACCAAGGTGAATAACTACATCACAGTTGGTTTTATTTTTTTATTACTTTCACCGCACTAAAACGTCAATACCCGATTATATGAATCTACACGAATACCAAGGCAAGACCATACTTAAACAGTTTGGTGTACCCATTCAGGAAGGAATAGTAGCCAACACTGTTGATGAAGCAGTAGCTGCAGCAAAAGAATTACAAAAACAAACCAATACACAGGTATGGGTTGTAAAAGCACAGGTGCATGCCGGTGGACGTGGAAAAGCAGGTGGCGTAAAAGTTGCTACATCGCTTGATGCAGTAAAAGAAAAAGCTACCGCT
>JABCZY010000106.1 GCA_013289395.1 Bacteroidota bacterium
TGCCTTTAATTTTCCTTTGGAGTTTGACAAAAAAATAGATAAAAGAACAAACTTTGTAAAGCGATGCATAGGGCTTCCGGGCGACACCCTACAAATAATTGAAAAAGAAGTTCTTATAAATAAATCAGTCGTTGCCGACTTGCCGGATTACCTGCATGCCTATATAATTGATGCAACCATCGATACCTTAGAGGCATTTGTAAACCGAACCATGCATATTACCGAAACTGAAGTTTCTACTAATAGCAAGCAATACATTTTTATGTTGAGTAAAGCGCAGACTGATACAATACGCAAATTTCCATTTGTAACGAATGTAAAGCCTATTGTGTCAAATGAATTTCAACCTAACCTTTTTCCATCGGGTATTCATTTTTTGTGGAATAAGGATAATTATGGCCCTATTGTAATCCCTAAAAAGGGCGTCACCGTTCATTTGAGTGCAGATAGTCTGGCACTTTATGAAAACATAATACGCCATTATGAAAACCATATTTTAAAGATAAAAGGAGATTCGATTATTATAGATGGCAAACTTTCTACTACCTACACGTTTAAAATGAATTATTATTTCATGATGGGCGATAATAGAGATAATTCAGAAGATTCCCGCTATTGGGGCTTTGTACCCGAGGACCATATAATCGGCAAGGCTTCTTTCATTGCATTTTCGGTTAACCCGAGGCCAAAAAATCAGTTTTTCATTAAACGAATGAATGGTAAACGTTCATTCCATTGGATAAAATAATTGAAGTACTTTTGCAGCGCTTATGTCAACCATAAAACCTTTCAGGGCTATACGGCCTGCGGCAGATAAAGTAGAGCATGTAGTTTCACATGCGGTAGAAAGATATTCAACCGGCGCTATTCAACAGATCCTTGCAAATAATCCGTTTTCTTTTTTGCAGGTTATATATGCAGGCAGGGCTCAAAAAACAACCTACACAGAACAACTGCACACAATTAAAAACAGGTTCGATGAATTCAGGACTGAGCAAATATTAAAAAAAGATACGGAGCCTTGTTTTTATGTGTACAAACAAATTAAAGATGGCCGCTCACATATAGGTATTATAGCACTGGCATCAGTTGAAGAATATCAGAAAGGTATTATTAAAATACATGAGCAAACACTTGCAGAACGCGAAGAAAAACTAAAGGAATACCTAACCGTTTGCGATTTTAATGCCGAGCCGGTTTGTCTTACGCACCCATTTAACCAGGCATTACACGATTTTCTTTACTCAAAAACACAAACTCCTCCCATATATAACTTCTCATACGATACCATACAGCACACCGTATGGAAATTATCGGATGCAAATGACCTGAATATAATTTCAGAACTTTTCAAAAGCATTCCGAACCTGTATATTGCTGATGGGCACCATCGTGCAGCCTCGTCTACACTGCTGGCCGAGTCAAAAAAGAAACAGAACCTCAATCATACAGGGCAAGAACCATACAACTATTTTATGTCCGCCATTTTTGCCGAGAACGAATTGACGATTTTCAATTTCAACAGAATGGTGAATAGCTTGAATGGGCATACAATGGAATCATTGTTTAAGGCTATTGAACAATCTTTTCAAATTACACCATGTTCAACAAATATGCACGAACCAAAATCTCAAAATGAGATCAGTGTATATATAGAAAAGCAATGGTATATGCTCAGGTTGAAAGAAGGTGTAAACGCCAATGCTGATGTGGTTAATAGCCTTGATGTAAGTATGTTGTCAAACCTTATCCTGGGGCCTATACTGAATATCACTGACCTTAGAAACGATAAACGAATTGCCTTTATACCGGGTATAAGAAGTATTGATGATATTCATTCTATTGTTGATAGTGGTAAAATGAAAATAGCCTTTTGCCTTTATCCTATTTCATTTGCCGAATTAAAGGCAGTAGCCGATAACGGTAAAGAAATGCCTCCAAAATCAACATGGATAGAACCCAAACTGGAAAGTGGCTTATTAATTTATAGCCTGAACGGTTAGAACTTCGAACGTGTTCTTCTGTGGAATGGCGATGGAGAATACGTCATTGTAAGGAACGTAAACATATACGCATCATTATGCTTTGAATCGGCACGCTCCTCACCTGTACGGGTTGGAGGTATTTCTTGCTGAATTTGATGCAAAGAAGGATCTGCGAAGTAAGCAGCTATAGGTCCGTATGCTTGTAATATTGCATTATTGTTGTAATACACACCATGCGCATCATCAATATAATCGCTACTGGTCCAAATTCTATCTGAAATTTCAAGCCCAATAGTGAATTGAGGAGTAACGTTGTATTTAAAACCAATCCCCGCAGGCAAAGTAAAAGCAAATTGAGAATATTCCTTAGGTCCTCCAGGCATTCCTTCTCCTTCCGTATGCAACGGCCTTAAGTTATACCACGTTCCATCAATATACTGGCCTTGCGGGTTAAAGTAAACACCACCTACTCCGGCGAATATATATCCGTCGATATTAAATCGCTTAAAACCACGCGCATGCTTAATGTGGTAACGGTGGCCTATATGACTACTTTGATAGAAATAATATTCACACTGAGCAGATAGATCTAACACAGGACTTCTGAAATTTAAATTTCTATTATGCCTATACATTTCACCACTTAGCGCATCGAAACCGGATAACATACCACCAGTAAAAGTTCCACGCACTGCCAGAACTGAGTTCACAAAATCACGATACCCTACAAAAGCAG
>JABCZY010000107.1 GCA_013289395.1 Bacteroidota bacterium
TGCCCTGGCGTGCTTGATTCTATTCAGGCAACCGGCGGAGGTAAATATACCTGGAGCACAGGCGCTACTACAAGCACAATAACTGTAAATCCAACTATAACTACACCTTACACAGTAACAGTTCATTCATATTGCACAGGTAACGTACAACTGTCTGTAACCTTGCATGTTGTTCCTTTACCTGCTCCAACTATTTCAGGTAATAGCCCGATTTGCCCTGGTACACCTGATGTTCTTTCTGCGGGTGGTGGAATTGCCGGGACCAAGTATTCATGGAGCACCGGTGCTTCAACATCTACTATAACTGTAAGCCCGAAAACCCAAACAATTTATACGGTTACAGAATCTAATGGCGCATGTACTGCATCTAAGAATGATACGATTTTTATGAAGCCTTCTCCAAATGTGGGCATTAGTGGTAACGGGCCTACTTGTTCGAATGAGCCGTTAACTTTAACGGCAACAGGTGGTACAAGTTATATATGGAACACTGTACCTCAGCAAACGGGTAGTACTATAACATTCCAGCCAACTTCTTCCGGAACTATTTGGGTGGTTGCTACAGGCCCATCAGGTTGTGCTGATACAACCCCGATTAATATTACCGTTACAAAGGCGCAATTAGTAACAGCATGTTGTGATACTACAATTGCATTGGGATCTTCAGTTCATATTGTTGCCAGCGGAGTTACTTCTTATGCATGGAATCCGCAAGCAACAACCGGTTGCGCTACCTGTGCTACTACACTTGTAACTCCTACGGTAACAACAACATATACGGTTACCGGTACTGATGCAAATGGATGCGTAAGTACAGCTACCGTTGTTATTTCTATTGAGTGTCAGGATTTCCAGGTGCCTAACGTATTTACACCGAACAATGATAAGATCAATGATCTGTTCGTTATTCATGCTGAACACGAACCAGCGTATACTATAGAGATATATGACAGATGGGGTGTAAAGGTCTTTACTTCAAATGACCCTACCGATTATTGGAATGGTAAGATAAATAACACGGGTGCAGAGGCATCGGATGGTGTATATTATTATATCATTAAATCAAGTTGTGGTTCAGAAGATTACAACAAACATGGTTTTGTCGAGATTTTGAGGAAATAATAAGTAATATGTGCTTTGATAAAGAGGAGGATTTTAACGAATCCTCCTCTTTTTTATTGATTTTTTTAAAGGTGTAACGATTTAGATTGTTAAAAACAGTGTTATATGCATATAATTATAAATGTATATCTTTGAGAATATCTATTCATCGAAGTAGTACATAATGAAACGTATTCTTAAAAAAGTATTCCTTAGCCTGCTTTTTATTATAATTGGTGCCGGTGCTCTTTATTCGCAAGAGAAAGTTGCCGTAAAGAAAGTGGAAACAGCTATAAAATGCTGGAACAGAGGAGTTCATTTAACCCGAAAAAGCCTGGGTGCTACTATTGAAGAATATTCAGAATTTAGAAATTTTTACTACGACCGGATCAGTAGATTGAAGACAAACTTTATACGAAAAGTAAAGTCAGGTAAAATTGACTCTTCAAATATTAAAACGGCCATTGCTCAGGAGGTGGATTTATTGTCGTCCTTGTACAATAAGTTTGATAAAATAAAAAAGGAATACCCTTCAACAGTTACAGAATATACAAATACGCATAAACTAACAGGTGCGTGTAATCCCAGCTGCACCAATATTGATTTTGAAAATGGAACACTAAGTGGTTGGGATGCCTATTATGCTGAAAATACGTCCACCTCATCTTCTTTTAGTGTAACGGGTGTTGTTGGTGGCACTGTCGGTTCAGTTACAGGTGCTGCTAATGATCCTAAAACTATAGGTACTTCAAGCACCGGCCCTGATTACCAGGTAGAAATTATGAGTGGAGGAAATGATCCGTTGGTGCCTTCAATACCCAGGGTTTCACCATTTGGCGGTAATTTTTCAGTACGATTAGGTGATAGCACAAATGCGCTTCAGGGTGTGGCAATTCTCAGGCAAACATTTCTGGTTACTGCTGCTAATAGTGATTTTGTGTATGAATATGCCGTTTTTTTGGAAAACCCAAGGCACCCCTATTTTGAGCAACCATTTTTTACGGTTACAATGTTTGACCAGAATGGGGACACAATAACAGGCTGTGGTAAGTATATAGTTACATCTACCCTTGCTTCTAAAGAAGGATTTGATTCAGTAGCTTATCCGACAGATTTTGATACAGTATATTACAAACCCTGGAGTTATGTGTTTGTTCCATTACAGCAATACATAGGGCAATGTGTAACCATACAATTTATGACAGCTGATTGTTCTTTAGGCGCGCATTTTGGATATGCTTATATTGATGCGTCATGTTCGGGTATTGGAGTTGTAAGTTCTTCTCCTGCCTTTTGCGGTAAACCAATTACACTTACAGGACCTAACGGAGCGGCCCAATACCAATGGACCGGTCCGCCTGGTGGCATAATTGGATCGAATACTGGACAAACCATTAAAGTTGATAGTGCAGGAACTTATAAGGTAATTGTTACACCATATACAGGATCTGCCTGTAATGATACACTAACTATTATTGTTCCTAAGAAGACAGGACCAATACCGATACCTTTATTTAAAGCTGATACAGCCTGCCTGGGTAAATCTACCACTTTCACCAATAAATCCAGCCCTAATAATCTCCCGGCTACTTCTTATTATTGGTCTTTTTTCAA
>JABCZY010000108.1 GCA_013289395.1 Bacteroidota bacterium
AAGTTGCTCCGCTTGCGTTTATGCGTGGCCGCACATTGAACAATGCATTTGTAATATTAGATGAAGCGCAGAACGCAACCGAAAGCCAGATGAAGATGTTCCTGACACGTATGGGTAGCTCTGCCAAGTTCATTGTTACAGGCGACGTTACACAAACCGATCTTCCGTTCAAGCAACCGTCGGGCCTTACACAGGCAATTAAAATATTCAATAATGTGCCGGGTATTGATATTATTCACCTTGATGTGAATGACGTGGTGCGTCACAAACTGGTGAGAAAGATATTGAGCATTTATGATACAGAAACAGCGTTGAAACTACAAACCAAACAATAAACAGCGAAATGAAAACTATAACAGCAACCAACTTCCATTTTCCGAATCAAAAGAGTTTTTACAAAGGGAAAGTACGCGATGTGTACAACATTAATGACGAAATGCTTGTTATGATAGTAAGTGACAGGGTATCGGCATTTGATATTGTATTGCCACGCGGCATACCTTACAAAGGACAAATGCTTAACCAGATTGCAGCACACTTTATGAAAGCTACGGCCGACATAGTGCCTAACTGGATAATGGGTGTACCCCACCCTATGGTGAGCGCTGGTAAACTTTGCGAACCATTTAAAGTAGAAATGGTTATACGTGGTTACCTGAGTGGCCATGCATGGAGAGAGTACAAATCGGGCAAGCGCGAAATCTGCGGTGTGCGTTTACCGGAAGGTATGCATGAGAATGATAAATTCCATGAGCCATTTATTACCCCTACTACCAAGGCTGATGTAGGGCACGATGAAGATATTTCAAAGAGCGATATTATCAAGAAGGGCCTTGTATCGAAAGAACATTACGAGCAACTGGAGCATTACACCCGTATGCTGTTTAAGCGCGGTACCGAAATGGCTGCTAAACGCGGACTTATATTGGTTGATACCAAGTACGAGTTCGGACTGCACGATGGCAAGATATATTTGATTGATGAAATTCATACACCTGATTCATCAAGGTATTTCTATAAAGAAGGGTATGAAGATCGTCAGAAAAAGAAGGAACACCAAAAGCAATTATCGAAAGAGTTTTTGCGTGAGTGGTTAATTGCAAATGACTTCCAGGGCTTAGAAGGCCAGAAGTTGCCGGTAATGACCGATGAGGTTGTCACAGCTATATCGAACCGTTACATGGTATCGGAAGGTGCTGAGCCAGAAAAAGCAATTGAACAAAGCGTGTTGAAATTTTTAGGAGAACATAGCCTTGTTAAGGGGTAAGGTTAAATATTTAGGAGTAGTTAAAAAGCCTCACATTTGTGGGGCTTTTTAATTATATAATATTATTGTATCACAAGTTTCAAAGATGACTCATACTTCATCTGTCTATCAAATATTTTAAGTAAGTACATACCCTGAGCAATTCCATCACGGTTAAGTTCATACTGTTTGTCGGTACTTTCCACCGTTCTTAATTTCCTTCCGGTTATATCATCCAATTCAAGATAATGAGTTCCGCTCTCGCTAAACAATACTGTGCATGTAGTTGTAAAAGGATTAGGGTAAACTTTAAACGTAGCTCTATGTACAAGTGTATTGACACTTGTGGGTTTAGGTGACTTATAAGTTGCAATATGATTAGCTGCGTATCCTTTCGATTTAGAGCTATGATTAATTCCTTGATAGTATTGAGTAAATGCTCCACCAGCGTAAAGCTGACCATTATAAACGGCTAAAGCATAGACTGTATTATTTAACCCTCCGCCAACAGTATCCCATGCTGACCATCCAGTATCGTTACTGCATGAAGCGATACACTTGGTCGGCCACCCATAAGTTGTATCGAACCTTCCTCCAAGGTATAGAATAGAGTCGTATACTGCCATTGCATATATTGGAGCATCAGGGCCTCCAGGTTCAGACCATATTGTTGCATTTCCAGCATTTGCTCCATCTCCAACCCAATTAGTAAAATAACTTGATTCCCGCCCACCTGTAGTATCACCTAAAGTACCACCGCAGAACAATGCATCTTCAAAATAAGTAATTGCGTACACCGGATGCGAACAGAAGTTTGTTGAACTGTCGCCAAAGCCAATCCAGTTTATTCCATTCCATTCTTGCATATAATTATTAGTAGTCCAAAATATATTTGCCGTATCTATTAAGCCTCCTGCTATTATATTACTACCATAATTCGTAAATGCATAGACATGCCCATTTACTCCTCCACCTAAAGAATCCCAAGAAACACCATTCCATTCAGCCACTGAATTAACCAACAAACCATCTGCACTATCAAAACAACCTCCTACATATAGGTTTCCATTTAATACAATAAACGCCTTTACAGTATCATTGACGCCTTTACCTAGCGCAGCCCATGTTGTACCATTCCACATTGCAATGTTTCTGGCGGCAATGCCTCCTGCACTATCAAATTTTCCTCCGACATATAGCTTGCCGTTATAAGAAGTAATTGCATTTACACTTCCATTTACTCCCTCGCCAAGAGGAGCCCATGTTGAATTATTCCATTGGGCAATATCATTCGCAGGATTGCTACCTGCTGAAGTAAATGTTCCACCAGCAAAAAGTAAAGAATCATATGTGTATAATGCAAATACATTGCCATTC
>JABCZY010000109.1 GCA_013289395.1 Bacteroidota bacterium
AGAATTCATCACTATAGTAAGGAGATTATACGCACGTGAAAAAAAGCTGATAAAACAGCAAAATGCGGCACCTGTACTCCCTAAAAACACTGTATTCTTTAAAGGTGTAGAGATCATCGATTCCATTATTGGTGAATACTCTTATATTGCAACCAATAGTATAGTTTGCCGGTGCAGTATTGGTAAATTTTGCTCCATAGACCCTAATGTTGTCATTGACCTTGGCGAGCATCCAACAAATTTTGTGAGCACAGCACCTATTTTTTACTGTACGGACAATGTAGTTGTTACTACATTTTGCGATAGTACTGCTTTTGATGGATTTTCCAGAGTTACTATAGGGCATGATGTATGGATAGGCACTTCAGTAGTTATACGAAATGGAATTAAAATTGGTGATTGTGCAATAATTGCAGCCGGGGCGGGTAACTGGCGATGTACCTTAATATATTATTGTTGGCAGTGTTCCGGCTAAACTTATCAAATACCTCTTTACACCTGAAATTATTGAAAGACTCAAAAAACTGGAATGATGGAACTGGGAAGAAGGCCGGTTAAGAAAACTACAAAGCCTTTTGGGGAGCGATAATATTCAGGCCTTCCTGGATGGCTATGATAAAATCAGGTAACTTCAAAAAAATCACCCGCAATTACCCCATTCAAATACACTATATTTGTAGGCAATACATTGAAGTAGTATGCCCGAAAAGAATGTTATAGAAGTAGAAAACCTATCCAAGCAATATATACTTGGAGAAACAAAGGTTTCATCTTCGCCTAGTGGCAATAAAACCACTCACATCAAACAAAATGACCAACGGGTTAATGGCAACATTTTCTGGGCATTGAGGAATATAAACTTTACAGTTAAGCAGGGAGAAGTATTAGGTATTGTGGGAAAAAATGGAGCCGGCAAATCTACCTTATTAAAAATATTGTCTCACATTACAGCGCCTACCTCAGGCAAAATAAAGATCAAAGGCTCACTTGCCAGCCTTCTTGAAGTAGGCACGGGATTTCATCCGGAATTAACAGGACGTGAAAATATATATTTGAACGGTGCTATCTTAGGGCTTACCAAACCTGAAATAAATACGCATTTAGACAGTATCCTTGATTTTTCAGGTATTCAGCATCATATTGACACGCCTGTTAAGCGGTATTCGTCAGGTATGAAAGTAAGGCTTGGCTTCGCAGTGGCAGCCCACCTTAACCCTGATATACTTATTGTAGACGAAGTATTGGCAGTTGGTGACACTGAATTTCAGGCTAAGTGCATGGGTAAAATGGGAGAAATAACCAAAGCGGGACGTACCGTTTTATTTGTTAGCCATAATATGTCGGCAATACGAACATTATGTACATCGGCAATACTTTTAAGTAATGGAGATATAATAAGCAATGGGAGCACTTTATCTGTTATTGCAGATTATCTTTTACCTAATGGAGAACATGAGAATACAGGAATGTTTGAGTGGTCGACAGAAAATAACCCGGGAGGCACGGAAGTAACCATACTGTCTGTAAGTACTTTAAATGAACGGAACAAAACAACCGGTGTGTTTTACACTAATTCACCTGTTACAATTGAAATAAAATACAGGGTTATTGAAAAAATACCAGCATCAAGAGTGATAATTCAAGTAAAAGACACATTAGATACAATTGCATTTACAAGCACCAACCAACTTAATGATTCTGATGCAAAATCTCCAGGCATTTATATAACAACATGTATTATTCCGGCTAATTTATTAAATCAGGGAAAATATAAGATATTCGTACATATGGGAATACCTGGATTCAAGGTACTGGCTAATGTTTTTTTTGCGCTTTCCTTCGATACCATTCTTATGGGTAATACCGGTTCGTTGGATCAAAATTGGCAGGGAGTTCTAGCTCCTCTGCTCAAATGGCAAACAATACGTCAACAATAAGAACTCATCGGACGAGTTTGGGTATGAATAATTGTTTGTACACATAAACCCTTCAACTATTTTATGAAATATTAATATTATTTTTTAAATTGTTCTTTCCATAATTTAATATTATCCGTAGGTATTTTAATATCTTTAAAAATCTTCTCTTGTTTAAGCCACTTTCTCATACTGTCAAAATCTCGTCTATCAATAACTGGCAAGTTTATATCTTTTGCCATTTCGGTTGCGCGATTATCTACTGCAAGAATCAATGCATTCTTCTTCAATTGCAATACATTTATGCCTGCATGTAACCTCGTACCTATGTAATCAACATTCGAATTAGAAATACAGTCCTCGAATTCACTTATAGTTCTGTTTAAAATTGTAAATTTTGTTTTGTTCTTTTTGAAAAAATCAAGTGATTTAATGTATTCACTATCACCATTTCCTTGTGGAAAGAAATATATACGTTCATTAAAAAAATCACATATAGTCTGTAGTAATAAGTCATCATTTTTCGCATCCTTCATATAGTCAGTAATAGTAAACAGGCAGTTAGCGGCCCCATTAACTCTATTTGTTTGTTGACTATTTAATTCCCAAGTAGTAGGACAAGAGGTATTTACAACATTTTCTATTCCAATATCCTTCAACTTATTTAGAGTATATTCATCACGCACCGAATGCATGAAATTATTA
>JABCZY010000110.1 GCA_013289395.1 Bacteroidota bacterium
CCTCCCCTTTATACTCATCGTTAACTACTCCAAACACTATAGTGGCATGGAAAATATTGTCTCTTCTTCTGCCAAAACGCACTTCGTATTTAGTGCCTGAATTTGTTGTAAAATAATAAACATCGCCCGAAGGAATATTTGGAAGAACTATAGGGAAAATTATCGGCATATAATAAATGTACTACTTGAACAGGGCTATTGGCCGCAAATATATAAATAGAGTTTATTAACATATCACCCATTTTATTAACTTATACGTTGTTAGTTTCCTTTTTTTACGATATAATGTTATCTTTGCACACCTTATGAAAACAAGAAGTATCGTGCATGCTCCTAAGTCTTTTGTGGTTTTAAGTCTGTGCGTACTTTTATTTTCATTCCAATATACTAATGCCCAATTGATCGTTAATCCGGGCGCACCGCAAACTACATGTGCCGGCGATTCTGTAACACTGGGTGGAAGCCCCACTGCACAGGGTGGAACACCTGCCTATACATACACATGGACTCCAACTGCAGGAATGCCTCACCCTAATGACCCTAATCCTACCGTTCAGGTAAACGCTACTACAATGTTTTATGTAATAGTAAACGACAATGCAGGTAACCGCAGTCACGATTCTGTTTTAATAACAGTTAGTAATGTACAAGCAGCTACTGCAGGAAATGATACTGCAATATGTCCACAAACCTCAGGAGCCAGATTAGGCAGCAGTGGTAATATGGCTTCATTTAATTATGTATGGACACCCATAAACAGCAACCTAAGCTGCTATAACTGCGCGCACCCGCAGGCTACACCTACTATAACAACTACTTACACACTCACAGCTTCGAACGGTACTTGTAGTAATACAACCCAGGTTATTGTTACTGTACTTGCCTCTCCAACTATAACAGTAACATCTCCTGTTACGGTAAAAGAAGGATCAGAGGTAACCATTAATGCAAGTGGAGCAGTAAAATATTTCTGGATGCCTGATTCTGTAACTATTTTCAATCCCAATACACCTAATCCGGAAGTATTTCCAAATGTTACAACAACATATACTGTTACAGGAATTGGTGCTGATGGTTGTCCGGGCTTTAATTTTGTGGTAGTTAAAGTAACCCCGGATAAAGACCTTACATTTTATAATACCTTTACTCCTAATGGAGATGGGATTAACGATTATTGGTTCATTGGCAACCTTGATCTTTACCCTAATAATACCCTTACCATATTTAACCGTTATGGTCAACAAGTTTTTTTTGCAGCGCCATATTACAATGAATGGGACGGGACAGTATCAGGTTCAAAACTGCCTGATGCGACTTATTACTACCTCCTCGATACGGGTACAGGAACTCAATATAAAGGGGCTGTTACCATAATAAGAAAGCCTAAGTAAGTATGAAGTTATTCTATAAAATATTGCTTTTGGTATTGGTTTGGGCATTTGATTCTGCCAGTGGTTATGCGCAGCAATTACCTATATTTACCCAGTTCCCATCTGATCTGCTTTTTTTTAACCCTGCTATTGCAGGCACCAAGAGACAATATGATGTTCGTATAGATTATAGAGACCAATGGGTAGGTATGCCGGATGCGCCAATTACAGAGGGGTTAAGCCTGAACTATAAACTAATGGGTGGAAAAATGGGAGTTGCATTTGATATGTTCCAGGATGTAACCGGCCCAACTCAACGTAACGAATACACAGGCTGTTATGCGTATCATTTAAAATTGCCTGATCTTATTGTTTCCCTGGGAGTTCAGGCAAGCATGTTAGATTATATTGTAAACGGGCCTAAAATAACTATTCATCAATCAGGTGACCCGGCAATTGACCAAACAGTAACTGCCAGTGCATTGACCCCAAACGCGGGTGCAGGTGCTTATCTGTATAACGACCGCTGGCAATTTGGCTTAAGCGTTGATAACCTTATTCAGGAAGATGCTAAGCTTTACAAAAAATACGCCAGTGCACCTGCTGATACCAGCACCACAGGCATTGTAACGCTATTACCTCATTTTTATGGATACCTGGGCTATAATTTTTCAGGTAATTCAAATTACGTATGGCAAAGCTCACTATTTGCCGAACAGTCTGGTGGTACTCCTCTATATCTGGCTTATTCGTTGCGTATTCACATTAAGGAGCTTTTTTATGCAGGACTATCTCTTCGCCTTAAAGATGCTGTATCTCTTGATCTGGGAATAACTATCAAGAACGATTTTGAATTATGTTATTCGTATGATTTTATAACATCTGCCTTAGGCCATTACACTACAGGCTCGCACGAAATAACGCTGATATGGAGCTCTGACCATTTAGGCAAAGGAAGCGCACACCGTGGCGATACTTTTGATACTTTTCAGAAGAAGAAGTATGGCTATATGTTCTAAGCCTGCTTAACAGTACCAATTAGCTGATCTCAACTTTATCTTCCTTTCTGGGATAGAATTTACGTTGAAATAAAAGAATAAGTATAACTCCAATAGTAATTGCCGAATCGGAGCAGTTAAACACCGGGCGAAAGAATATAAACTCTTCACTACCCCATACAGGGAACCATGTTGGGAAATGCCCCTCGAGTATTGGAAAATAAAGCATATCGACTACCTT
>JABCZY010000111.1:0-593 GCA_013289395.1 Bacteroidota bacterium
TGAATCCTTCGGCCAGCGAAATGGTTATTTATCTTGACCACATTGATGAACTCGGAGATATTTATTACAGTGAACGTAAAGGAAACACTTTTTCAAGGGCGGTAAAATATAACGACGCCATTAACAGCGGTTTTGAAACCTCAGGTAGTATTTCACCTGATGGCAATGAACTGTTTTTTGCAAGTATGCGAGCCGGAGGGTATGGTGAAACCGATATTTATATGGCACGCAAATTGCCTAACGGAGAATGGGCTACACCGCAAAACCTGGGGAAGAATGTAAATACCCAATACAAAGAAGATTTTCCATGGCTTGATGTGGATGGAACAACATTATATTTTTCTTCGCAAGGACATAGTACCATGGGAGATTTTGATGTATTTAAAACCCAATGGACAAACACAGACAGCAATAGCTGGAGTAAACCGCAAAACCTTGGCTTTCCGGTAAACACAAGTGGTGACGACAGATGTATTTCGTTCACTTCTAACCATCATGTTGCCTATATTTCCAGGGTACACCCTGATGGTTTTGGAGATTTTGACATTTACAGAATAGTATTCCACGACAACCAACGTTATGCCATTGTAAGG
>JABCZY010000111.1:648-2536 GCA_013289395.1 Bacteroidota bacterium
TAAGGGGTAAAATTATTACCCCTGATTCTACTAAGCCTATTGAAGCAATGATAACTGCTGTTGACACAAAGAATAAAGATTTGGCCCCATACCAATTTAAACCAACCAAAACAGGGCATTATGTAATGGCGCTGACGCCAGGTGTATATGATGTTACTATTGACTGTGACGGGTACCCTTCTACCAGGGATAAGCTGACGGTTTTTGATCTTAGTTCATTTCAACCTGAAACAGTTAAAAATTACTCCTTCATTCCGCAGGAGCAACAACAGCCAACACCCCCACCAACTAATGACAAAAACAAACCTAAGCCTCAACCGCCCAATCGCAATCATTGATATTGAAACCACAGGTTTAAGCATTGGTTCTGATAGAATAATTGAAATTTCGATATTAAAACTTTCTCCTGATGGCACGGAGGAAGTGCATACATTTAGGGTAAACCCTACTATACCCATACCCGCTGAAGTATCGGCCATACACCACATATTTGATAAGGATGTGCAGAACGAGCCTACTTTTAAAGAGCTAGCGCCTAAGCTTTTTCAAATACTGGACCCATGTGATCTGGGCGGATATAACAGCAACAAGTTTGATATTCCTTTATTGGTGGAAGAGTTTTTAAGAGCCGACCAGGAATTCGATATGCAAAACCGCAAGAGCATTGATGTGCAGAACATATTCCATAAAATGGAACAACGCACTTTGTCGGCAGCATATAAGTTCTATTGCCATAAAGACCTTGAAAATGCACATAGTGCAGAGGCTGACGTTAGAGCAACATTTGATATACTACTGGCACAGCTACAGAAATACGATAGCCTGCAGCCCAATGTTAACTTCCTGCATAGCTTTTCATCGGCTACCGATAATGTAGACCTGGCCGGCAGAATAGTAAGAAATAAAAACGGGGTTGAGGTTTTTAATTTTGGTAAACATAAGGGCAAACCCGTTGCAGAAATATTCAAAAGCGAACCTTCATACTATAACTGGATGATGGATGGAGATTTTCCACTATCTACCAAAAGGGTAATCACCCAACTAAGGCTGAAGGCTTTTAATAAGTAATTCGCACTATTGTTTTATTTCGTTGCCGTTTTCATCATATTGCTTTATTTCACCTCTATTCCCATCTATATAAGGAGTCTCGCTCTTTAACTTCCCGCTCTCGTAATACTCTTTAAATATTCCATTTACTTTATTATTTGCATACGGTGTTTCAAACTTTACATGCCCACTTTCATAATATATTTTATCTATCCCATTATTTATATTATTTGTGTAATGGCTTTCACTCTTTAGTTTGCCATCCTCGTAATATTCTTTCCACACTCCATCAAGTTTTCCATCATTGTATGGAATTTCATCTCTACGATTCCCATTGGCAAAGTATTGTTTTATAATCCCATTTTCTTTCCCATTAAGAAACGGGGTTATACTTTCAATTTTCCCATTTTTATAATATCTCCTTTTGATTCCATCTATTTTACCTGCAGTGTATATAATTAGACAATAATAATTTGCCGAGTCAAAGCTATTTACAGGAAGTATCCATTCTCCTTTATCTCTATAATACTCAACCCACTTACCTTCTTTCAACCCATTTACAGTTAAGTTCTTTGCCTCAGCCTTATCGGTAAATCCACTATCAGGGTATTCGGGTTGCTGCCCCAAAGCGGTAAGAGTGCAGAAAAGGAGAATAACTATTATTAAGAAAGGCTTCATTAAAGTGGTTTTACTTTTCATACCTGTAAATTTAGGCAAAAAGAAATAACCAGCCAAGCATTAAGCTCAAACGGCTATATCTGCACATTAAATTTTTCATCAATTCATTATCTTTGTAGGATAAAAAAGTATATGAATTACCTGATCACTACTTTTATTATAG
>JABCZY010000112.1 GCA_013289395.1 Bacteroidota bacterium
TCTGGTTTTTGATATGTTTCTCGTGAATAAACGCACCGGCTACAGAACCCGGACCCGAATTGAGATATTTATAGGTGCACCATACCGCAAAGTCGACATTCCAGTCATGTAATTTCACCTCCACATTTCCGGCTGCATGCGCCAGGTCAAATGCACAATATGCTCCCACTTTATGCGCGGCCTTCGTAATGGTTGGCATATCCATTAGTTGCCCGGTCAAATAACCTACCCCGCCAATCATAACCAATGCCAATGAATCAGCATTATCAGCGATAGCTTTTAAAACATCTTCTTTCCTTATTAAATTTTCACCCTTACGTGGCTTAATTTCAATTAACGCTTTCTTAGGGTCTAATCCATGCGACTCTACGTGGGTTTGAAGTGCATATTGATCAGATGGAAAGGCGTTCGATTCGCATATTATCTTATACCTCTTTTTATCAGGCCTGTAAAAAGACACCATCATAAGGTGCAGGTTCACAGTAAGCTGATTCATTACAACAACCTCTTCGGGTTTTGCACCCATAAGCTTCGCAACCGGTGCAGCGAACATTTCATGATATGAATACCATGGGTTACGGGCTTCAAAATGGCCTTCTACAGCAAATTTTGCCCAATCATCTAATTCAGTTTTTATATATTGAAGTACTGAAGCAGGCTGTAAGCCTAATGAGTTGCCTGTGAAATACAAGGCATCTTTTCCATTATGCTTAGGGAATAAGAATTTTTTTCTGAACTTTTTTAATGGATCCTTTGCATCAAGCCCTTTTGCAAATTCAAGTGAGTTAATGTACTTTATACTCATATATCAATGGAATTCTACACGTTTAATTATAGCTGAGAATAGGGCTGGTAACAACACTTTCAATCTTGGCGCTATTGTTTCAGAGCCACCAATGTACACTTCTTCTTTATTCCTTTTAATGGCACTTAATATTCCATTAGCACATTTTTCAGGAGATATACCTTTCTCTTGTCCTTTATCCATTTTACCATGGGCTTTTCCTTCAGATGTAACTGCATTAAGCGATACATTGGTTTTTACATATCCTGGGCAAATAATATTCACCTTCAAACCATCCTTAAATACTTCGCCACGCAGTGCCTCAAAAAAACCATGCAATGCATGTTTCGAGGCACAATACATGGACCGAAATGGAATACCCATTTTACCCATAACACTACTTATTACCACAATGTTGCCACTTTTTTGTGCAAGCATACCTGGCAACACAGCTTTAGTAAGCGCAATGACAGCGAAAAAGTTCAGTTCCATTATCTGGCGGTCAACCTGCAATAAACTGTCCTTTACCAAAGAACGCTGCGCAATACCTGCATTGCATATCAGTATGTCAATGGATGAATACTTTTCTTTGACTTTAGCCAGTGCATTTCCTAATTCGTCAATTTTATAAAGATCGAGTGGCAGGACAAGGCTATTGGAATCGGTAAGGCCAGCTTCTTTTTTTACTCGTTGCAATTCATCTTCCCTCCTTGCTGAAAGCACCACCTTTGCCCCTTCCTTCGCAAATGCCTTTACCAATGCTTCCCCAATACCTGACGAAGCCCCGGTTACCCAAACTACTTTACCTGAAAATGATCCGGCCATAAATTATTCAGTAATACTCTATTATAAATTAACTCTTATAAGCCCAAATGCTGCTGACAAATCGGTATTTTTTATTTTGCCTAGATAAGTCAGTACATCATTAACTCCAAAATATACCTGTACCTTATGCCCAAACGCAACTCCAACAGGTACTACTGTACCATAATTCTTTGCTGTTGCAATACCGGCATCAAATGTTACGGCTTTAAACGCTGTTAAATGACCAGCAACTGAATAATACGTTCCTATAAGATTTCCAACCACATTATTCATAGGCAGAATAACGTCTGATGCAATTGTAAGCATCTTGTTCAGTTCATAACTGGCACCCACTCTGAATTTTGACGGCAACACGGTAGTGAATTTTTCTCCACTACTTTGAATATAATTCTTCACGTTAGAACTGTTGGAATCACCACGGTCAGTTATTATTCTCTCGGCAACTGCAGTATCATTCAAAGTGGCATGCGTTCCAGTCCAGTTAATTGAGCCTATATCAGTTGCTGCAACTGCAAATTTCCACTTTTTGTATGCCATACTGGCACCAATATCAATTCCAACCCCTTGGCCCGGTGCGCCAGAAGGAATTGGCGAATATATTGTTCCGTTTTCAATGGCGTAGTCAGCAGTTACGGTGCCATTCACAAATTGCCCATGCAAATCAGCTAAGCCAATAAGATATTTAATGCCTATACCCCCGTAGAATTTAAATGCAGTAGAATCATCACTACCTATTTTGAAAAGGCTCCTGCCATATGCAAGGTTGATTTCTCTGAACTCATACATCGAAACATATGAGCCGCTGAATGAATTAAGCGTATTAATAAGCATTTGCAGGGAGTCTGCTGTATTAATGGTTACCTTACTATTGAACTGTTGAGCATTCTGGGAAGAGAAAGCTGTACTGGCTATTGC